>JAITSU010000044.1 GCA_031287525.1 Zoogloeaceae bacterium | reverse complement strand
TTGAGCGCGGATTGCCGCACAAACACCGCTGCCAGCGTGGACGCTGGCGTTCCCAGGAAAACCTTCACTCAAAAAAACGCTCTGTGCAACTTTGTCAGCAGCCTGCGGCGCGCTCGGAGAGCGTGCCCTACCTTGACCCTACCTTGTAGGGGCGGTTCGTGAACCGCCCCTGCAACCATGCAACGGTTTCGGCTTCTGTCCTCTGATATGATGGCGACCCCGACTCATTCTCCATTTTCATCCCATGCCGCATAAAAAAAACCTGCTCCTGCTCGTCCTTCCAATCTTTCTCGTCGCCTGCGGCGAGGTTGAAGATACCCGTCCCGGTCAGCCGGTGGCGCATCGGCAGCAGGCGTTCAAGGATATTCTGCGGAGTTTTGAGCCGATGGGGATTCAGTTGCGGCAGGATGGGTATGAGGCGGAAAGTTTCCTCACCCATGCCCGCCAACTGGCGGCGGTCAAGGACGCGCCGTGGGCGTATTTCGGGGCGGATACCCAGTATCCGCCCAGCAAGACGGATGACGCGCTGTGGCGGGAGACGGAGACCTTCACCGCCGAGCGCGACAAATTTCTGCAAGCGGTGGAGGCCTTGCTGGCCGCCGCCGAAGGTCGTTCCGTCGAGCCGGTACGCGCCGCTTATGCGCCGGTGCAGGAAAGCTGCCGCAGTTGTCATAAACGCTACAAACACTGAAATCCTGACGCCATGCTGAAAGTCCTGAATCTGGAATGTCTGCGCGGCGAGCGTCGCCTGTTTCATGGCGTGGGCTTTGGTCTGGACGCGGGGGAACTGCTGTATTTGCAGGGCAAAAACGGGGCGGGCAAGACGACGCTGTTGCGAATGTTGTGCGGGCTGACGCCGCCTGCCGCCGGTGAAATTCTCTGGCGGGGCGAAAATATCCGCAATCTGGGCGGGGAGTTTCATGCCGAGTTGTGTTATCTCGGACACCAGAATGCCATCAAGGAAGACCTGACGCCGCTGGAAAATCTGCGCGCCAGCGCGCGTCTGGCGGGCGAAACGCTGGACGAGGACGCGGCGCTGGACGCGCTGGAACGGGTCGGTCTGGCGGGACGCGAAGACCTCGCCTGTCGCTATCTCTCGCAAGGTCAAAAACGGCGGGTGGCGCTTTCCCGTCTGGTGCATGAACGACGGGCGTTATGGATACTCGACGAGCCTTTCGTGGCGCTGGATACGCAGGCGGTAAGCTGGCTCGCGGACATCATCGGCGGACATCTGCAACGCGGCGGACTGGCGGCGCTGACCACGCATCAGCCGGTGGAGATTCCATCGGCGCGGGTGCGCGAATTGCGTCTTGGGGCTTGAGATGATGCCGGGAATACATCATTTGGGGAGTGGCAAATTGGCTCATGAAAATGAAAAAGCGGAATCCGGCGTACTGTTTGACTGGAAATTGTGGTGTGCCCACGAATTTTCTTCGTTGCAAATTTTCATCCATATGGGAGATGGAGAATGAAGAAACTACTGCTGCTTGTTCTGTTGTTGTTGAATGCTTGTGCGCCTGTAGTAACGCGTGTTGACCTTTCTGGCGTCGATAAGTCCTCGTCGGTTCAAGTGATTGATCTCCGACCTGCAACGGAGAAAGAGAGCGAAGTATTTAGTCTGCTGATCACAAGTAAAGGGTACGGCATCTACCGGCATGGCGATCAAACGCTTGATCCTCCAATGACACAGTTATTTCGACGTCTTGCCTATGAGAAACTTGCAATGGGCGGAAGTGTCATGCCCAGCATCTCAATCTATCATATGGTTGTATACCGAAATATACAGTCGACGTTGCGAAAAACCGTCGCAAACATGCTCGGTGGAACTACTGGCGCAGCTACTGTCGCTGAAAACGCCGTAAACATCAGTCAGTCAGTGGTAGATCGAGACCAATTTGAGAAGTCCGGCGCAAAAGAATATGAACGTGCTTTCTATACTAACGCAGAGAATCCTGGACACGCGCCCGTATTTGTTATCTATATTGATGCGGCTGTGGGAAAAAAGCGGGTTTTTGTAAAAACAATGGCTCCAGCAAAAGCCCCAGAAGGACAAAATGCCTATAGTTTGGCGGTTCAATCCTCCATTCAATATTACCTCTCACAGTATGTGGGAAACTGATTCACCTTTAGAAAATTTGGCGTATTTCTATTTTTCTTTGAAAACCGGAAAATGATCGCAAAAACATTTCGCGTACTGGCGATCAGCGCGTTTGCCGTGCTGATGGGGGCGCTGACGGTAGTGACGGTGGCGCTGACCGTGGCGTCTGTCTACCTGACGTCGCTCTGGCTCGAACTGCCTCCGCTTGAGGGGTTGGGCGACGCGCCAGCGTGCGCGACGTGGGCTGATGACTCCCGGTGTTTGCAGGTTAAAGTCAGGATCGAGCAGGTTCCCGTTCACCTCAAACAAGCCATCATCGCTGCGGCAGACATGCATTTTTATGAGCGGCGGGGCATTCTGGGCGGATTTTCACCGATTACCGCGCACTTGGCGCGCTATTTTTTCAGGCTGGAGGGGCGGCAATTGCGACGCCTATTGTCCGAAGTTTTGTTGCTGTACAAGATTGACCTCAACTTCAGCAAAGACCAGATTCTTGAGTTGTACATCAACCATACTTACCTTGGTCACGCGGCGTATGGCTTCGAGGCGGCAGCACAAACCTATTTCGGCAAGTCGCTTGACGACCTCACGCTGGCGGAAACCGCGATGCTCGCCGGTGTGCCCAAAGCGCCGTCACTCTTTAATCCGGTCGTCGACCCACCCCGCGCGAAAGCGCGTCAGAAAATCGTGCTGGAACGGATGCTCAAAGCGGGGGTGATCAGTGAACCGCAGTGTCAGCAGGCGTTGGAAGAAACCGTGCGCGTCATCATTCCGAATTCAGGGGACGCGGAGCCAGTGAGCGACGTTTCCTCGCCGCCGCAGGGTCACGACTAACGGGCGCGGGACGCTTCCGCCACTTTTTCAAATCGCCCCTTGCGTTACCTCTCTTGCGCCCCTCGTTACGCCACCGGAAGAAACGCCGGCGGGTCTGTGCAATAATAGCCGCATGTGTCGATACATCCGTCAAGTGACAACATGGTAAAGCGTCGCTCCCTTCGCCCCGCTCCTTCCCGCGAGGGGCGTGGCGTTACGCATTGGGCATTTTCACGACCTGCCTTCTGTCTTTCGTCTTCTGAACCATGAACGTCATCCTCCATATCATCGCCCGCGACTTGCGTCTGGCGTTGCGCCGTCCGGCGGATTTAGCTTCGGTGCTGTTTTTCTTCATCATCGTGGCGAGTCTGTTTCCGTTGGGCGTGGGACCGGAAACGGATTTGTTGCGGCGGCTGGCGCCCGGCGTGTTGTGGGTGGGGGCGTTGCTGGCGACCATGCTTTCGCTGCCGCGCATGTTTGCCGACGATTTTTACGACGGCGCGTTGGAGCAACTGGCGTTGGCGCCCTATCCGCTTGGGTTTGTCGTGTTGGGCAAAACCCTGGCGCACTGGCTGGTTTCCGGTTTGCCGCTGGCGATACTCGCGCCGCTTCTGGGGCTGCAATTTGATTTGCCGGGCGATACCTTGCTCATACTGGCGGGTTCGATTTTGCTGGGTACGCCTGCCTTGTCCGGCATCGGCGCGATTGGCGCGGCGCTCACGCTGGGGCTGCGCGGCGGCGGCGTACTGCTTTCCCTTCTGGTGCTGCCCCTGTATATTCCCGTGCTGATTTTCGGCGCGGGGGCAGTGGACGCCAGCATGAGCGGCATCAGTCCGAACGCGCATCTTTTTTTGCTGGCGGCATTGACCGTTGGCGGCGTCGCGTTTGCGCCCTGGGCGGCGGCGGCGGCGCTTAAAATCGCCCTGGAATGACGATGAAAATAAACTGGTACAAATTTTCCGCCCCGTCCGCGTTTTATCCGCTGGCGGGCAAGCTGATCCCCTGGTTCTGGGCGCTCGCCGCCCTGTTCGGCGTGGTCGGGCTGTGGCTTGGTCTGTTGGTCGCGCCCACGGATTTTCAGCAGGGCGAGGGGTATCGCATCATTTTTGTGCATGTCGGCGCGTCGTGGATGTCGATGTTCATCTACGTGGTGATGGCGTTCTGGGCTGCCATCGGGCTGGCGTTCAACACGCGGCTGTCCGGCATGATGGCGGCGGCATTGGCGCCCACCGGCGTGTTGTTCACTTTCGTTTCGCTGTGGACGGGCGCATTCTGGGGCAAGCCGATGTGGGGCGCGTGGTGGGTGTGGGACGCCCGCATGACCTCGGAACTGATTTTGCTCTTTCTCTACATCGGCTTCATCGCCCTGACCCGCGCCATCGACGACCCACGCCGCGCGGACAAGGCGGGAGCGCTGCTGGCGTTGGTCGGCGTGGTCAATATCCCCATCATTTATTTCTCGGTGAAGTGGTGGAACACCCTGCATCAGGGCGCGTCCGTTTCCCTTTCCAAAGGCTCGTCGATGGCCGCCATCATGCTCTGGGGGATGCTGTTCTGCGCCCTCGCCATGTGGATGTACACCATCGCCGTGGTGTTGACCCGCGCGCGCGGCATTATTCTGGAACGCGAACGCCATACGGAATGGGTGAAGACGCTGCTCACGCAGAACGCCCCGATCGCCCCGATCGCGCAGGCAAAGGCAAAATGATGGTAAAAAGACAGCTTGCGTTGATTGGATACACCACCCACAAAAGGTAATTTCCCAATGTACTGGAACAGCTTTTCCGATTTTCTCCACATGGGCGGCTACGGGCTTTATGTCTGGGGGTCGTTCGGCATGACCGCGCTGCTCATGGTCGCGGAACCCTGGCTCGCGGCGCGGCAGCACCGGCGGATTGTCACCCGCCTCGCCCGACAACTGCGCGCGGAAGCCAAAACAGAAACCGGAGCATCCCGATGAGAGCGCGTCACCAACGTCTGCTCCTGATAACCGGCGCGCTGGCGGCGCTCGCGCTGATTGCCTTTTTCGTGTTTTCCGCCTTGAACGACAACATGGCGTTTTTCTATTCCCCCACCGATGTCAAGGAAGGCAAAGCGCCCAAAAACAAACTCTTTCGCATCGGCGGACTGGTGGAAACGGGTTCGCTCACGCGACAGGCGGACGGCGTGACCTTGAGCTTCGTCGTCACCGATACCAGAGCGCGCATCAACGTCCATTACAAAGGCATCCTGCCCGACCTGTTTTCAGAAGGCAAAGGCGTGGTCACGCAAGGACGCCTGAACGACGAAGGCATCTTCGTCGCGCAGGAAGTGCTCGCCAAACACGACGAAAACTACATGCCGCCCGAAGCCGCGCAAGCCCTGCAAAAAGCGCACGAGAAAGGTGTGGGGGGTGGCACATCTGAATCCGCCCCCAAGCCGGAACCCGCCTTGGCTCTGCCGCCCGCCATCTGAAAGAAAACATTATGAAATGGATGCTATCCGTATTAACACTGCTTGTTTCGTCTGCGTTTGCTCAAGGAAATGTTACGGAAGACGTTGCTTGGGCTATCGCAAAGGGCGTTATGCCTGTGCTTGAATGCATTGACGTTACTGACCGTAACAAAGTGCTTAACGTCGAAACCTTTATTAATAGTGCAGAAAAAACCTGCAATCTTGGTAAATCTGAATGTTGCACACTTTGGGGTTCGGTTTACTTTGAACCGCCAGAATGGAAAGAATCCGTAGTAAGGTCAAGGACTTTTGGTGTGGAAGCAGATAACCTTAAAGCTTTTGAAATTTTCAAAAAGGCTTGTGAGGGCAACGATGCGCGTGGGTGTTCGGTTCTTGGAATGATATATGCCGGAGGATTTGATATTGGCGTCGAACCTGACATGTCCAAAGCACTGGAAATTTTCGATAAGCTCTGCAAATTGCACGATGAGAAGAGTTGCGAAATGTATTCCGAATTAAAAAAACAGCCTCAATGACGCGCCTGTACCCTGCCACCTGATCCCTGAACCCCATGACACCCGAACTCGGTCATTTCGCCCTCATCCTCGCCCTGCTGGTCGCCGCCAGTACCGGCGTTCTCGCTCTTTGGGGCGCGCAAAAAAACCGCGCGCCCTGGATTGCCCTTGCCAAACCCGGCGCGCTGGCGCTGGCGTTGCTGGTCACGTTCTCCTACCTCTGCCTGACCTGGGCGTTTACGCAAAATGATTTTTCGGTGCGCTATGTCGCGGAGCAATCGAATTCCCTGCTGCCCCTCGTTTATCGCGTCGCGGGCGTGTGGGGCGGGCATGAAGGCTCGCTTCTGCTCTGGCTCTTGATGCTGACCTGGTGGACGCTGCTGGTGCGCCTCTTTTCGCGCGCGCTGCCGGAAACCATGCGGGCAAGGGTCATTGGCGTGCTCTGTCTGGTGGCGGCGGGATTTTTGCTGTTCATTTTATGCACCTCCAATCCCTTCCTGCGCCTGTTGCCGGGTGTGCCGGAAGGACGCGACCTGAATCCCATGTTGCAAGACCCCGGTCTCGTCATCCATCCGCCGCTTCTGTACATGGGCTATGTCGGATTTTCCGTCGCCTACGCCTTTGCGGTCGCGGCGTTGATGTCCGGCAAGCTCGACGCGGCATGGGCGCGTTGGTCGCGCCCCTGGACGATGGCGGCGTGGGTGTTTCTCACGCTGGGCATCGCGATGGGGTCATGGTGGGCGTATTACGAACTGGGCTGGGGCGGCTGGTGGTTCTGGGATCCGGTGGAAAACGCTTCCTTCATGCCTTGGCTGGCGGGTACGGCGCTCATTCACTCGCTGGCGGTCACGGAAAAACGTGGCGGCTTCAAAAACTGGACGGTGCTGCTGGCGGTATCCACCTTCTCGCTCTCCCTGCTCGGTACTTTTCTCGTGCGCTCCGGCGTGCTGACCTCGGTACACGCCTTCGCCAGCGACCCTTCACGCGGCATTTTCATCCTCGCCTTTCTGGTCGTCGTCATCGGCGCGTCCCTCGCGCTCTTTGTCTGGCGCGCGCCGAAAGTTGGACTGGGCGGACGCTTCGGACTCTTTTCGCGTGAATCCCTGCTGCTCACCAACAATGTGCTGCTGGTCGTCGCCACCGGCACGGTGCTGCTGGGCACACTCTATCCGCTCATCATCGACGCCCTCGCCGTGGGCAAAATTTCCGTCGGCCCGCCTTACTTCAACGCCGTGTTTGTACCCATTATGACGCCGCTCCTGTTTTTGATCGGCGTCGGGCCGTTCGCCCGCTGGAAACAGGCGTCCATCCCGGAAATCGCCCGTCTGCTGAAATGGGCGCTTGCCGTAGCGATCATTGTCGCCATCGCGCTGCCCTTCGCTTATGGCGACTGGACGCCGTTTGTGGGGCTGGGCATCTTCGCCGCCGTCTGGATTGTCCTCACCGCCCTGCTGCACCTCATCCGCCAAGCCAGAGCAACACAAGGCAGCGGCAGCTTTATCGCGTCCATCCTGAAACAGCCTCGCCATTTCTGGGGGATGCACCTTGCCCACATCGGCGTCGCTGTGTTTGTGGCGGGCGTGACCATCGTCGGCGGCTATGAGGAAGAAAAAGACGTGAAAATGGCGCCCGGCGACAGCGTGAGCGTTGCCGGAAATACCTTCCGCTTTCTCGGCGTCCGGCAGGTCAAAGGCCCCAATTATCTGGCATGGCAGGGCGACGTGGAATTGAGCAAAAACGACCGTTTTCAACGTCGTCTGTTGCCGGAAAAACGCATTTACCATAGCTCCGCCATGCCCATGACCGAAGCCGCCATCGACGCCGGAATCCTGCGCGACGTTTATGTGTCGCTGGGCGAACCCATCGACCGCGCCCACCCGGAAACCGAATGGGCGATGCGCGTCTATTACAAGCCGCTGGTCGACTGGATTTGGGGCGGTTGCATCCTCATGGCATTGGGCGGATTGATCGCCATGCTTGACCGGCGGTATCGTATTCGCCGTAACAACCCGAAAGCCGTATCATGAAAGCCAAAGTCGTTTGGATACCCAGGGTTTTTGCCGCGTTTTTTGCCGTGCTGACCGCCCTGTTATCTGCCGCTTGCGCGCGCGACGCTCAAAAAGATTCCTCGTCTTCCATCGGCAAATCTACCTTGAATTCCCCGCAGTTCTATGCCTTGCAATCTTCCAGCCCCGCCGGGTCATTAACGGTGCATCCCTTGGGAAATCTGATACTTCCTTCTGGAAAACTGGAAGCAAGCGACCCCTTCGTGGGTCTTGGCGATGCAATCGCTGTAATCAATGTACCCGCGGGAACGTATCCAGTATTCGTCACCATCTGCGAGGTTGAACCCAATCACTTCCGCGAAGCCTACCTTAGCGTCGTGTTCTCCGATGCCAAACCCGCAGGACTGGTGCTTTTTGACGAGAATGGCGCCATCCCCTTCTCCGATGAAGCCGAGCATCTGATGGTGTTCGTGGATGCGGGTACGGTTGCTTTTGCCGACAGTGAAGCCATCGCGACCGCCATGCCTGACCATAAAGATTGGTACGCAAAGCTGTTCAATAACGGCAAAGAGGATTTGTGGTTCAGCCTCATGGATTCCCCGAAACATCTGATTAAAGGTAGCGCCAATATCGTCATGCCCAACGCTACCCAAGGCGAAAATGTGGTAATGACCCATTCCGGCTGGGGCGATGGCGCTTACAGCATCGTCGGCACGGTCGACGCCGCAGGAAAGCTGCTGGCTGTCCATATTGACCTCGGCGTAGCGTATGGCGAAGAAGCAGATGAAGACAATTAACAGCGACGCGAGTTGGGTAAGCCGCAGGCGCAACCCGACATCCCCCGTTTCCAGCCCATCGGCTCGTGCGTTTAAGGCAGAAATATCGGGTTACGCTTCACTGACCCAACCTGCACGCGATCGCGCCACCCGTCGTAACAACCCCGCGCAGAAAGCCGCATCATGAACAACAAATTCGTCTGGATCCTCGTCGCCTTCGCCCTGCTGGTGGCTCTGCTGGCAGTCGGGCTGACCCGCGACCCGCGTGAGATTCCTTCGCCGCTGATTGGCAAGAGCGCGCCGGAGTTTTCGTTGCCGCAATTGGGCAAGGACGCGACCTTCGCGCCCGCCGACTTGCGCGGCAAGGTCTGGCTCTTGAATGTGTGGGCGTCGTGGTGCGTTTCCTGCCGCGAGGAGCACGCGGAACTGGTCAAGCTCGCCAGCCGCAATCTGCTCCCCATTGTCGGGCTGAATTACAAGGAAGTGCGCGGCGACGCCGGGCTGGACAGCAGCAAGCTTACGCCCGACGAGGAAAAGCAACTGGCGACCGGACGCGCGCAACAATGGCTGGCGGAACGCGGCGACCCTTACACCCTCTCCGTGCTCGACCTTGATGGTCGCGTGGGCATCGACTATGGCGTGTATGGTGTGCCGGAAACTTTTCTGATTGACAAGGCGGGGGTCATCCGTTTCAAGCAAATCGGCGTCATCACGCCCGAAGCGCTGGAACAGAAACTTCTGCCCCTGATTGCGGAATTGAATCAATGAACCTCCTGCGTCTGCTCACCCTCTGCCTTGCCCTGTTCGCGGCAAATTCAGCCAACGCCGAAGAAGCCCGCCCGCTTGCCGCCGACCCGGTAACGGAGCAACGCCTGCTCGCCATCACCGGCGAATTGCGCTGCCTCGTCTGCCAGAATGAAACCATCGCCGCCTCCAACGCCGACCTCGCCAACGACCTGCGCGAGCAGATTCGCGGCATGATTCAATCCGGCAAGAGCGATGACGAAATCATCGACTTTCTGGTGACGCGCTACGGCGATTACGTGCTCTACCGCCCGCCCGTGAAGAACATCACCCTGTTCCTCTGGGGTGGGCCGCTCTTGTTTTTCATCGCGGGCATTTTCGGGCTGCGCCATTACCTCGTCCGCCGCAACCGGCAGATTGCCGCGGGCGACGCGCTTTCCGACGCGGACAAACGCCTTGCGGAAGCCTTGCTTGCGGGCGAAGCGCCTGTTACCCCTGATCCATCCAAAACGCCTCCATCATGATGACCTTTCTCCTCGCCGCGCTGGTTCTGACCGTCCTCGTCGCCGCCCTGCTGCTGCCGCCTCTGCTCTCCCGCGCCTCCGCCGGGATGTCGCCTGTCGCGGAGACCCATCATGCCATCGCCGTCCTGCGCGAACAACTGGATGACCTGAAAGCGGAACAGGCGGCGGGTAATCTGACGGCGGCGGAATTTGGCGAAGCGGAAGACGAACTCAAACGCCGCATTCTCGAAGAACACCGGGAAGCGGTCAGTCCTGACGCTACCGCTCTTGCCACATCCAGACCCGCGACAAAAACTGCCGTGGCGCTGGTGTTGCTGCTGGTTTTGGGCGGGTTTGCCCTGTATGGCGTGTGGGGCAATCTCCTCGCCTTGCAGCCGGAACTGGCGCAATCCGCCGCGCGGCAGGCGGCGGAAGGGCAGCAGATGACGCCGGAGCAAATCGCCGGCATGGTCGAAAAACTCGCCGCGCGTCTGGAAGCCAATCCCGATGACCCGGAAGGCTGGCTGATGCTCGCCCGCGCCTACAAGATACTTGACCGTCCGGCGGAAGCCGCCGCCGCCTTTGCCCGCATCGAAGCCGTCGTCGAAGAAGATGCCGGTCTGCTCGCGGACTACGCCGAAATGCTCGCCATGTCCTCCGAAACCCGCTTGAACGGCAAGCCCCGGCAACTGCTGGAAAAAGCGTTGAAACTCGACCCGAACAATGCCCGCGCCCTGTTTCTGGCAGGCATGGCGGCGTTGGAAGCGGGCGAAAAACAGGAAGCGGCGGCGTATTGGGAAAAACTCCTGCCGCGCGTAGCGCCGGGGAGCGAACTGCACAGGCTGCTGACGGAGCAGATTGGAAAAATCAGGAAGCAATGATCAGGAATCAAAATCGGGGACATTGCCTGATCCCTGACCCCTGACATCTGATACCTGATTATAATGCCCCGTTATTTTCAATTTTTCGGAGTCCCATCAAGTGCTGCCTATGGAGTTTATCCAAAACAATATCCCGCTCATCGCCATCGCTGTCATTAGCGGGGTCATGCTCGTTTGGCCGAGTTTGCACCGCAAGGGCAAGGCGTTGAGCGCCCATCAGGTGACTTTGCGGATTAACCGCGAGGACGCGGTCGTGGTCGATGTGCGCGAGGCGGGCGAGTTCGCGGCGGGGCATTTGCCGGATGCGCGCAACATTCCCGCCAAAGACGTTATCGCACGTATTGCCGAGTTTGCCGAACTGAAAGAGAAACCGCTGATTGTGGTCTGCGCTTCCGGCGTGCGTTCCGGGCAAATCAGCGGGCAGTTGCAGAAACAGGGGTTCACCGATACCTGTTTTCTGGATGGCGGCATCGACGCCTGGAAGCGCGCCAATCTGCCCCTGACAAAGAACAAAAAATGAGCAACCCCAGTCGTGTGCGGATGTACACCACCGCCGTGTGTCCCTACTGCATCCGCGCCAAACAGTTGTTGGCGGCGCGGGGCGTGACGGACATTGAGGAAATCCGCGTCGACCTGCATCCCGAACAGCGGGCGGCGATGGTGGACGCCACGCGGCGGCGCACCGTTCCGCAGATTTACATCGGCAGCGCCCATGTGGGCGGCTGCGATGAGCTTTACGCCCTTGACCGGGCGGGTAAACTTCTCCCTTTATTGGGTTTTTAATTTTTTCAGGAAATTTTCATGGCACAGGAACAAGAAGCAGCAACACAGGAACAACAAGCCCCCGCTTTCGGCGTCGAAAAAATCTACGTCAAGGATTTTTCGCTGGAAGTGCCCAACGCGCCGGATATTTTTCTGGAACACGGCGAACCCAAGGTGGACATCCAGTTGAACAACAGCGGCACGCCCTTGGGCAACGGCATCTACGACGCGACGCTGACCGTGACGGTGACGGCGAAACTGGGTGAAAAAACCCTGTTCCTCGTCGAAGTGAGCCAGGCCGGTATTTTCCGCATGGTGAATGTGCCGGAACAGGAAATCGAGCCGCTGCTCGCCGTCGCCTGTCCCAACATCCTGCAACCTTACGCCCGCGAAGCCATTTCCACCGCCACCGTGCGCGCCGGTTTCGCGCCCGTGCTGTTGCAACCCATCAACTTCGAGGCGATTTATCTGTCGCGCTTGCAGGAACGGCAGGCGGCACAAGCCGCGCAGGTTGCCGCGCCCGCCAGTGAAGAAACTCCGCCCGCCAATACCACCCTGCAATGATGATGAGGTCACACGCCATGTCCCGCCTGTCCTTTGCCCTTTTGATGACCGCTTTTACCGCAACCGCCAGTCTGTTCGGCAACGCCGCCCATGCGCTCGAATACCGTTCGGTTGCCGTGCCGGTCGCCATTTTTTACGACGCGCCTTCGACGCAGGGCAGGAAGCTGTATCTCACGAAGGCAGGCGCGCCGCTGGAAGTGATCGCGAAAATGAAAGACTGGGTTAAGGTACGCGACGCTGAAGGCACGATTGCCTGGATTCAGGAGAGCGCGGTATCCAGCGAACGTACCCTCGTCGTCACCGCTGATTTGGCGGACGTGCGTCAGGCCGCCAATGAAACCGCCGCCATCGTTTTTCAGGCGGAAAAATGGGTGTCGCTGGAATTGCTGGAAGGCGCGCCCGCAGGTTGGGCGAAGGTGAAACACCGCGACGGCGCGAGTGGCTTCGTGCGGATTACGCAGATTTGGGGCTTGTGAACGTTCCATGAAAATGACCGTACTGGCGGCAGGGGCATGGGGAACTGCCCTCGCCATCGCCTTTTCTGCCCGCCATCCGGTAACGCTGTGGGCGCGTGAAGCCGACCTCGTGGATGACATGCGGCAGCGGCGCGAAAACACGCGCTTTCTGCCCGGTTTCGCCTTGCCGCCGGAACTCGCCCTTGAGCGCGATCTGGCAACGGCGGTCACGGCAGCGGAAGTCATCATCATCGCCACGCCCATCGCCGGTTTGCGCCCCACCGCGCAAAGCCTCGCCGCGCTGGGGCTGAAAACGCCGCTGCTCTGGGTCTGCAAGGGTTTTGAAGTCGCGGCGGGCAAATTGCCGCACGAAGTCATCGCGGAAGAATTACCCGGCATTTCCAGCGGCATGTTGTCCGGCCCCAGTTTCGCGCAGGAAGTGGCGGCGGGCTTGCCCACCGCGCTCGCGCTGGCGGCGACCGACCGGCAGTTCGCGCGCGACATGACACTGGCGTTGCATGGCGGCAACTTGCGTCTCTACGCCAGCAATGACCTGATTGGCGTCGAAGTCGGCGGCGCGTTGAAAAACATCCTCGCCATCGCCACCGGCATTTGCGACAGTCTGAAACTGGGCTTGAACGCCCGCGCCGCGCTGATGACGCGCGGTCTGGCGGAAATCGCCCGTCTGGGCGTCGCCCTGGGCGCGAAGAAAGATACTTTTCTGGGGCTTTCCGGCGTGGGCGACCTGATTCTCACCTGCACCGGCGACCTTTCCCGCAACCGCCGCGTCGGGCAAGAACTGGCCAGCGGAAAATCGTTGCAACAGGCGCTTGCCGACCTGGGACACGTCGCCGAAGGCGTACCCGCTACGCTGGCGGCGCATCGCCTCGCGGAGCGGTTGGGCGTCGACATGCCCATTACCGCCACCGTCGCTGCCGTGCTGGAAGGCAGAGTCAGCGTGCGCGACGGCATCGGGCAACTGCTCGCGCGTGACCCTGCGGAAGAATGATTTTTTCATGTTCATCAGGAGGTAACGGATATGGTCGCCATCACTGCGCTGAAACTCGGAAAAACCATGGCAAGCAAACTCAATTCTGTTGGCATACGCACCGCCGGGGAACTGATTGAAACGGGGAGCAAAGAGGCGGTAAGGCGGCTTAAAGTGCAGTACCCTTCAACCTGCGTGGTCATCCTTTATCATCTCCAGGCGGCCATTGAGGGCGTTGAAATGAAAATGCTCTCCCCTGAAACAAAAGCCGATTTGAAGCAGTTTTTTCATCAACTCCGCAGTGACGCGCGATGAAGGGGCTGACGGAACGGTTCGGGCAGGCAGGGGAAATTTTCGCGCCATGAACCTCCTCCGCGCTCTGGTCACGGTCAGCGGCATGACCCTGCTTTCCCGCATCCTGGGTTTTGTGCGGGATTTTGTGATTGCGCGTACCTTTGGCGCGGGTGCTTTGACCGACGCTTTTTTCGTCGCCTTCAAACTCCCCAACCTGCTGCGCCGATTGTTTGCCGAAGGCGCGTTTTCGCAAGCCTTCGTCCCCATTCTGGGCGAATACAAAAACAAACAGGGCGAGGAACGCACCCGCGTCCTGCTCGACAATACCGCCACCCTGCTCTGCCTCATCCTGTTTATCGTCACCCTGTTGGGCGTCGTAGCCGCGCCCGCGCTGGTGTGGATTTCCGCGCCCGGCTTTGCCGACGACGCGGACAAATTCGCCCTCACCGTCACCCTCACCCGCATCACTTTTCCTTACATCCTGTTCATGTCGCTGACGGCGATGGCGGCGGGCATTCTCAACACCTGGAGCCGCTTCGCCCTGCCCGCCTTCACGCCAGTGCTGTTAAATGTCAGTTTCATCCTCATGGCGCTGTTCGCCGCGCCCTATTTCAACCCGCCCGTGCTGGCGCTTTCCTGCGCGGTCTTCATCGGCGGCTTTCTGCAACTTGCCCTGCAACTGCCCGCGCTCGCCAAAATCGGCATGTTGCCGCGCCTCTCCTTTAATCTGCGCCGCGCCTGGCAGGATGAAGGCGTGCGGCGCATCCTGAAACTGATGGCGCCCGCGACGCTGGGCGTTTCCGTTTCCCAAATCAGTCTGTTGATCAACACCGTCTTCGCCTCCTTTCTGGTTAGCGGCAGCGTTTCATGGCTCTACTACGCCGATCGCCTGATGGAATTTCCGGCGGGCATGTTGGGCGTGGCGCTGGGCACGATACTTCTGCCCTCGTTGTCGAAATCCCACGCCAGCGCCGACAGCCGCGAATACTCGGCGCTGCTCGACTGGGGCTTGCGTCTCACCCTGCTGCTGGCGCTGCCCGCAGCGGCAGGATTGGCGCTGCTCGCCGTGCCGCTGATTGCCACCCTGTTTTTCCACGGCGCTTTCGGCGCGGCAGACGTATTCGCCACCCGACAGGCATTGGTCGCCTACAGCCTGGGCTTGACCGGCATGATTCTGGTCAAGGTGCTCGCCCCCGGCTTTTACGCCCGCCAGAACATCAAAACCCCCGTCAAAATCGCCCTCATCAGTCTGGCGGCGACCCAATGCATGAACCTGATTTTCATCTTCGTCCTCAATCTGGCGCACGCCGGACTCGCCCTCTCCATCGGTTTGGCGGCCTGCCTGAACGCCCTGCTGCTCTATCGCGGACTGCGCCGCCATCAGGTCTACACACCAGAAGCCGGCTGGCTGAAATTCACCCTGAAACTCGGCTGCGCCCTCACCCTGATGACGCTCGCCCTGTATTTCGGCATGGGCAGCACAGAAGACTGGCTGCGCTACCCGCTAATCGCAAGACTCTGGCGTCTGTTTGCTCTGGTCATTGTTGGAGCGGGGGTCTATTTTGTCGCGCTATGGGTAATGGGATTTCGGGTAACTGATTTCAAACGGCGGACGGTGATATGAAATGGTGACGCGGCGACCAAAAATCCCGCGTCGCAATTGACTTTTTAATTATTTGTTACTACGCTTTAATCATGCTGCTAACGGTCATCGAAACCCCCGTCTTTCTCCGCTACGCTGCCGATGTGTGGGGTGATGACGAGCGCGAGGCGTTCGTGAGCTGGATTGCAGAGAATCCGCTGGCAGGCGATGTTATCCCAGGTGCAACCCCCTTGCGTAAAGTGCGCTGGGGTCGCCCCGGCATCGGCAAGCGCGGCGGAGTACGGGTAATCTACTTCACGACGCTTGCGGATGGCACGGTCAGCCTGCTGGTCGTCTATCCAAAATCGAAAACCGACAACCTTTCTCCCGCATTTCTACGGCAGTTGCGGGCAATAGCAGAGGAATGAACATGGCAAACGACAAATTGACCCCCGAACTGACTCCTTTTGAACGTGATTTGCTTGAATCCTTCCGGCAGGCAAAAAACGGAGAATATGCGCGGGTGCATACGCCGGACGAAATCGCGGCACGCAGGCGCGGACGCCCCGTGGGTTCCGTCAAGGCAGACCGGAAACGCTCCACGACCATCCGTTTCGACCACGATGTACTGGAAGCCCTCAAAGCGACCGGACGCGGCTGGCAAACGCGCGTCAACGAGGTCATGCGCGAATGGCTCAGCCATCACGAATTGGGGCTGTAATCCGGTAAAAGGCACTACGCTTTTTCACCCAATCGCAAGATTCTGGCGTCTGCTCGCGCTGATCGTTTTGGGCGCAGGTGTTTATTTTGTCGCGCTATGGGTGATGGGATTTCGGGTAACGGATTTCAAACGGCGGACGGTCGCATAAGAGATGATTCACATGCAATCACAAGCGATTTATAACAAGCTGATCATTCGATGCTTTGCAATTATGGCAGCGTTCTATGTTGGCATTGGTTTGCTAATCTACGCCATATGTGCCATTCAGCTTCGTTTACCTGAACTCATGGACATTTTCGGAACTTGGCATTATGGCAGACTACGCCCTGTATATACTGATGCGTTGTTCTTCGGGTGTGGCGGAGCACTATTTGCGGCTTCGTTGCAGGTCGTACAACGTACTGGTCATACCGGCTTGTTCGCCCCTCAATTAGCGTGGGTTGTCTTGTTTGGCTGGAACTTGCTTGTCATAATTGATGCACTCATATTTTGGAGTCTACTAAGAGGCTTTAACGCCACGGAATTCCACATGTTTAACTTTTGGGCTAATGTCGTCATTGCCGTGGTCTGGCTGCTCTACGCCATCGTGTTCTTCGGGACGCTTGCTATCCGCAAAGTGCGCCGCTTTTTTGTGCTCAACTGGATTTTCGGGATAGTGATCATCGCTACTGCGATTCTCATTTCCCTAAACCTTTGACTTTCGTATCCCATAACGAATCCACCAAAGCAAACACACATAAAAAATGGGCAGCATGGTAGGTTGGCTTACCTAGCCTACAGATTCCATTTTTTACGCGCTTTGCGTCGACGGCTTGCCGAAACCGATACGCGCGCCTCGCTTTGTTATAAAAAAACAGGCGATGACGCATATGATGCTATATAGCGGGAATGAGTGCAGGATGATGAGCCATCCGCCCTCTGGATAGACCTGTCTGAATCCCTCTTGAAGCATCTCAAACCAGCCGAAATCATATCCCTTACGGACTCGAAAGTGGTAAATTTCCAACGCGCAGGCGACGGGCAGACTTATTAAAACCGTTAAAACCATGATGGCAGTCGTGATAAAAATCTGCCCGGCAATTTTTGACTTCGCAAAAGGCGTTGCCAGAATTGTTGCGATAATGCCGTAAAAAAAGCAGGGGATTGCCATGTACCCTGCCGGATAGTCGCCGTAATAACACGGCATAAATTCATGGCAGGCGAAAATATTGATAACAGCAGTGGACGGCAAAATAAGCCATGCCATGAAATAAATGATGTAATACGCCAACGATACAAAAACAAAACTTGTTGCCCAATAAAAAAATATTCTTTTAATGTATTTATTTGCATCCACGCTCTATTCTCCATGCGACTGAACGGGCAGGATATTTTTCGATTTGAGCCAGCCCCACAACCGGGCAACCAAAATATATTCGATAAACCCTGTCAGAAATTGTACAAGTAAAATCATATAAATAGCATCTACAGCGATGCTCGCCAAATAAAAGTTCAAGGTAATAAACGTCCAGACAGGCGCAAAAAGCACAAGCAGCCAATCTATTGGCTCGGAGTGAGTATGCGTAAGCACGACAGCGCCAACGATGACAACGAAAGTTGACAGAATTCCATAGCCCAATGACCACAACAAACAGCGGCGCACGTTGATTGGTTTCCGGTTCATGATTTGCTCACCTTGCCTTCTGTCCGCGTTATGGAACAAGCCAAAAAACAGGGCGTGTGTTATTACGCACGCCCCATTTTCACATTCTCTTCAAATCACAGAATCAGCGGCACGATCAAGAGCGCCACGATGTTGATGATTTTAATCAGCGGGTTCACCGCAGGACCGGCGGTGTCTTTGTAGGGGTCGCCTACGGTGTCGCCGGTGACGGCGGCTTTGTGGGCATCGGAACCTTTGCCGCCGAAGTGTCCGTCTTCGATGTATTTTTTGGCGTTATCCCACGCGCCGCCGCCGGTGGTCATGGAGATGGCGACGAACAGCCCCGTGACAATCGCGCCCATCAGCACGCCGCCCAAGGCGACGGGGCCTAGCAACATGCCGACGATGACGGGCACGAGCACGGGCAGCAGCGAAGGCACAATCATTTCCTTGATGGCTGCCGTGGTGAGCATTCCTACGGCGCGGGAATAATCGGGTTTGGCGGTGCCGTCCATGATGCCTTTGACTTCGCGGAACTGGCGGCGCACTTCTTCCACCACCGAGCCGGCGGCGCGACCGACGGCTTCCATCGCCATTGCGGCAAAGAGGTAGGGAATCAGACCGCCGATAAAGAGACCGATAATCACCTTATGATCGGAAAGGTCGAACGTAAACGCCTGTCCGGTCACGCCATTGATTCCCAGCGCGTGCGTGTAGTCAGCGAACAGCACCAGCGCGGCAAGACCGGCGGAGCCGATGGCGTAGCCTTTGGTGACGGCTTTGGTGGTGTTGCCCACGGCGTCCAGCGGGTCGGTGACGGCGCGGACGGATTCGGGCAATTCCGACATTTCGGCGATGCCGCCGGCGTTGTCGGTAATGGGACCATAGGCGTCCAGCGCGACGATGATGCCGGTCATGGAGAGCATGGCGGTGGCGGCGATGGCGATGCCGTACAGCCCCGCCAGACTATAGGCAACGCCGATGGCGGCGCAAACCGCGAGCACAGGCCCCGCCGTGGCTTTCATGGAAACGCCCAAACCCGCGATGATGTTGGTGGCGTGTCCGGTTTGCGAGGCGGCGGCGACATGTTGCACGGGACTGTATTCGGTGCCGGTGTAATACTCGGTAATCCAGACCAGCACGGCGGTCAGCGCCAGACCGACAACGGCTGCGCCGAAAATGGCATTTGTCGTTAATCCGTCCGGCAATTGAATATCGCCCAACACCAGATGGGTGACAGGATAAAAAGCGACGATGGCGAGCGCGCCCGCCACAGCCAGCCCGCGATAGAGGGCGTTCATGATTTTGCCGCCTTCCCATGCCTTCACAAAGAAGCAGCCGATGATGGAAGCGATGATGGAAACGCCGCCCAAGACCAGCGGGTAGACCACCAGCGCATCGCTTGCGCCGGGCGTGGCTTTCAGCATCAATGCGCCCAAAACCATCGTCGCCACCACGGTCACGGCGTAAGTCTCGAAAAGGTCGGCTGCCATGCCCGCGCAATCGCCGACGTTATCGCCGACGTTATCGGCGATGACTGCCGGATTACGCGGGTCGTCTTCGGGAATCCCGGCTTCCACCTTGCCCACGAGGTCAGCGCCGACATCCGCGCCCTTGGTGAAGATGCCGCCGCCCAGACGGGCGAAGATGGAAATCAGCGAGCCGCCAAATGCCAAGCCCACCAGCGGTTCGACCAGATGATGAATGTCCGCTTCCGGCGCGAGGGTTTTCAGAATCGCGTAGTAACCGGCGACGCCCAGCAGTCCCAGACCGACGACCAACATGCCGGTGATGGCGCCGCCGCGAAACGCCACGGCAAGCGCCGCCGCCAAGCCCTGACGGGCGGCTTCGGCGGTGCGGACATTGGCGCGCACGGAAACATTCATGCCGATATAGCCGGTCGCGCCGGAGAGCAGCGCGCCAATCAAAAACCCGATGGCGGTCAGCCAGTTCAGGGCGAAGCCCAAGGCGAGGAAAAGCACGACGCCCACAGCGGCAATGGTGGAATACTGCTTGTTCAGGTAGGCGGAAGCGCCCTGTTGAATGGCGCGGGCAATTTCCTGCATACGCTCGTTACCGGCGGGCAGGGACAAAATCCATTTACTGGAAATCGCGCCGTAGAGCACTGCGACGAGTGCGCAAACCAGCGCGAGGATTAGACCGGAAGACATCAGCTACTCTCCTCTAAAACAGACCGCAGCAAATTCACCCGACCCCGGGTGGGCTGCAATCGAAAAAACTTTAACATCCCCCGACGGCTACGCCGCCCCCTTACTGGTAGGGCGGGATCGAAGAAACCGCCGGAAGTAACGTCCGGCGCGCTCGGAGAGCGCGCCCTACCTGAAGCCCTACCCAAAGCGCCCTGCCTGAAGCGGCGAAGCCGTCGGGAGGCATGATTCATACTTCAAACGTCGCCAACTTTCTGGCGACGGCAACATTTTTCAACCGCACGTAATCGGGCAAACCGCGCGCGAAGGGCGGGAAAGCCTCGCCTTCAATCAGCGGCGAGAGATAACGGCGGCAAGCCTCGGTGATGTGAAAACCATCCGGCGTGATGAAATCGCGGGGCATTTTCTTTTCCACATTGGCGATGTGCTTCAATTCCGCAAGCGAAATTTCCCAGGCGTAGGGCGTGTCGGATATGCGGCGAATCACCGGCATGACGGCGGTCTTGCCCGCCAGCGCTGCTTCCACGGCGACCTTGCCAACCGCATACGCCTGTTCCACGTCAGTACGCGCGGCGATATGGCGGGCGGCGCGTTGCAGGTAATCCGCCAGCGCCCAATGGTATTTGTACCCCAGTTTATCCTTGATGAGTTGCGCCACCGCCTGCCCGACGCCGCCGAGTTGGGCGTGTCCGAAGGCGTCTTTCACGCCCATGTCCGCAATCAGTTTGCCATCGGCATCATGCAGGCCTTCCGACACGGCAATCGCGCAATAACCGTAACGCTCGACACATACCTTGACCCGCGCCAGAAAAGCGTCCGGCGCAAAGGGAATTTCGGGGAAGAGCAGAATATGCGGCGGCTCGCCTTCGGCTTCGGAAGCCAGCCCGCAGGCGGCGGTAATCCATCCGGCGTGACGCCCCATGACTTCGAGCACGAAAATTTGGGTAGACGTGCGCGCCATCGACGCGACATCGAACCCCGCTTCGCGCATGGAGGTGGCAACGTATTTGGCGACCGAGCCGAAGCCGGGGCAGTTGTCGGTCAGCGCGAGGTCGTTATCCACGGTTTTGGGGATGCCGACGCACACCAGCGGAAAATCCAGCGTCGCCGCCAGTTGCGATACCTTCCAGGCGGTGTCCATCGAATCATTGCCGCCGTTATAAAAAAAATAGCCGATGTCATGCGCCTTGAACACTTCAATCAGCCGCTCGTATTGGGCGCGATGCTCATCCAGCGATTTCAGTTTGTAGCGGCAAGAGCCGAACGCCCCGCCCGGCGTGTGTTGCAGGCGGGCGATGTCGGCGGCGGATTCCAGCGAAGTGTCAATCAGGTCTTCGCTTAACGCGCCGATGATGCCATCCCGACCGGCATAAACCTTGCCGATTTTGTCTGGATGTTGGCGCGCGGTTTCAATCACGCCGCAAGCGGAGGCGTTGATGACGGCGGTCACGCCGCCGGATTGGGCATAAAAGGCGTTTTTCGGCATGGAGGGGTCAGCTTGATTTCAGCGCGGCAAAAACTCGTTCGGTAATGGCGCTGACGCTACCGACACCGGCGATTTTCTTTACCCTGGGCGCGTCCGCTTGTTGCAGCGCGGAATAAAAATCCACCAGCGGTCTGGTCTGCTCGTGATAAATGGCAAGGCGTTTCCTGACCGTTTCTTCCTTGTCGTCATCGCGCTGCACCAGCGTTTCGCCGGTCACATCGTCCTTGCCAGAAACCCTGGGCGGATTGAATTTGACATGGTAAGTGCGTCCCGAAGCCGGATGCACACGGCGACCCGCCATGCGCTCGATGATGTCGGCGTCAGGCACATCCACTTCCAGCACAAAATCCAGCGCCACGCCCGCAGTCTGCATGGCGTGGGCTTGCGGAATGGTACGTGGAAAGCCATCGAACAGATAGCCGTTTTTGCAATCCGCTTCCCGCAGGCGTTCCTTGACCATGCCGATTATCACGGCGTCCGGGACAAGACCGCCCGCGTCCATGAATTTTTTGGCTTCCCGCCCAAGCTGCGTCCCCGCCTTGACCTGGGCGCGCAGCATGTCGCCGGTAGAAATCTGGGGAATCCCGTATTTTTCAGTAATAAATTTCGCCTGAGTGCCCTTGCCAGCGCCCGGCGCGCCTAAAAGAATCAGTCGCATGGGGTTTTTTCCTGTCGTTGTTGCTCTGCAAACGCGGGAAATTACGCCCAAACACAGAAGCGGTCAATCGGGGAACAGAGAACTGGGAACAAAAGACCAAATGGCATGAAGCGCGCAAAACCATCCGTGCCAAACGAATGGCGCTTTTTATTGCCCTGCGGAGCGCGGCAACGGATGCGCCCGCCCTATTCGAACGAAAGCACCAGGCGTTTCCCCAAGGCTGCCGCTGTACGGTCAAGCGCCCGCAGCGAAGGCCAGTGATTGGGATTTTCCAACCGCTGCACGGCAGGCCATGAGGTTTCCAGCGCCCGCGCCAAATCAGAAAGGCTTTTTTCTCCCCGCGCCTGACGCACCAGAAGCGCAGACTGTGTTTTGGCATCTGGCGCGATGTAATGCGCGTCCGCTACATTCAGGCTGGGCGCGGGGATGCTATCGCCAGCGTCAATATGAAAATCCAGCATCACGGAAAGCACTTCGGCGGCATTAAACAGGGCTTCTTCCACGCTTTCGCCTTCGGTAAAGGTGTCGGGAAGGTCAATAAATTGCACCAGATAGCCGCCTTCCGCTTGCGGCTCCAAAGTGGCGGGGTAGCGAATATCCATGATGTTCTCCTATTTCAGTTTGACGCCGGTTTGCCTGGCGATTTTTGCGACAAGACCTGTGCCCACATCCCGATTGCCATGCACGGGAACAGGAACGGCTTTGCCATCCTTGACCATGACATGATGGCTGCCGCTGATTCTGTCCAGAATCCAGCCAGCGGTCTTGAGGCGCGCGATCATGTCTTTCCCATTCATGGCTTAATGATATATCTTTTTTGATATATTATCAATCGGATTTTTCAGACACTCGCCATCAAAAACCAGCTTTGATACCTGATGCCTGTTACTTGATCCCTGAACCCAAAACCCGATGACTCAGCGCGGGTAATTGCGCGCGTATCTGCCGGATGCGTTTGTGGTCGAGGTCTGCCACAACCAGACCGCTGCCGCTGCCTTTGCGGTCGATGATTTCGCCCCAGGGGTCGACAATCATGCTGTTGCCGTGGGTGCGGCGTCCGGTGGGGTGTTTGCCGCCCTGGGCGGCGGCGAGCAGGTAGCATTGATTTTCGATGGCGCGGGCGCGCAGCAGGATTTCCCAGTGGGCGCGTCCGGTGGTGTCGGTGAAGGCGGCGGGGACGAGGATTAAATCGGGGTCGCCCAGGCGACGGTAGAGTTCGGGAAAGCGCAGGTCGTAGCAGATGGAAAGTCCGATGCGTCCGAAGGGGGTATCGACGGCGACGGGCGCTTTGCCGGGCATGATGCTTTCGGCTTCGTCGTAGTGTTCTTTCCCGTTGTCATAGGCGAAAAGGTGCAGTTTGTCGTAGCGGGCGACGACTTCGCCTTTCGGGTTGATGACCAGCGTGCTGTTGTAGATGCGCCCCGCTTTGGTGGCGGTGAGGGGGATGGAGCCGCCAAAGAGCCAGAAGTCGTAGCGGGCTGCCATTTCCTGCAACCATTCCTGAATGGGGCCGTTGCCGAAGGTTTCGCTGGTGGCGGCGACGGCGGCATCGCTGCCGCCGATGATGGGGAAGTATTCGGGCAGGGAGACGATTTGTGCGCCAGCATCCGCCGCTTGCGCCAGCAGCGTTTCGGCGGCGGCGAGATTGTCCTTGACCGTAGTGCCGGAAATCAGTTGCACGCCCGCCAGACGGGCATTTTTGGGATGGGGACGGGATTCGGTCATGGCGTTTTCTCCTCGCTTATGAACTGGATGGGTTGGTTAACAGGGGCTTCGGATTCGTTGGGCAGCATGGGTACACGTTCTACGTTGGGTTCTGCCCAGGTGCCGGTGACGGTGTATTTCAGGCTGAAAATTTTGTTCAGGGGATTTTTCAGGAAATTTTGCGCCAGTAGCGCCGCCGCGCCGACCAATGGGTTCAGGGTGGCGACTGCCGCGCCCAGCGCCGCCGCGCCGCCTAATTCAGGTTGCATGGTCAGGCGCAGATTCTGGGTTTCGTTTTTCATGTCCACTTTGCCGTTCATCAGTACCTTGCCCGACGGGCCGCTGATTTGCAGGTCGCCGTCGGTGGTCATGACGCCCTCCGTGATGTGCAGCTTCGCCGCGATGCTGTCGTAGGCGAAACCCTCGCTGAAAATGTCGCGGAAGTCCAGCGACAGGCGGCGAGTGAAGGATTGCAGGGAAAGCAGTCCCAACAATTTGCCGACGCCGGGTTCGATTTTGGAGAACTGCCCTTTTTGGGCGGCGAGTTGCAGGTCGCCATTCAAGGCGGCGGTGTCGAAATCCAGCGGCGAACCGTTCCAGTTGAGCGAGCCGGAAAGCGCCGCCGTGCCGCCGCGAATCGCGCCGGGATAGCCCATACGTTCGAGCAGTTTGCCGCTGTCGCTGGCGTCCAGCTTGAAATCCAGACTGCTGCGCCCGTTTGTGCCGGGGTGCCAGAGTCCGTTGCCGGTCAGCTTGCCCGCCGGATTTTCGATGACAATCTGGTTCAGATTCCAACGCCCGCTGACGTTTTCCGCCTGCACTGCCACGCGCCCGAAACGGCGTTTGTTGTAGGTGAAATCGTCGATACGGATGTCCATGCCGGGCAAGCTGTCAATCAATGCGGATTTGTCGCCGCCCTGCGCCTCGCCCGCCAGCGCGCCCTGACCGGATTCCAGCCGCACCCGCCGCAAATCCGCCGTGAGCTTGCCCTTGCCCACGCTGTCCCAATACAGGTCGCCCACCATTTCCTGCGCCGCCACCATGATACGCAGGCGCTCGCCCTCTGGTCGCAGACGCAGGCTGACGGCATCGAACACCTGCCCGAAGGCGGTCATTTTTTGCGCTTCCAGCGCGAGCAGGTCAAAGGGCAATTTCAGCGGCGCGTCGCCTTGTGTATCCCCGTCCTGCCTGTTGCTTTCCGCCAGCGCCGCCCGCCAGGCGTCGAGGTCGAGCGCGTCCTGTTTGACGAAAACCAGCAATCCCTTTTCCGGCAATTTTGCGGGCTGCCCGATGCTGACCACGCCGCGCTCAATCTCGCCATTCGCGCGCCGCATGATCAGCGCGCCGAACTGCCGTTTGGCGTCTTTGGCATCATTGCCCAGTCCGATTTTTATTTGCTCGCTGGCGTTGCCCGCCGATGTTTTTTGCAGACTGAACGGCAGGATTTCGCCTGCCGGTTTGGTGAAAGGCGCGGGCAGGCTGGACGCCAGACCTTCCAGCGAGGAGGTCAGCAGAAAATCCGAGGTTTTTTTCCGCATCCTGATTTCGGCTTGCCAGGACGCGCTGCCGGAAAGGGCGGAAAGTCCGGGATACTCGAACCGCCGCGCCAGTTCCTTCGCCGTGAAACCGCCGTTCGCCTCAATCCGCACCGCGCCATTGCCCGGCTCAGACGCAACTTTCAAGCGCAGGGGCGCGCCGAGAAACACACCGCGAATTTCGGGCGCCGTGACCGTGGTTTCAGTGAATTCCAGACTGCCCAGCACATCCGAGGCGGGCGGCAAACCGTTCAGGAAAGTTACCGTGTTATTTTCCAGATGGTAGCGTCCCCAAACCGTGCCGTTTTCAATTTTCGCCAGCGGCAAATCCAGCTTCAATTCCAGCCGCCCATTCCCGGTCGCGCTCATGTCCTGCGTGAAATGGTCGATACTCGCCGCGACGGGGCTTTTGTCGATGAAGCGCAAAAATTCCGTCGTCGCGCCCACCGCCTCGCCCGCGACCAGCAGATGTTGGTGATGAGCGAAGGTCGGAATATCCACCTGCGTGTTTTGCAGCTTCACGCCCAGGGTGCGCCCCGAACGGGCGAGAATTTTCATGCCTTCGCCAAATTCCAGATCGCCTTCCAGCCCTTCGATTACCGGCCAGTTATCGCCGTATTTCAGTTTGACATCGCGTGCCTTGACGGTGATTTTGAATTCGCCGTATGGATTGGCTTCGTTCTCCGTTTTGGCGAACGGGAAATGCGCGAGGTCGCCTTTGAGGTTCAATTTCGCTTCGCCGCCGCCGGAGAGCAACGCGCCGCGCAGCCAGTGAGCGACATCCTCGCCCGCGACGCGCGGAATGTAGCGCCAGACTTCCGTCGCCTTCGCCTGCGTGAAATCCCCCTGCAAGTTGATACGCCCCGGCGCGTCCGGCAAGCTCTGGTAATCGCCATTCACCCGCCCGCGCGCGTGCGGACTCATAAAGTCGAGGCGGCGAATGTCGGCGCGCACACCTTCCGCATTGCGCTGCCACGCCACCTGCGCCTGTACGCGGGTCAGCGGAAATTCCGGGTCGGCAAACACGGCGGGCAGGGCGATGCTGGCATTTTTGCTGTCCAGTTCCAGCTTGCCGCTTTGCTCATCGGCAAACAGCGTGCCGGAAAGCCCCGCCGCCCCCGGCAGCACACCCACCGCCTTGACGCCCAAATCGCTGAACGCGGCGTCCAGACTGTATTTTTTCAGGACGCTTTCTTCTGGATTTTTCTCCATCTCCCAACGCAGCTTGACCTGCTTCAACACGCCCCTGGGCTGATATGTCGCCAACATTTCGCGGCTGGCGGCGGGCAGCGGCAACCATGCCGCAAGCTGGCGCAGGCGGGTTAAATCCAGCGTGTCGGCAAACAACGCGCCCTGACGCGGCGGGAATTGTTCGCCCTGCCATTCGAGTTGCAAATTCAAGTCAGGGATACGAATCGCCCGCTCGTCGGCGGTATGCGCATCCAGCGTCAAATTGCGGCTGGCAATGCGCCAGGCGCCGTTTTCCAACCCCCGCGTCACCTGCAAACGCCCCTGCAAACGGGCGAGGTCAAGCATGGGCAACCCGGCGTCCAGCCGCAAACGGGTTTCTCTCAGCGCAAAATCGCCCGTACCCTGCCAGCCGGATTGATCGCGCCGCAACCACAGCCGCGCCGCGCCATGCCCGCGTTCCAGTTCAATCGGCGCGTCAAACCACGGGTGACCACCCGCCAAATCGACTGCATCCAACCGCGCGTAAATCTGCCCGCGCCAATCCCGCCACTCCGCATCGCCGCGAAAATCGCCGCGCAAATCCAGCTTCGCCGCCAAAGCCGCAGGCGGCTCTGCGGTCAGCCCGAAGGCGTGATGACGACCGCGATTGCGCCATTCCAGCCGCACCCCGCGCAAATCCAGCGGTGGCGCGGCGCGCAAATCATCCTGCCAAATGAGGCGGGCGTCGTGAATACGCAGCCTTGATTGTCGCAACAACCAGTCAAGCGTCTGCCCGTCGCCCTTGTCCTCGTCCGCCCCCGCCAGCAAAATGCCCGCAACGAAAATATCCCCCGCCGCGTCGCGGCGAATCAAAAGCTCCGGCTTTTCCAGCGCCAGCAAAGCAAAACGCGGCTCGCCCCGCCAGAGCGAAATCAGGGAATGCCAGGAAAGCACTCCCTCAACCCGCGCCAAGCGCAAAGCCACCTCGCCCTCTCTGTTCAGAATCCGCACATTTTCCAGCGTCAGCGCCGGATTCAGCCCCGTCCAGTGCGCCCGCAACTGCCCCAAACGCACCGGCGTCCCCAACACCCGACTCGCTGCCGCCTCAATCTCCGGCTGATAACGCGGCAACTCCGGCAACAGCCAGTACCGCAATACGAGGGTCAGCGCCGCAAAGCCGACGTAGAGAACAAACAGCGACCACAGGGCAGCGCGCAACAAGGCGCGGCGGGAAGGCAAGCGAAAGGCAGGCAGGGAAAAACGCATCAGGTTCGGAGTTCAGGATTCGGAGGGCATCAAGTTCTGACGCAGAGCTTATCATTATGCCGCGCCAGGGTTGGGATGTGTGCGCGGAGAAACATTTTGATACCTTGCCCTCACGCCTTGACCAGAGGATGTTCAAAAGCCACCTTGAAAAGTGAGAGAAACTCTTTTTTGCCCGCTTCGTTTTCGGGTTGCTGAATCAGGGATTGTCGATAAAACTCACGCGCTTCAAGGATGAAACCCGTTTCAAACAATAACATGGCTGACGCATACAGTATTTCAGGTTGGAAAAAATCAAAAGACAAACCGATTTTTGCGCTCATCAGCGCAGCGCCATATGCACCATTGTTGATGTAGGTTTTGATCATGTTCTTGAAGTCAAAACGCTGCATGACCCCTGACGGCATTTTTCGCAAAATCAAGGTTTGTCCCATTTCGCATTTGCTTTCCGTTTCTTCAATCGCCTCGATACTTCAGACAATTTTTCAAACCAAAATGATGATGACTTGAATGCCCCAATTCAATTCCATGACCGGAACAGTAGCGGGTGACCAGAGGATGCAGGAAGCGCACCTGTCGCCTGATGGCGTCATATTCCGGCGTATTTTCCAGAAAGTTCAATATTTCAAGGGCGCGATTCTGATCGGTATCAAACTTTTCAGGAGAATATTCTTGGATTTTCCCACGCCAAGATTAACGGGGTTCTGAATGAGTTCGCTGATATTGCTTCCCTCATAGACATCCGGGGCATAGGGCGTCGCGTCATTTACCACATAGAGAACGTCGATTTTGTGACGGGGAATGGATGCCAGACATGTCCTGAACGCGGTTTCCCGGTTATGCGTCACAATGCCAACACCAATTTTCCCCGTCGCCGCCATTTCTTACTCCGGTATCAAAATTAACGCACCTGCCCGCCAAACTGCCCGCCGATTTGTTCTCCCAAACCCTGCCCAAATCCGCTGGCGGCGTCTGCGCCCAGGCGTTTGGCAAAGCGTTCGGCGAAGTTTTCGCGCTGGGAGTAATCGACGATTTTTTCTGCCTTGATGACTTCGCGGGCGACGGATTCCACGCTGCCGAAGTCGTCGGCAAGCCCCATGTTTACGCTGGTGGCGCCGCTCCAAAACAGACCGGAGAACATTTCCGGCGTTTCTTTCAGGCGGTCGCCACGACCGTTACGCACGGCGGTGATGAATTGCTGGTGTACTTCATCCAGCATGGTTTTTATAAATTCGTTGTGGCGTGGATTTACGGGCGAAAAGGGATCCATGATGCCCTTGTTCTCGCCTGCGGTCAGCAGGCGGCGCTCGACGCCGAGTTTGTCCATTGTGCCGGTGAAGCCAAAGCCGTTCATCAGCACGCCGATGGAGCCGACGATGCTGGCCTGATTGACATAGATTTTGTCTGCCGCCGCTGCCACAAAGTAACCGCCAGACGCGCAGATGTCTTCCACCACGGCATGTACGGGAATTTCCGGGCGCAATTTTTTCTGGCGGCGGATTTCGTCATAAATCATGCCGGATTGCACCGGACTGCCGCCGGGACTGTTGATCCGCAGGATGACGCCCGCCGTGTTTTTGTCTTCAAACGCCGATTGCAGCGCGGCGTTGATTTTTTCGGCGCTGGCGTCGCCCTGAGCGTCAATCACGCCAAAGAGATTGACCACTGCCGTATGCGGCGCATTCGCGCTGACATCGCGCCGGGGCGCCCATCCCATTGCCACCGTTAGCACAACGACGAGGTAGATCAAAGTAGCCAGTTTGAAAAACACGCCCCAGCGACGGCGGGCGCTTTGTTCTTTCAGCGCGGCGAAAGCGAGTTTTTCCAGGGTTTTGCGTTCCCAGTCGGGGTTGCGGGTCTGTTCGGGCGTGTCCATTGTTGTTTGTCCAAAAGTGAATTCGGGAATATAGCAGAAAAGACAAGGCGGTTTCGGGGATTTCCAGATGTCAAAGTGTATCGCATACGCATATGTCGCAAGCAATGCAAAACAGGAGCGCATTCAATCACTTGTGACAAGGCATTGTAAACCCTGGGGCAATTTCTCGTGAGCGCGCCTTTTAATATCGGTAATCGAAAACAGCTTGCCCTTGTGCCACGTTTGCGTCTGCGATCGCCCTGATTGACCCTGCAAAACCTGTTTCCTGTCTTCCGGTTTCTGTTATACTTGCTGGTTTTCCAACCTTGCCCCACCGGAAAGCATGACCGGGGGGCTTTTGCCACAAGGAGTGTTCATGCGTCATTACGAAATCGTCTTTATCGTCCATCCGGACCAAAGCGAGCAAGTGCCTGCGATGGTGGAACGCTATCGCAATCTCGTCACCAGCAAGGGCGGTCAGATTCACCGTCTGGAAGACTGGGGACGGCGGCAACTGGCTTATCCCATCCAGAAAATCCACAAGGCGCACTACGTGCTCATGAATATCGAGTGCGACGGCGAAACGCTGGCTGAACTGGAACATGGCTTCAAGTTCAACGACGCTGTGCTGCGTAACCTCATCATCAAGATGAAACACGCGGTCACGACGCCTTCCCCGATGCTGGGGGGAGAAAAGTCCAAGTCCCTGCTGGCGGGTGAAGCGCCCGAAGCAGCGGCGGCGACTGAAGAAGCCGCCGAAGCGTCAACCCCCGCCGCTGTTGAATGATGGCGGACTGATTACCGTTGCGGCGGACAGGATTCTGAATCAACTGCAAATTACCGGGCGGCTGGCGGAGAAAAAAACGCTGCGCTATACCCCGGCGGGTATTCCGGTTGCCGAAGGGCGTCTGGAACACCAGTCGGAACAGGTCGAAGCCCGGCAGGAACGGCAGGCGTATTGCGAAATACCCGTGCTTGCCCTGGGCGACCTTGCCAATGTGCTGGTCGCCGCCACCATCGGCGCAAAGTTGCAGATGAGGGGATTCCTGATGGCCAAAAGCCGCAACAGCAAAATGCTCGTATTGCACGCGCAAACCATTGAATTTTTGGAAGGAACTAAAAATGGCTAGGTTTTTCAAGAAAAAAGACGACGACAAGAAAAAGCGTCGTGGCGGCAATCTGTTCAAACGCCGCAAATTCTGCCGCTTCACCGCCGAAAAAGTGGAGCTGATTGATTACAAGGATGTCGACGTGTTGAAGGAATACATTCAGGAAAACGCCAAGATTATGCCGGCGCGTTTGACGGGCACCAAAGCGGGCTATCAACGCCAGCTTTCCACCGCCATCAAGAACGCGCGTTTCCTGGCGCTGTTGCCTTACACCGACAACCACCAGTAAGAGAGGACGCGAACCATGCAAATCATTCTGCTTGAAAAAGTCGTTAACCTCGGCAATCTGGGGGATGTGGTCAAAGTGAAGGACGGCTATGCCCGCAATTTTCTGGTGCCCCAGAAAAAAGCGCGTCGCGCTACGCCGGCTGCCTTGGCTGAGTTTGAGAACCGTCGCGCCGAACTGGAAAAAATCCAGGCGGAAAAGCTCTCTGCCGCCCAAACCGTGGCGGAAAAGCTGGAAGGCGCCGCCATCACCATCACCCGCAAGTCCGCGATGGATGGACGCCTGTTCGGTTCCGTAACCAACCACGACATCGCCGAAGCCCTGCAAGCCGCAGGGTTTAGCGTGGACAAGGGACATGTGCGGATGCCCGCAGGTCCCTTGAAGACCACTGGCGAATTCCCGCTGGAAGTCGCCCTGCACTCCGATGTGCTGGCGACGGTCAATGTGACGGTGGCGGGCGAGTAAGTTTTCGTCCATCGCTGAATTGAAAACATTGCTGAAAGCCCTGCTGCCACCCGCAGCGGGGCTTTTTCTTTTGGATTGATGGAGCCGTTACCATGCATCCCCGCGCCTGTGAACTGATTGATACGCTTGAACTGAAATCGCATCCAGAAGGCGGTTTTTACCGCCGCATGTTCACTTCCGAACAACGCGACACGGCGGGGCGATCTGCTGCATCCGCCATTCTCTTTCTGCTCGTGGGCGGCGCGGTGAGTCGCTGGCATCGCGTGGATGCCGATGAAGTCTGGTCTTACCACGAAGGCAGTCCGCTGGAACTGCTGATTGCCGAAACGCCGGAGCGCGTACGGCGGGAAATTCTCGGCACGGCGGAAGCCAGCAGCCAGCCGCAACGCGCTGTTCCCGCCCATGCATGGCAGGCGGCGCGCTGTCTGGGCGATTACACGCTGGTCGGCTGCGCCGTCGCGCCCGCCTTCGATTTTGCCGGTTTTACCTTGCTTGCCGATCATGCTGCCTTGCAGCGCGAGTGGTCGCTACTGCTCGCAACCCGACCGGATTTGCTTTAATGTCAGCCCGCTAGCGTCGCGCGATGAACAGGCAAATCATTTGATTTCCCCATTCAAGGCATATTCGCAGGGCGTCAGTCCATTGAGTGTTTTCAAGCGACGGGCGAAGTTGTAAGCCTGGATGAAATCGCACAGATGGCTTTCAAGTTGGCGACTGTTTTCGGATTGAGGCTGTAACGACCCGCCAAACCCCTCATGTTCTCTTGACGATGTTGCATTGCTCCACGCGCCGCCTCTGTCGTTGTGGCGCTGTCGTGTAAAACCTGTCCCATAACCGATGTTCAACGTAGGCGTACAAAAAAACGGCATCCTGTTTTCCAACAGAATGCCGTTCGTTGTGCGGTTAAGCAGAATGAGGCAGGAATTACATTCCCATGCCGCCCATCCCACCCATTCCGCCCATGCCACCCATATCAGGCATACCGCCGGCGGGTTTGTCTTCGACCAGTTCGGCGACCATGGCGTCGGTCGTGAGAATCAGACCGGCGACGGAAGCCGCGTTTTGCAGGGCGGAGCGCGTGACCTTGGTGGGGTCGAGCACGCCGGTCGCTACGAGGTCGCCGTATTCGCCAGTGGCGGCGTTGTAGCCGAAGTTGCCCTTGCCCTTGACGACTTCATTGACCACCACGGAAGGCTCTTCGCCCGCGTTGGTGACGATTTCACGCAGGGGTTGTTCGACGGCACGCAGCACGATCTTGATGCCAGCGTCCTGATCATGGTTGTCGCCTTTCAGCTTGGCGGCGACATTGGCACGGGCGCGCAGGAGCGCGACGCCGCCGCCGGGAACAATGCCTTCTTCCACTGCGGCGCGGGTGGCATGCAGGGCGTCTTCGACGCGGGCTTTCTTTTCCTTCATTTCGACTTCGGTTGCCGCGCCCACCTTGATGACCGCAACGCCGCCCGCCAGTTTGGCGACGCGCTCTTGCAGTTTTTCACGGTCATAGTCGGAGGTGGCTTCTTCAATCTGGATGCGGATTTGCTTGACGCGGGATTGAATGGCGGCTTCTTCGCCAGCGCCGTCGATGATGATGGTGTTTTCCTTGGCGACTTCGATGCGCTTGGCTTGACCCAGGTCTTTCAGGGTGGCCTTTTCCAGCGTCAGGCCGGTTTCTTCGGCAATCACGGTGCCGCCTGTCAGCACGGCGATGTCTTCCAGCATGGCTTTGCGACGGTCGCCAAAGCCGGGCGCCTTGACGGCGACAGTCTTCAGGATGCCGCGAATGTTGTTCACCACGAGCGTAGCGAGGGCTTCGCCATCCACGTCTTCAGCGATGATGAGCAGGGGCTTGCCCGCCTTGGCGACTTGTTCCAGCACGGGCAGCAGGTCGCGGATGTTGGAGATTTTCTTGTCGAACAGCAACACATAGGGCGATTCCAGAAGGGCTTGTTGCTTGTCGCCATTGTTGATGAAGTAGGGGGAGAGGTAGCCACGGTCAAACTGCATCCCTTCCACCACGTCGAGTTCGTTTTCCAGCGATTTGCCGTCTTCGACGGTAATCACGCCTTCCTTGCCCACTTTTTCCATCGCCTGGGCGATGATGTCGCCGATGGAGGCATCGGCGTTGGCGGAAATGGAACCGACCTGGGCGATTTCCTTGTTGGTGGTGCAAGGTTTGGAAATCTTTTTCAATTCTTCAATGATGGCAGTCACCGCCTTGTCGATGCCGCGCTTCAAATCCATCGGATTCAGACCGGCTGCTACGTACTTCAAGCCTTCGCGCACGATGGATTGAGCCAGCACGGTGGCGGTGGTGGTGCCGTCACCGGCGATGTCGGAAGTTTTGGAAGCGACTTCCTTGACGAGTTGCGCGCCCATGTTGGCGAACTTGTCTTTCAGTTCGATTTCCTTGGCGACGGAAACGCCGTCCTTGGTCACGGTGGGCGCGCCGAAAGAGCGTTCCAGCACCACGTTGCGACCCTTGGGGCCGAGGGTTACTTTAACGGCGTCCGCCAGAATGTTGACGCCTTCAATCATGCGGGAACGGGCGGAATCACCGAACTTGACTTCTTTGGATGCCATTTGAATCTCCTGTTTGAATATGGTTTAAGGGAATAGGGGGAGGCGATCAGGCTTCCAGCACGCCCAGGATGTCTTCTTCGCGCGCGACCAGAACTTCCTGACCGTCGACCTTGACGGTTTGACCGGCGTATTTGCCGAACAGCACCTTGTCACCCACCTTCACATCGGGGGCGATGATTTTGCCGGAATCGTCGCGCTTGCCGGGGCCAACCGCCAGCACTTCGCCCTGATCGGGCTTTTCGCCAGCGGAATCGGGAATGACGATGCCAGAGGCGGTTTTCAGTTCGGCTTCGATGCGTTTGATGATGACGCGATCATGCAAAGGACGGATTTTCATGAGAACTCCTGTTCAAAAATGGTTTTCACAAGCCTGCCCGACGCAAAAACGAACCGCGCGAAACGGGAAGTCAGGCAACATGGGGACGGCGATATTAGCACTCACCGCTGACGAGTGCTAATAATGGGGGGAGAATTTTGTATTTCAAGAGGGGGGAGGGAAATTTTTTGGGGGGATCAGGTGGCAGGGGTCAATACTTTTGACGGCTAGCCCTCTCCCGCTTGCGGGAGAGGGCTAGCCGCCACAAATTGCTGCAACCTGCAACCTGATCAGATTTCGATGTATCTGGGCGCGCTGCTGGCGTTGCCCGTGTCGCTTGCGCTGCTTGCGCCGGGCTTTAAGGGGGTTGAAGGAGCAGGTGTCGGAAGCGGCGCGGGCGTGGGAGGGGCGGGTTTGTTCGCTTCCTCGCGTTTTCTCCGCGCGGCGTTCAGGCGACCGTGGGCGTTGACGGCTTCCGGCGCCTCTTCGTCTGCCGGCTCGGGCGGCTGGGCGGTGGCGCGTTCGGCAGAGCGACCAAGACGTTCGCGTTCCATCCTATCCGCTTTTTGCCTCATGTTGGCGACTTCCTGTTCCGGGGTCATTGCCGGATTCGGATTGACTTCAACAGGCACGGCAGTGCTGGTCGCGCCGGGAGGACAGGGTTGGGTGGAAATCATGGTCTTGTCGTCTTGCAGACATTTGTAAACCTGCTGCGCGGACGCGCCGCATGAGAACAAGCACAAAATCAGCAACAAACTTTTTTTCATCATTCGATCCTTTCAGGGAGACGAGCGGAAGCGCATATTTTAACCCTGCTTTGACCTTGCAAAAACATCATTTGCCATGACGCGAGCTGAAGCCGGTTTCAGACTCCTGCCCGCCCTTTATCACCATGCCATTTCGGTTGTTTTGCCGTTTTGACCCATTGCCCGGACGCGAACCGGAGGGCGGATGAGGCTTGACGTTGGGATTGCCGTTGTTGCCGTAATCGGGGAACCTGCCTTGCCTTTGCCATTGGTCTTGTCCATAAACCGGCCAGCCGTAAACGGCGCTGCGTTGGGGTGGGGGATTGGCAGCGGCGGCGGCTTCCGCCATATCACGCTGCGCCTGCGCTTCCAGCGCCGCCTGTTCCGCTCTGGATTTCTGCTCGGCGGCATAGGCGGCGTCGCGCTCGTAGCGCGCCTTCGTCATGGCGTCGACACTCTGTTTCAGGCGGTCTTCCTCGGCACGGGCAGCGGCAAGCGCCTCGGCGTCGGATACGGAAACGCTGGTGACGGCTGTACTCGTCGCGCCAGCCGGACAGGGTTCGCTGGAAATGGTGGTTTTGCCTTTTTCGACGCATCGGTAAGCATCCGCAGCGGCGACGCCCGTATGCAGGGAGAATGCGCTTGCCGCGAGGAAAAGAATGAGCGGTTTCATCATCAACCTTCGATCAGGATTCTGTTCGACACCTGTACAGTATAGACAGGCGGCGGATGCGGCGACAAAAATCGGACGAACGGTTTTGCAAGCAAATGTTACGGGCGCAGTATTTCTTGCAACACCCTGTCCACACCCGCTTGCCAGGACGGTAGTTGCAACCCGAAAGCGCGTTGCAACAGACTGCAATCCAGCCGCGAATTGGCAGGACGGGCGGCGGGGAGGGGGTAGGCGCTGGCGGGGATGGCGTTCAATCCGTCGGCGGCAAGTTTGAGCGGGCGACCCGCGCCGCGCGCGGCGGCGATGACGCGGGCGGCGTAGGCGTGCCAGTTGGTCGCGCCGCTGGCGGTCAGGTGATAAAGACCAAAAGGGAATTGTTCCGCTGGTCTGTACTGCGTCAGGATTTGCGCCGTAACTTCTGCCAGCAACGCCGCCGAGGTGGGCGCGCCGTATTGGTCGGCGACGACATTCAGCGTTTCCCGTTCCGTAGCGAGTCGCAACATGGTTTTGACGAAGTTGTTGCCGTGCGCGCCAAACACCCATGAGGTACGAAAAATCAGATGCTTCGCGCCGCTTGCCCGCAACGCCTGTTCGCCCGCCAGCTTGCTTTGCCCATAGACATTGAGGGGATTGGGCGCGTCGCTTTCCTGATAGGGTTCGGCGCTTTGACCGTCGAAGACGTAATCGGTCGAATAATGCACAATCAGCGCGCCAGCGCGGGCGGCAGCTTCGCCCAGCACGCCGGGAGCGAGGGCATTGACGGCATTCGCCATCTCCGGCTCCGATTCGGCGCGGTCGACGGCGGTGTAGGCGGCGGCATTGACGATGATACCGGGGCGATGTTCGGTAATCTGGCGGCGCAGGGCGGCGGGGTCGGAGAGGTCGCAGGCGTGATGGTCGAGCGCGATAACCTGCCCCAGAGGGGCGAGCGCGCGTTGCAGTTCAAAACCCAACTGTCCGTTGCAGCCGAGGAGCAGGATGGGCGTGTTCATGCGCTCGCCGGTTTCCTGCCCAGCGTCTTTTCCTGACGCAGGGTATAGAGCTTTTCGGCAATCCTGATGTTTTGTTGCCGCGCCTGAATGATGGCTTTTTCGAGGTCGTCTGATTTTGACTTGTCGTAATTCACCAAGCGGGCAACGTGTGAGCGAAAAGCGCGTCTTGCGCCGTCCAGCGGCAGGTCGTTGGCATCCCGCAGTTTGCGCTGACCAAGTGAAGCGTTTATTTCTTTGTACCTTTGAGGGGTATCCACCAAAACAATATTGGTTTCGATGACTTCCAGCTCTTCTTGCGCGGTTGCCAGACTGGAGGCCATGCTTTTGCTGTTGGCGTGTTCTTTGAGGTCGAACTGCACAATGCTTTTTTCAGCGGCAACAATGGTCTCCAGATTGCCGGATTTTCCGATGGCGTTCAGGTCGGACAGTATGCCTTGCTGAAATTTGTCGCCCCGTTGCGCGAGTCGCGTGAATTTTTGTTCTGTGGTGATACCTTTTACCGAGGCAAGCCCTTGTGACAGAGAAAGAAGTTTTACTTCTGTCATATGCGGAAACCTTTGGATTTCAGGAATTCATCCCCGCAAACTTCTTTAAGGATATAGCTCGCGGACTCCGGCAACTTTGCCAGCGCAAGCCATGCCCAGGATGCTTCTTCATCTCCCGCTTCTTTTGCGTCTGCGGATTCGCAAAGATAAATGGCGTTTTGCGACATGCCCACCTTGTCTTCTTCTGGCATATAGCTACGCGGTAACGGGCGGTCAAGGGTCGTCGTGGTCATTGGGCAATCCTCCGGTGAATGTTTGAAGTATACATTTCAATGTTCCTTCCTGGTGGTCTGTTCACCGCGTCCGCCATACTGCCGCGACACCCAGTCCCGATACGCGCCGCTTTGTACATGCTTCACCCATTCAGCATGTTCCAGATACCAGCGCACGGTTTTGGCGATGCCGCTTTCAAAAGTTTCTGCGGGTCGCCAGCCCAGTTCGCGTTCGATTTTGCGGGCGTCGATGGCGTAGCGGCGGTCATGACCGGGGCGGTCGGTGACGTGGGTGATTTGCGCGCTGTAAGAAAGTCCGTCGGCGCGGGGGCGGGCGGCGTCCAGCAGGGCGCAGACTTTGCCCACGATGTCCAGATTGGTCATCTCGTTCCAGCCGCCCACGTTGTAGGTTTCGCCGGGCAGTCCTGCCGTCAGGATGCGGCGGATGGCGGCGCAGTGGTCGCCCACATACAGCCAGTCGCGCACCTGCAAGCCATCGCCGTAGATGGGCAGCGGTTTTCCCGCCAGCGCGTTCAGGATGATGAGGGGAATCAGCTTTTCGGGAAAATGAAAGGGACCGTAATTATTGGAACAATTGCTGGTTGTCACTGGCAGCCCGTAGGTGTGAAACCACGCCCGCGCCAGATGATCGGAAGCCGCTTTGCTGGCGGAATAGGGACTGTTGGGCGCGTAAAGATGCGCCTCGTCGAACGGCGCGGCAGTGGGCGTCAAACTGCCATACACTTCGTCCGTGCTGACATGGTGAAAGCGGAACGCCGTCCGCGCGTCCGCAGGCAATGCCGACCAATGCGCCCGCGCCGCTTCCAGCAGGGTGAACGTGCCCTCAACATTGGTGCGGATGAACTCGCCGGGGCAGTGAATCGAACGGTCGACATGGCTTTCCGCCGCGAAATGCACGATGGCGCGCGGCTGATGCGTCGCCAGCAGCGAATCCACCAGGGCGCGGTCGCAAATGTCGCCCTGCGCGAACACATGCCGGGGGTCGTTTTGCAGACGGGCGAGATTTTCCAGATTGCCCGCGTAAGTGAGCTTGTCGAGATTCACGACCGGCTCATCGGAACTTGCCAGCCAGTCGAGGATGAAATTCGCGCCGATGAAGCCCGCGCCGCCTGTTACTAAAATCATGTCATGGTTCCCTGTAAAAACTTGCCTTATTGTAATGGAAGGTCGAAGCCGAGCCGCCGCCCACATTCGCTACCAAACAAAACTCAAAATGGCGACGCTTGCGATCAGCATGAAAGGTAGCGCGTAGAGAAAGATTTTGGCAAAGCCGGTTTTTGCTTGCGGGGCGAACCAGTTTTGTCGCATGAAAGCGAAAACAACGCCTTTGTCTTTGTCGTATTCGAGATTCCACAGCAAACCGGCGGCGAGGTAGAGCACGGAAGAGGCGGCGATATTCACGTCCCATGTGGCGGGATACGCGCCGTCGCGCAGCAGCAGGTACAAATCATACGACCAGCTCGCCGAAAACATCCAGGCGCAGAGGGCGACGTAAACCGCCAACAGCGAACGCTGCCTTTGCGTGGCTTTGTACAACACGCCGACTGCCCAAGGCGCTGTCGTGAACGTCAGCGCGGACATGAACGCGGCGTCGTAATAATCCCATGTCATGTCACCCGTATAAGGCGCGATCACCATCAACCCGCCGGCGGCAATGCTGAACGTCACGATTTTCCAGGGCTGCGCCATGAATTGCCAATAACGGCGTTGGGTGATGTCCCATGTTTTGAAGCGGACAATAAAAATTCCGAGGGCAAGCAAACAGGCGGCGCTCCAGGCGAGCAGGTAGTGGACGAAAAAGTCGGACATGCCTTTATCGCTTCGCAATCAATTTCGGTTGAAACGCCGCCAATCCAAACCACGGCGCGCGTTTCCAGAGGTCTTCACCCAGCAGGCGGTACAGGTCGGCTTCCTTGAAACTGCCCAAGGGGTCTGCGCGGAAGGCGCTGACCCATTGCGCTCTGCCTTGCAGATAGGCGCGGGCGAAATCGCCCCAACCCGTAAAACAGTCCTGCGCGCGTTGGGCGTTCAGGAGCAGCGTCCGCCATGCGGCGTCGGCGTCTATCCAGCCCATGAGCAGGGCGTTGCGGGTAAAAAATGCCATGCGGACGCTGGCGAAGGCGAGCGCGGCGCGGGGGTCATCCGCAGCCTGAAGATTGTGCAGGTCAGCGCGAAACCAGGTGGATTCCAGCGTATTTGCCAGATGCGCGCGTACTTCGTCGTCGCTCGCCGTGCTGTGACATTCCATGTAATGCAGAAAGGCGGGGCGAAACAGGGCGACGGTTTTATCATCCAGACAGGGGGTGTCGGGTTCAAAAAATCCGGTTTGCCGCATGGCGTCGACCTTCGGTAACGCCAGCGCCAACGCGAAGGCGCGACGCTCGGAAAAAACGCCTTCCGGCGGACAGACGGCGCGCTTGAAAAAGAAACAGCCCACGCAACAAAGCAGCGCCCATGTGGGCAGACCGAGACTGCGCCCGAACATGAAAAGCCCCACAAGCATGAGCCAGTTTGACCAGCCCAAAGGGGGTTTTTTGCGGCGGCGTCTTTTGATTTTGTTCGCTTTCAGGTGGGCGGCGTGGTATTCGGCGGCTTCCGCCGTCATGCCCCGCCAGGGTACAGATTCGGTTTGGAAGCGGCCAGCCTCGCCTTTGCCGCCTTCCAGGGCGTAACGTAACGCGGGCGATTGCGGCGGATGCTGTGTAAATAATTCCGGCGCGCGGGCGGCAATCAGCCATTCGAGCAGGGGCGAGGGTTGCGTGAGGCGAGAAAAAAGTGAGGGATGACGAACGACCAGAGCGGTTTGCAGTCTGGCGTCCGTCACATCCTCGATGCGCCGCCAGCCTTCCGGGATGCGTACCACGCCGATGATCACGCAGTCATCGGGAATTTCGTCCGCCTGGGAGGCAACATCGGCATTGGCGTCCAGATGATTCAGGCAGGCGATGAGGTCGTCCACATAGCGTTCCACCGGCGGGCGGTTTTGTTTGCCCTTGACCTGATCGACCCGCAAGCTGCCGTTTTCGCCAACATGAACACTCATCGTGATATGCGGCTGGTGGTTGTTTTCGCCGCTGCGAAAACTGAACACGCGCATTTTCCCGGATTCGATGGCGTCGGCATACGAGCCGCCATAGCCGCCGGTGAGCGCCTTGCGATCGGCGAACTGCCCCAGACAATGCCGCATGACGTAACGCTCGAACGCCATTTCGGGGCGCAGCAAGGGGGATTGGGGCAGAAGTTCGACAAACGCGCCGTTCGCCGTGGTCAAAACGGGCGCGAGGGCGGCGGGGTTGCTTTGTCGCCAGCCGCGCTCGATTTTCTCCGCCATTTCAGCGTGTTCTTTTGCCCACAAAGCGAGCGCCTGCGGGCAGTTGACGCGGGCGAGCTTGCCTTCCAACGCCGTGCCCTTGCGTGAATTCAGGAATTCCAGCAGCCGGGTTTCCAGCGCGAGCAATTGCGGACAGGCGGGGTCAATCCAGACCAGCGGCGCGGCGTGGGCGCTTTCCCGGCTTTGCCAGCCCCGTTCCAACCATTCCGGTAAAAGAGCGGGGGCGAGGATGGCGCGTGCCGCCGCCAGTGAATCAATCGGCGTCGCCGGTTCAAAATTGCTGACGAGGTGGCGGAAAAAGTGATTCACAAGCCACGCCCGCGCCTCGTCGCTATCGCCGCGCTCCCTGCTGCGCCGCGCGATGTCCGCCTTCAACTGCCCGGCGTTCAGGGCATTGCGCGGCGCGTAGGCGGAAGGTTTTGCGGGTTTTGCGGTGGTAGCGTCCGCCATCAGGTTTACTTCCAGACCTGCCACCAGCGTTTTGAATTTGCCCTGGCTTCCGCCGCGACTTCGGCGCGGAAGTTTTGCAGGAATGCTCTGGTCGCCGCGCTGTCTTCCAGAAGCAAGCGCCGTTCGTAAAGCGTGATGGCTTCTTCCTTCATATTCAAGCCACGCGCCAAATCCGCCGCGCTGCCCACCACACCGGCAGCCGTGCTGTTTTCGGCTTGCGAGCGCAGGCTGTTCCATATCGCCTGCGCCTGGTCGTAATTGGCATGGGCGAGGTGAAACCCGATGGAGAGCCGCGCGCTCAGAGAATTCGCGGGCAAGCGCGTCTCGTCGATTTCGTTTTCACGTTCCCAGGTGACCAGTCGTTCCAGCCAGATCGGGATTTCATTGTCGCGGTTGAGTTCCCACAAGGTCTTGGCGACACGCGGTATATAGCCCGCCGGATTATGGCGACCATAACCGTAGGTTTCCGCGTATTGCCAGAGCGCCTCCGCAGCCTCGACAATGTTCGCCTTGTCGTCCAAATCACAATAATTCCACAAAATTCCACTGTAATGTTCGGCAAAGGAACTGGCGGCGATGCCCTTGCGGTGCGTTTCCAGCGCCTCGGCGTTCCTGCCCACAGCGCGATACTCAATAGCAAGGTTGTTGCAGAGCATGGAATACAGGTGCGCTCCGGCATCATCGGGATGTCCCTTGCCGGTCTCGAAAAAACGCTCCATATGCGCCTTGGCGTGTTCGTAGACCTGAAGTTGAATCTGGTCACGCAAACGCCAGGCTTCTTTCTGCTCTGCTTCCGGCAGGTCTTCGATAGCGGCTTGTACCTGGTCAGTCAGTCCGCAGGCAAAGTTGTAACAATCCGTTCCGCTTGCCAGATGAAAAATCATCGGCGGTGGGCTGGTCAGCGCCTTCATCACGCCGTGGGCGAGCATCCGCGCTTCAAACAGACCATAGACCGTGCGCCAGTCTGTCATCTTGCCGTCGCGTGCGGCGGCTTCGAGTTGCTCCAGATAGGTGTGCGCGTTGATGTCGTTGGCGTGGAAATCGCGCACGACGGTCAGACGGCGCGTCCACGGATGTTCCGGCGAACGCACTTCGGCAAGCGTATGGGCGGCTTGATAAATCGGCTCGAACACCGCGTCGTTGGCGTTGCGGTCGATGTCCTGATTGAGAAAATCGCCAAAAATCGCTTTGAGCGCGGGCGATGGTTCTTCCGGCGCAAAGGACAGCAAATCCGCGACGGTATCTGCGAGATAACAGCCTCGCATCACGCAAAGCAGCCACCAGACGGAGGTGTCCGCCGGGTCGGACAGACGTTCGAGGATGAGCTGGAACACGCCCGCCCACGCGCCATTTTCCAGTGTGGCGACCGTATAAATATGGAAAAACGCCCGTCGTCCGGCATCTTCGACCCGCCCGGCTTCCATCAGCCAGGGCAGTTCATATTCAATAAAATCGTCGCCGCCGGATTTATAAGGGTCGAGGCTGTAACGCGCGTCGTCGCACGCCGCCAGCGCCCCCGTCAAATCGCCTTGCGCGTACAGGGCGCGGGCGGCGAGGCGGGCGAGGCGCACTTCGGTATCGCGGCGTTGCGGCAGGGAATTTTCCTGCGTCAGCGTCGTCATTTTTTCGCGGAACAGGGGCAGGCGTTCCGGCAGGATGTGGATGAGCGTATTGCCCGCCCATAACCAGTCGTCCGCGTCCACGTTTTCCTGATCCGCCGCCGCTTTTTCCAGCGCCGCGAGGGACGCCGCGCCCTCGCGCTTCGCGTCTTCCCGCTTGCCGTGCCGCTGATACGCCACGGCGAGATTGGCGTGATGCACACAGGCGTCATAACCGCGCAAGGCGGCGCGTTCCGGTATGGCGCGTAACAGGGCGTCCTGCGCCTCCGCCGCTTTCAGCGCGATGTCGAGCGAGGGCGAAGTCGCGCGTAATTCGGCAAACAAACGGTTTTCCACGAAGGTTTCGGCGTGTAACCCCGGCTGCGCGGCGAGGGCGATGATGGCATTCAGCGTCGTCTGAATATCCGCAGCGTCGTCAAAATAACGCACCACCTGCAAACGGAAAATTTTGAGGCTCAAGGCAGTATCCGCCTGCGTTTCGGGCGGCGCGGCGCGTACCAGCAACGCGCCGTCATCTTCAATCACCGCCAGCGCCGCCGCCTTGTCGCCCGCCCAGACCCACAAGGTATGCAAACGCCCGATGGCGTCCAGCGAATCCGCGCGCAGGGGACGCTCGCGCAACCGTTCAGTCAGATGAATGTCCTCGGCAGAAGCCTCTTCCAAATCAGCTTCCAGTCGGTTCATCAACGCTTCCAGACCGCTGCCGGTCAAAAGATTTTCAGGGGTGGGGGTCATGAGACGGCTCCAAATGGTGGGGGGGTTATCAGGTATCAGGTATCAGGTATCGGAGGGCATTATAACGTCTTGG
>JAITSU010000076.1 GCA_031287525.1 Zoogloeaceae bacterium | reverse complement strand
GGTGCTGGCGGCGCGCAAGATTGGGCGGGTTTCCGGTAGGGCGGTTTCACCCAACCCGCCTTTTTTAACGCCCGGCGGTTTCGGAGAAACCGCCCTACCTTGCAGCGCCGCGCGCCATGCCTCGCCTTGCGCCAGCAGTTCCGGCGCGGGGCGGGCGTCGAATTTCAGGTTGCCGCAGATTTCTACCGGCGACGCGCCCAAAAAAGTCAGGCGTTTGGCGTCGGCGGCGCTTTGCGCGGCGACCGCCGTCAGGCGGGCGAACGCCGGACGCGCGAGGGCGGCGATGCGGGCGTAGCCGCGTGCCGAACGGCGCGACAGGCGGGCGTTGACCAGCAATACGGGCAAATGCCGCGCTTCTGCGACGGCGAGCAAATTGAACCAGAGTTCCGTTTCCATCAACACGCCAAGGCAGGGCTGGAAATGCGTGAGGAAACGCCGCATAGCGGCGGGGGTGTCGTAGGGCAGGTAGGCTTGCAGGATGCGAGCTTCATTGCCATACAACTCGCGCCCGACGGCGCGTCCAGTTGGCGTCATGGCGGTGAGCAGCAGGCGGTGCTTTGGATAGGCGGCGAGCAATCCGGCAATCAGCGGCGCGGCGGCGCGGGTTTCGCCGATCGATACGGCATGCAGCCAAATCAGGGGCGTGTCGCGCGCGATGGGGTTGGGGTACAGACCGAAACGTTCACCCCAATGCTGCCGGTATTCCGGCTGCAAACGACTGCGCCAGAGCAGCCGCAGGAGCATGAAGGGCGTCGCCAGATAAAACAGCAGGGCGTAGAGGAAACGTGCCATGTTTACGCGTTGGCGGGCAAAAATGGCATGAGCGCGGTGAGCGCCTCTTGCAGGGTCGGCGGCTTGCCTTTGCCGCCCAGATTTTTGAACCAGTTTGCGCCCAGTACGCCGGTCAAGCCGGGGTCGGTGGCGGTGTAGAGGGCGAGGATGGGCGTTTTGACGGCTGCCGCGAGATGCGCGAGTCCGGTATCGACGCCGACGGCAAAGCGGGCGTGGGCGATCAGCGTTGCCAAATCAGCAAGGCGCATGGGCGGGATGGCCTGGGCGTTGGGGATATGGCGGGCGATGCGGTCGGCGCGGGCGCGTTCCTCGAAGTTACCGCCGGGCAGGAGCAGACTCAATCCTCTGGCGGCGAGGGCGCGTCCCAGGTTGATCCAGTTGGCTTCCGACCACAATTTATCGGCGCGGCTGGTGGCGGTGAAGAAGACCGCCGAACGGCTGTTTTCGCTCTGCGCGCCCGTGAGTCCATAATCAATGTCCGACGCAATTTCGGACGGCAGTTCGTAGCCCAATGCCGCCGCCGCCAGTTGCCGGTTGCGCGTGACCGCGTGCAGGGTTTTGGGCACGAAAAACGTGGCGTCATAAGCCCGCGCCGCCAGGGGTTCGCGGGCAGATTTGGCGTTGTGTCCCAGACGCGCGCCTTTCGCCCAACGGCTGATCCAGGCGCTTTTGACGAGTCCTTGCGTATCCAGCACTACGTCATAATCCGCCGCCGCAATCGCCCGCCGCGCCGCGCCAATTTCGCGCCAGGTCGCGGGCAGAAACAGCGCCTTCTTCCAGCGTCGCAGCGCCACGGGAAAAACTTCGCGCACGTCGGGATGCAGACGGGGAATATCGGCAAAGGCTTCTTCCACCACCCAGTCAATCCGCGCGTCGGGAAAGCGGGCTTTCAAGTCGCTGACGACGGGCAGATTGTGGATGACATCGCCCATTGAGGATGTTTTGACCAACAGGATTTGAGCGGGATGAGTGGGGATGGAGCGAGAAGGCATGGGCGCGTGGGGAATAAAATCCCCTCTCCCCTTGTGGGAGAGGGTCAGGGAGAGGGGGCGGTTCAAGCGAATCAGTCGTCTTCCAATTCCATCCGCTTCTTCTTCGCGCTCGGCGGACGTTGACCAATTTTGACCTTGAGTTCATTGACGCTCTTGGCGCGGCGCAGGCGGAAGGCGGCTTCGTCGCCCGGCTTCAGGGCGGCGATGACATCGAGCATGGCTTGCGGGTCGCGGATGTCATTTTGACCGACGGCGAGCAGCACATCGCCGGGCTTGATGCCCGCCTGGTCAGCGGGGCTGCCGCGCACGACGCCGGCAATCAACGCGCCGTTGGTGTCGGGCAGCCCGAAGGATTCCGCCAATTCCTGCGTAATTTCCTGCGCTTCGACACCAATCCAGCCGCGAATGACGACACCATTCTGGATAATCTGCTCCATGATTCTGCGCGCGGAAGAAACGGGAATCGCAAAGCCGATGCCAAGCGATCCGCCGGTACGCGAATAAATGGCGGTGTTGATGCCAATCAGCGTCCCCTCCGCGTCGACGAGCGCGCCGCCGGAGTTGCCGGGATTGATGGCGGCGTCCGTCTGGATGAAGTTTTCAAAGGTGTTGATGCCCAGATGCGTGCGCCCCAGGGCGGAAACGATCCCCATTGTCACCGTCTGCCCTACGCCGAAGGGGTTGCCGATGGCCAGCACCACGTCGCCCACGCCGACATTATCCATGCGCCCGAAGGTGATGGCGGGCAAATCGCTGGTATCGACCCGAATCACGGCGAGGTCGGATTCCGGGTCGGAACCGACGACCCTGGCTTTCAGCTTGCGCCCGTCCGCCAGCGCGACTTCAATCTGGGCGGCGGCGTCAATGACATGGAAATTGGTGAGGATATAACCATCGGGGCTGACGATGACGCCGGAACCCAGGCCGGATTCCTGCCGCGCGCCGTCATCTTCAAAACCTTCGCCAAAGAAATGGCGGAAAATCGGGTCGTCCAGCAGGGGATTGCGGCGCAGCTTGACTTCCTGACTGGTGAAAATATGCACCACGGCAGGCAGCGCCTTTTTCGCCGCGTTGCGAAAGCCGATTTCGGCAGCCTTGTTGCCCGCGTCGCCGGAAACCGCCACTTCGTGCAGGGCGACAATGTTATTCTGGGAGCGCCCCGCCCATTCGGGCTTCAAGGTGACGACCACAAAAAACACCGCCAGCGCGACCGTTGTCGCTTGTGCAAAAATCAACCATAACTTACGCATAGGAGCACTCATGAATCGGAAAGAATTGGAACGCTTTCTGGACACCCTGCTGGAAAGCGCGAAATTTAGCGATTATTCACCAAATGGACTGCAAGTGGAAGGACGCGCCGAAGTGCGCCGCGTCGTGACCGGCGTCACCGCAAGCCAGGAACTCATCGACGAAGCCGTGCGCCGCGAGGCGGACGCGCTCATCGTGCATCACGGTTTTTTCTGGAAAGGCGAATCGCCGCGCGTCATCGGCTACCGCCGCGCGCGCCTCGCCACCCTGCTCGCCCACGACCTCAACCTTTTTGCCTACCACCTGCCGCTGGACGCGCATCCCGAAATTGGCAACAACGCCGGGTGGGGCGCGGCGATGGGCTGGCGCGCGCGAGGACGCTTCGGACAGCAGGAATTGGGCTGCTGGGGCGAACCCGCGCAACCGTGCAGCCTGAGCGAACTCGCGGACGCGCTGGCGCTGAAACTGGAACATCGCCCTCTGGTTATTGGTGACGAAACCCGCGAAATCCGGCGTATCGCCTGGTGTTCCGGCGGCGCGCAAGGCTACATTGAAGAAGCCCTGACTTTGGGCGTAGACGCCTATCTCTCCGGCGAAATTTCCGAGCAGACGCCGCACATCGCGCGGGAAAACAACATCGCCTACCTCGCCTGCGGACACCACGCTTCTGAACGCTTCGGCCCCCGCGCCCTTGCCCTGCGGCTGCAAGAAGAATTGGGGCTGGAGTGCGTGTTTGTGGATTGCCCGAACCCAGCGTAGACGCGCGACGCAGGGGTTTGTACGGTTCAGATGGCACGAACGACGCAGACGGCTGAAGACGCCCTGACAACCCCCCGCCCCTTCAAATTGTCGCCCCGAAATTCACATCATAAGGATACGCTTTGGCGGCTTCTTTCGCTTGCGGTTGCGTATCTTGCGGCCATTTATCCCACCACAACGCCCGACCGGACGCTTGCGCCGCCGCCCATTCGGGATGCGCGGCCTGTTGTTCGCGCATCCACAAGGTATATTCAGAAACATATCGACGATTGACGAAACTCATCATCCGGTTTTCCTTCTGTTGCCCGCTGAACATGAAAGGCGGGCATTCCAACATTCAGTGAAACACGATGGGTTGCGCCTCGCCGCCCACGCAGTAATCGTCCAGAAAAGCGTCGATCGCTTCTTCCGTGCGATCCTTTTCCGGTATGTCGTTGATGGCGTCACGGAAATGGTGCGCGCATACGCCTTGCAGAAAGAGAATACGCCGCGCGCCCTTGTCGAGCAGTTCAAAGCCTTCCTGCGCGGGATAGGAAAGAACCGAGTAGTGCGGACTGTTATAAACGACGTTCATGATGTTCTCCTTAAAGGTACGGCGTAGAAGCGGTTATCTCGATTCCGCCGCCCTTGAATGGTTTGTCGGCAGAATCTTCCCGTTCTTGAGGCTTAAAAAGCAAGCAAAAACGATGCCTTGTTTTCGGGTATCTGGGGGCGGATGTCGGGATTTTCCAGCCTCTTTTCGCCACGCTTTGCCAAAGCTGGCGAAACCTTGACAACCATTTGAATACAAATGATTTTCTCTTAATCGCCATTTCCATTCCGTACTTTGCTACACTGCGCGGCATTCTTTCCCCTTCCCAAACCGCATGTCCCTTGCTCACTCCCTTGCGCGCCTCATCGCACACCGCACCCGCGCGTTTTCCGCGTTTGCCGCAATGGTAATTTTTTCCGCCTGCGCGCCGCTTGCTTCCGTGCCGGATTTGAGTTTGCGCGTTTCCGGCGTGGAAGCGCCGGAAAAGTGGCGGTTGTATGCGGGCGTCACCACAGAAATTCCCGATTTGGCACATTGGTGGGCGCGTTTTAACGATGCCAAACTGGACGCGTTGATTGGGCGCGGGCTGGAGAACGCGCCCGATGTGCGTCTTGCCGCCGCGCGTTTGCGGCAGGCGCGGGCAAGTCGGGAACTGGCGGCTTCCGGTGATTACCCGACGCTAGGCGCTTCGGCGCGCGCCAGTCGCAATCCCGGCGGTGATGATGGCGGCAAGACACTGTACAACGCCGGTTTCGACGCGAGTTGGGAAGTGGATATTTTCGGGCGCGCGCGGCATGAAGTTGCCGCTGCCGATGCCGATTTGGCAGCTTCCGCCGCGAATCTGGAAGCCGCGCAGGTCACGCTTGCCGCCGAAATCGCCCGCGATTATGTGCAATACCGCAGTGTGCAAACGCGGCTCGCCATCGCCGCGAAGAACGCGCAAAGTCAGGAAGAAACGCTGGAAATCACCCGCTGGCGCGCCGCCGCCGGTCTGGTGACGGAACTGGATGTTGAGCAGGCGCGTGGACAACTGGCGCAAACCCGCGCCGCCCTGCCCGCGCTGGAAAACGAGCGCGTCGCCAGCCTGCATCGGCTGGATGCGCTATTGGGACTCACGCCGGGCAGCCTCGCGCCGGAGCTTGATCCGCAGGAAGCCTTGCCGCAGGCGTCGCTGCAAATCGCCATCGACATTCCCGCCGACACTCTCGCCCGTCGACCGGACGTGCGCGCGGCGCGGGAAACCCTGCGGGCGGAGAGCGAACGGCTGTATGCGCGCGGCGCGGAACGCTTTCCCAATCTGACCTTGAGCGGCAGTTTCGGCTGGCAGACGCTCTCCTCTGCCGCATTGGGCGGGAGCGACAGCATCGCGCGCTCGCTGGCGGCAACACTGGCGGCGACGCTTTTTGACGGCGGTCGCCTGCAAAGCCGCATCGACCTGCAAGACGCCGCGCGGGAACAGGCGTTAGTGGGTTACGAACAAAGCCTGCTTTCGGCGCTCACGGAAGTAGAAAACGCGCTGTCCGCCCTCGCCAGCGGACAACGACGCGCGTCCAGTTACGCCGAAGCCGCAGAAGCGGCGCAAAATGCCGCTACGCTCTCCGGTCAACTGTATCAGGCGGGATTGACCGATTTCCAGCAAGTGCTGGAAAGCCAGCGCGCCCTGTTTTTTGCCGAAGACAATCTCATCGCCGCCAAAAGCGACACCCTGACCGCGCTGATTGCGCTCTACAAGGCGCTGGGCGGCGGCTGGGAAAAATCGGCGACAACGACAATCAACGAACCCGAACACGCCAACGAAACCACGCCCAACCCATCATGAGCCATCCTTCTCTGGAAACGCTGCTCGCGCAGCACGACAAAAAAATCATTCCCTTCTGGAAACGACGCAGCGTGTGGGTTGCCGCCGCCGTCCTCATCGCCCTGCTGCTGTTTTTTACCCTGGGTTCGTCCGCCCCGCCGGTACGCTATCTCACCGAACCCGTCAGCGAAGGAACGCTGATGGTCAGCGTTTCCGCCAGCGGCGCCTTGCAACCCACACGCTCCGTGGATGTCGGCAGCGAGCTTTCCGGCACGCTGGAAACGGTCTTGGTGCGCGAAAACGACAAAGTGACGCAGGAGCAGTTACTCGCCCAACTCGACACCTCCAAGCTGAAAGACGCGGTGGCGCGCTCGCAGGCCGCCGTCATCGCGGCGGAAGCCAATGTCGCGCAGATGGAAGCCACGCTCATGGAAAGCCGCGCCAGCCTTGCCCGTATGCGCCATGTCGCCGAACTCTCCGGCGGCAAAGCGCCTGCCAAAATTGAACTGGACAACGCCGAAGCCGCCGTCAAACGCGCCACCGCCAATCTCGCCAGCGCCCACGCCGATGTCACCCAGGCCCGCGCCGCCCTGACCACCGACCAGACCAATGTGCAAAAAGCCACCATCCGCTCCCCCGTCGATGGCGTCGTGCTCGCCCGCAAGGTCGAGCCGGGGCAGACCGTGGTCGCCGCGATGACCATTCCCGTGCTGTTCACCATTGCCGAAGACCTGACCCAGATGGAATTGCACGTCAATGTCGACGAAGCCGATGTCAGCCAGGTCAAAGAAGGCGAAAGCGCCAGTTTCACCGTCGCCGCCTGGGGCAACCGGAAATTTCCCGCCACGGTCGAGCGGGTCGATTTGGGTTCAACCACCACCGACAATGTGGTGACTTATACCACCGTGCTTCAAGTCGCCAACGACGACCTGGCGCTACGCCCCGGCATGACCGCCTCGGCGGAAATTGTCACCGCCCGACGCGAAAAGGCACTCCTTGTCCCCAACGCCGCCCTGCGTTTTGTCCCGCCGCCCGCAGCGGAAGCCGACACCCGCAGCTTTGTCGCCCGCCTGATGCCCGCCCCACCCCGCGAACGCCCCCGCCCGAAACAAAACGCGGACGCGCCGACGGTATGGGTCTTGCAGGACAATATCCCGCAACCCGTCGCCCTCAAAACCGGCATCAGCAACGGGCAATATACGGAAGTGCTGGAAGGCGAATTAAAAGCGGGCATGACGGTGATTACTGAATATCAGGAAGCGAAGAAATGATGTTTGCAAACAGAATCCATCTATCACGTTTGCTGGGGAAATGTCTTGTGGCATTCCTCATGTTTTGCGCTGTTGATGCCTCTGCTGCCGAACAGAGAATTCTGGAAAAATATGAACTTGATGAGATGGAATTAGCAGGTTTGCGCTGGAACACAAACGATGATGTATGGGAAGCCTGTTTCAGGGTTCCACATGGATTTTATGCCACAACCCAATTTGTAAATGCTCGTATAGGAAAACACTCTGCAAAAATAAAGGAAATCAATGCTTCTTCCGTGATTATCAAGCAATCTCATAAAAACGAGAGGGGCGCATGGATAAAAAAAGAAATTACGCTAAATCCTTCTCAAGAACATCAATGCGACTGGGACTACAGCATCCCTGACATTTCTCATCCTGGCGTAGTATGGAATGACACCATATTTGAAGGGTGCTTCTTGCGTACCAGTATTTCATCAAGATACGAATTAAAGGATATGGTCTTATCCGGCACAAGAAAGAAAAACAAAAAATGGCAAGCGTGCTTCAAGACGCCTTCTGGATTTTATCTTATCATGAGTGAAAAAGACGATATTGGTTCGGGTTCTGCGATAATAGCAAAAATAGCCCCGACCCATGTGTATGTTAAAGAAATTATTGAAAGCCAGAATGAAGTCTGGGAAGAAAGAATAGTAACAATAAATTCACCAGAAAATGCCAGTTGTGATTGGAAATACAGCATCTTGAATCAAGCTGTTGACTACCCTCTTCATGAAACAGAAGACGAACCTGAACCCTCGTCCGACGCCCAAATACCGTCAAACGACACCACAGACCGACAAAATCTGAACACAAGCCCATGAACACCCCAACACCAACTCCCCTCATCGAATTTCGTGGCGTCAGCAAGACCTACGGGCAGGGACAGGCGGCTTTTCTGGCGCTGCGGGGCATCCATCTCGGTATCCGGCAGGGTGAGTTTCTCGCCATCATGGGACCTTCCGGCTCCGGCAAATCCACTGCCATGAATATCCTCGGCTGTCTTGACGCGCCTTCCGAAGGCGAATTTACCTTTCAGGGCGTGCATGTCGAGCGTCTGGGGCGCAACCAGCGCGCCTTGTTGCGGCGGCATTATCTCGGCTTCGTCTTTCAGGGGTTCAATCTGCTCGCCCGCACTTCGGCGCAGGAAAATGTGGAATTGCCCCTGCTCTATCGCGGCGAAAGCGCCCCCAAACGGCATGCCGCCGCGCGCGAGGCGCTGGCGCGCGTCGGGCTTTCCGGCTGGGAACGCCACACGCCGGCGGAACTTTCCGGCGGTCAGCAACAGCGCGTCGCCATCGCCCGCGCCATCGTCACCCAACCGCTGGTGTTGCTGGCGGATGAACCCACCGGCAATCTGGACAGCCACCGCAGCCACGAAATCATGGAATTGCTGGTGACCCTCAACCGCGAACAGGGCATCACCGTGCTGATGGTCACGCACGAGCCGGACATGGCGGGCTACGCCAGCCGCGTCGTACATTTTGTCGACGGCGAGATTGCCCGTGATGACCTACAGGAAAACCGCGCATGTTCATAAACGCCATCCTGCTTGCCTTGCGGGAAATCCGCCGCAACCTGATGCGCTCTTTTCTCACCATATTGGGCATCGTCATCGGCGTGGCGGCGGTCATCACCATGGTCACGCTCGGCAACGGCGCGACCCGCATGGTGGGCGAGCAGATTGCCAGTCTGGGCAGCAATCTGCTCATCCTGCGCCCCGGTCAGAGCATGGGACCAGCCGCTTTCGGCGCGCCCAATTTTCGCCTCGCGGACGCCGAAGCCATCCGCGCGCAGGTTTCCGCGCTCAAAGCCGTCGCCCCGATTGTGAGCAGCGGCGCGCCGCTGGTGGCGGGCAATAACAACTGGTCATCCACCGTCACCGGCGCGACCAATGATTATTTCATCGCGGGCAACTGGAAAATCGCCGCCGGACGCATCTTTTCCGAAGACGAGCAACACGCCGGACGCGCCGTCTGCGTCATTGGCGCAACCGTCCAGAGCAAGCTGTTCGGACATCAAAATCCCGTCGGCGCCGAATTGCGGGTCAAAAATTTCTCCTGCCTCGTCGTCGGTCTGCTCACCAGCAAAGGTCAGGGCGCAATGGGCATGGATCAGGACGATGTGGTGGTCATGCCCCTGAAAACCGCCCAACGTCGGCTCACCGGCAACCCGCAGGACATCCGCGTTATCCTGCTGTCCATGCGCGACGGCGCGGCGCCCGAACCCATCATGGCGCAAATCCGTAAACTGATGCGCGAACGCCGAAAAATCGCGGACAACGACGATGATAATTTCAACCTCATGGACACCCGCCAGATTGCCGAAATTCTCTCCGGCACCATCAGCACCATCACCACGCTATTGGGCGCGGTGGCGGCGGTAAGCCTGCTGGTGGGCGGCATCGGCATCATGAACATCATGCTGGTTTCCGTCACCGAGCGCACCAGAGAAATCGGCATCCGGCTTGCCATCGGCGCGCTTGAGCACGAAGTCTTGCTGCAATTCTTGATCGAAGCCGTCGCCCTCTCCGCTTTCGGCGGCATCGTCGGCATCCTGCTCGCCCTCATATCCTGCCTCGGACTCTCCGCCCTGACGCACATGCCGTTTGAGTTTCAGCCCGGCATCAACCTGATTTCCTTCGCCTTCTCCGCCCTGATCGGCGTCCTTTTCGGCTACATGCCCGCCCGCCGCGCCGCCCGCCTCGACCCGATTGAGGCGCTACGGCATGAGTAAGCACGATCAAGACACGTAATGGACAGTTCACAAGAGAACCAGTACAATCCAGCCTCTTTCAGAATCTCACCCCGCGCCCGTAGCTCAGCTGGATAGAGTATTGCCCTCCGAAGGCAGTGGTCGGACGTTCGAATCGTCTCGGGCGCGCCAGTTTATCGCAGCAAGCCAAATTTGTTTGGCATTTCTACCTGTCAGCCCGGACAGCTCAATCGCTGCTTCGGCTGGCAGGTTTCCCAAGCCTGTTCTCGTACGCACAAGTACCCCCACGGTTGCCGGAGATGAGGTCATTATCTTGGGCAAACTGGATGAGAAGACGGACAGCAAGAGCGAGGAAGGGCTGTTTTTTCTCCCTGCCTGGCTGCGCGGGTCTCGGTCTGACGCCAACAAGATTGAAATCATGATGATGCTGCATGTTCAGCGGATATGAAAAAGCCGGGGCAGTTTCCCCGGCTTTGGCGTTCTTTGATGTCAGTGTAATGTTTTGAGGATTACACCGATGATGAGTGCGGTTTGACCGACTAGTAGTCCCATAACCCATTTAATGATTTCGCCCTTTGTTTTTTCAATGTCATTTTTTAATGTCAATTCCAGTTCCTTGATGTCGCGTGTTGTGGCGACTTCTGCGACATTGATGACTTTCTGCAAGGTTCCGGTGATGCCTTCGGCTTGTTTCGTGCTGAATCCTTTGGTCTCCAGTTCTTTGGCAAATTGCAGGGTGTCGAAAGTGATGGATGTCATGATGCGCTCTCCTTTGATGAGTGAAGTCTAGCACAAGGTGAATTGTGCGTTGTCTCTACTGTTGGTCTGGCGCTGTGCTTCTGTTGGCATGATTTTCCCCTCGTGGTTTGGTTATAAAAACTTCCGTCCCGTTTCGCCTGTCCCTCGCAAAGCGTCCGCCCCCTGCGCGAAGCGCATCCCACAACAGGAGAAGCAAGAAAACATGACAGACGGGGTTTTATCCGGCTGGCGTGGTTTCTTGCTTTTCTTCTCGAATTGGGGCGGATAACGGGTGTTGAATTTTGAGGTCGTCATGCAGTCATCGTGTGACCAAGCGATCATCCTGCCCGTATTTTTCGACCGTTACGGTTCCCCTGCCTTTTCAATCCGCCGCCTGCAACGCCGCATTGAATGTGGCGCTGGGGCGCATGACGGCTTTTAGTTTGGCTTTGTCGGCGAGGTAGTAGCCGCCGATGTCGGCTGGTTTGCCTTGGGCGGCGTTCAGTTCCGCGAGGATTTTTGCCTCGTTTTCCGCGAGCGTTTTGGCGAGCGGGGCGAAGTGGGCGGCGAGTTCGGTGTCTTCTTTTTGTTGGGCGAGGGCTTCTGCCCAGTACAGCGCGAGGTAGAACTGGCTGCCGCGATTATCGAGTTCGCCGGTTTTGGGCGAGGGGGATTTTTGTTGGTCGAGAAGTTTGCCAGTGGCGGCGTCCAGAGTCTTGGAGAGTAGCGTGGCTTTGGCGTTGCCGGTTTTTTGCCCCAAATCTTCCAGCGATACGGCGAGCGCCAGAAACTCGCCCAACGAATCCCAGCGCAGGTGGTTTTCTTCCAGAAGTTGTTTGACGTGTTTGGGCGCGGAGCCGCCGGCGCCGGTTTCGTACATGCCACCGCCTGCCATCAGGGGAACGATGGAGAGCATCTTGGCGCTGGTGCCGAGTTCCATGATGGGGAACAGGTCGGTAAGGTAGTCGCGCAGGATGTTGCCGGTAACGGAAATGGTGTCGATGCCGCGTATGACGCGCTCCAGGGTGAAGCGCATGGCGCGCACTTGCGACATGATGCGGATGTCAAGTCCCGTGGTGTCGTGCTCTTTGAGGTATTTTTCCACCTTCTTGATGAGTTCGGCTTCGTGCGGGCGATAGGGGTCGAGCCAGAATACGGCGGTTGTATTGGAATTTCTGGCGCGGGTGACGGCGAGTTTCACCCAATCCCGAATCGGGGCGTCTTTGACCTGGCATACACGCCAGAGGTCGCCCGTTTCGACGTTTTGACTGAGCAGCACTTCGCCGGTGGCGATGTCGACGACATTGGCAACACCGTCTTCGGTAATCTCGAAGGTCTTGTCGTGCGAGCCGTATTCTTCCGCCTGTTGCGCCATCAAGCCGACATTGGGCACGGTGCCCATTGTGGTCGGATCGAAATTGCCATTGGTCTTGCAAAAGTTAATCACTTCCTGATAGATGCGGGCAAAGGTGGATTCCGGCATCACCGCCTTGACATCTTTTTGCTTGCCGTCCGAACCCCACATTTTGCCGCCGCCGCGAATCATCGCGGGCATGGAAGCATCCACAATCACGTCGTTGGGCGAGTGGAAATTGGTGATGCCTTTGGCGGAATCCACCATCGCCAGTTCGGGGCGTTTTTCGTGGCAGGCGTGCAGGTCGCGGATGATTTCGTCATGCAGCGATTCCGGCAGGGCGGCGATTTTGTCATACAAATTGCTCATGCCGTTATTGACATTAACGCCCAGTTCCCCGAACAGCTTGCCGTGTTTGGCGAAGGCGTCCTTGTAATAGGTTCTGACGCAGTGACCGAAGACGATGGGGTGCGAAACCTTCATCATGGTCGCCTTGACATGCAGCGAGAACATGACGCCGGACTCGCGCGCGTCTTCGAGTTCCTGTTCATAAAAGTCGCAGAGTGCCTTTTTGCTCATGAACATGGAATCAATAATCTCGCCCGCCAGGAGAGAAAGTTTGGGTTTCAGGACGATGACTTTGCCGCTTTTGGTCACCAGTTCCATCCTGACTTCCCGCGCCTTGTCCAAAGTCAGGGATTTTTCGCCGTGATAAAAATCGCCCTTGTTCATCCACACGGCATGGGTACGGGAAGCGTGGCTCCACTTGCCCATTGAGTGCGGGTTTTTGCGGGCGTAATTCTTGACGGACAGCGGGGCGCGGCGGTCGGAATTGCCTTCGCGCAGTACCGGATTCACGGCAGAACCCAGGCACTTGGCATAACGCGCCCTGATGCTTTTTTCCTCGTCTGTTTTCGGGTCTTCGGGATAATCGGGTACGGCAAAACCACGTCCCTGCAATTCCTTGACGCACGCCGTCAACTGCCCCAGCGAGGCGCTGATATTGGGCAGCTTGATGATGTTGGCGTCGGCTTCCAGCGTCTTTTTGCCCAGCGCGGCGAGCGTGTCGGGAACGCGCGCGCCTTCCTGCAAATACTCCGGGAACTCCGCCAGCACGCGGGCGGCAACGGAAATATCCGCCGCTTCGACCTCAATCCCCGCTGGCGCGGTAAAGGCGCGTACCACCGGCAAAAACGCGGCGGTCGCCAGAAACGGCGCTTCGTCGGTGAGGGTATAAATTATTTTGGGTTTCCCTGTTGGCATAACGACTCCTTTGGAATTTTGAATGGGTGGATTTTGGCGGAACAAAAAGCAATGCCGCGAAACAGTCAAACGCGCAGCAAAGCGCGTAAGTATCCCTGCCCCTTGGCGTATGGTCAACGGTCGGGATAAGGTTTGCGGGGCGGGCGCGTTAATTTGTTTGTCATCGCAGGGCGAGAAAAATCACCCCCTGCCGCCTCGGGTCAACTTGCGGGATGATACCACCAATGTCTTATATAAGATATAAACCATAAAATACTTTACATGGAAATTTTGTTCTGCCAGAATGGGGGGACGCAGACCACCATCTGCCTCGAACCTTGATACCCCACACCCGCTCTCAAAGTTCTCCCAAACGCTCACGATGTTTTACCGCATCGGTCACGTTTCCACCAAATTGCGCCAGCAGCGCATCCCTGTTCCAGCCGTGGAAGCCCCACATCCTGTGGTGGTCGCGCGGTGATTTTTTTAGAGCCTGTTTCGCTTTTGTCCTATCGCGTTGCGCCCCCTGTTCCCGCAAGGGAGAGGCTTTGCGCTGCGCTCATATGACAGAAGCACAGCGAACAGACACCGAAATTCTGACAAGGAGAACCATTCATATGCAGAACCCGACTGAACATCCGTTGATTTTTACCGAGCCATTCGGCGCGGCGGAAAAGAAAGTTTTGACCGCCGAGGCAGAAGCCTTGCTCGGCGCGCTGACCGCCCGTTTCATGCCGCGCCGGAACGCGCTGCTGGATGCGCGCGCGGCATGGCAAAAGAATATCGACGAAGGCGCGTTGCCGGATTTTTTGCCGGAAACCGCCGACATCCGCAAGGCGGAATGGACGATACGCGGCATTCCCGCCGATTTGCTGGACAGGCGCGTGGAGATTACCGGCCCGGTGGAGCGCAAGATGATCATCAATGCCCTGAATGCCCATGTAAAAGTGTTCATGGCGGACTTTGAGGATGCGCTGTCGCCCGCATGGGACAAGGTGATTGACGGGCAAATCAACCTCATTGACGCGGTGAATGGCACGATTACATTCGAGCGCGAAGAAGGCAAGGCGTACCGGCTGAATCCCAATCCCGCCGTGCTGATTTGCCGCGCGCGCGGGCTGCATCTGCCGGAAAAACATGTGCTCTGGCAGGGCGCGCCGATTGCCGCCGCGCTGTTCGATTTCGCGCTCTACTTCCACCACAACCACCGCGCCCTGCTGAACAAGGGTTCCGGTCCCTATTTTTATCTGCCCAAGCTGCAATCGCATCTGGAAGCCGCATGGTGGAACGATGTTTTCTGTTACACGGAAGACCGCTACGGACTGCCGCGCGGCACCATCAAGGCGACCGTGCTGATTGAAACCCTGCCCGCCGTGTTTCAGATGGATGAAATTCTGCTCGCGCTGCGTGACCACATCGTCGCGTTGAATTGCGGGCGCTGGGACTACATTTTCAGCTACATCAAAACGCTGAAAAACCATGCTGACCGCGTGCTCCCTGACCGGCAGGCGGTGACGATGACGCAGCCCTTTTTGAGCGCCTATTCGCGTCTGCTCATCAAAACCTGCCACCGGCGCGGGGCATTGGCGATGGGCGGCATGGCGGCGTTTATTCCCACCAGGGATGCCGCCGGCAATGCCGGGGTGATTGAAAAAATCCGCGCCGACAAGCTGCTGGAAGCGCGCAACGGGCACGACGGTACCTGGGTGGCGCATCCGGGGCTGGCGGATACGGCGATGGACGTTTTCGACGCCGTGTTGCGCGGACGCCCGAACCAGCTTGACGCGCTCCGTCAAGACGACGCGCCGACCACCGCCGCCGCCTTGCTGGAAGTCGCGTCGGGCGAGCGCACCGAAGCGGGGATGCGCGCCAATATCCGCGTGGCGTTGCAATACATCGAATCCTGGCTTTCCGGCAATGGCTGCGTCCCGATTTACAGTTTGATGGAAGACGCGGCGACGGCGGAAATTTCCCGTACTTCCATCTGGCAGTGGATACGCCATCAGAAAAGTCTCTCCAATGGCAAGCTCGTCAGCAAGGCGCTGTTCCGGGAATTTCTGCAAGAGGAATACGCCGTGGTGCGCCGCGAACTGGGCGACGCGCGTTTCGACAGCGGGCGCTTCGCGGAAGCGGCGCGCTTGCTGGAAGACATCACGACCGCCGATGAACTCATCGACTTTTTGACCCTGCCCGGCTACGCAAAGCTGGCTTGATTACACATTCAACGCATCAACAGGAGAACCCCACATGCACAACATCAACCAACCCCGCCAACAACGCATCAAGGAACTTGAAACCCTCTGGCAAACCGACCCGCGCTGGCAGGGCATCACTCGCCCCTACTCCCCCGCAGAGGTCGTCGCCCTGCGCGGCGCGGTCAATCCCGAATGTACGCTGGCGCGGCGCGGCGCGGAAAAACTCTGGCGACTCATCAATGGCGCGGCGAAAAAAGGCTACGTCAACAGCCTCGGCGCTTTGACCGGCGGACAGGCGTTGCAACAGGCGAAAGCCGGAATCGAGGCGATTTACCTTTCCGGCTGGCAGGTCGCGGCGGATGGCAATCTCGGTCTCGCCATGTACCCCGACCAGTCGCTCTACCCCGCCAACTCCGTACCCGCGCTGGTCACGCGCATCAACAACACCTTCCGCCGCGCCGACCAGATTCAATGCGCCAGCAATATCGAGCCGGGCGACGAGGGGTTCATCGACTACTACCTGCCCATCGTCGCCGACGCCGAAGCCGGATTCGGCGGCGTGTTAAACGCCTTTGAACTCATGAAGTCGATGATTGAAGCGGGCGCGGCGGCGGTGCACTTTGAAGACCAACTCGCCTCGGCGAAAAAATGCGGGCACATGGGCGGCAAGGTACTGGTGCCCACGCGGGAAGCCATTCAAAAACTGGTCGCGGCGCGGCTGGCTGCCGATGTGTTGAATGTCCCCACCCTGCTGGTCGCCCGCACCGACGCCGACGCCGCCGACTTGCTGACCTCGGATTGCGACCCTTACGACCACCCCTTCATCACGGGCGAGCGTACCAGTGAAGGCTTTTATCGCACACGCCCCGGCATTGACCAGGCCATCCGTCGCGGTCTCGCCTACGCGCCTTATGCCGACATGATCTGGTGCGAAACCTCAAAGCCCGACTTGGCGCTGGCGAAAAAATTTGCCGACGCCATTCACGCCAGATTCCCCGGCAAACTGCTCGCCTACAACTGCTCGCCTTCGTTCAACTGGCAGAAAAACCTTGATGACGCCACCATCGCGCGCTTTCAGGACGAGTTGGCGAAAATGGGCTACAAGTACCAGTTCATCACCCTGGCGGGCATCCACAGCATGTGGTACAACATGTTCGACCTGGCGCACAGCTACGCGCAGGGCGAAGGCATGAAGCGCTATGTCGAAAAAGTCCAGCAACCGGAATTCGCCGCCGCCAGTCGAGGCTACAGCTTCGTCGCCCACCAGCAGGAAGTCGGCACGGGCTACTTCGATAAAGTCACCATCACCATTCAGGGCGGCGCGTCTTCCGTCACCGCCCTGACGGGATCGACCGAAGAAGCGCAGTTCCCGCCGCAACGCCGCGCGGCGTAAACGCGCAATCCCGCCGTGTTTTTGACGCGGCGGGATTTTTAACGCTCAAGTGATCGTCAACGCCTGTATCGTGAAGGCGGAGTAGATACCCTGAACCCCAGGTCTGGAACTCGTCCCAAGCGGATAAGCTTGACGTTTTGCGAGGGCATATGATAATTGCTGAACGAATTGGGAACGCGTCCCGATGCTTCAAACTTCCGTTAAAAAATCACAAGGATGAAAAAATGATGAAATCTGCTTTCAGGG
>JAITSU010000065.1 GCA_031287525.1 Zoogloeaceae bacterium | reverse complement strand
CAGAACCCGCCTTGCTGGAACGCGCTTTCGCGTGGCTTTCCGGCGGCAATGCCGTGTTGCGGGTGGGTGTGGTGTTGCTGTTCATCGGGCTGGCGTTCCTGCTGCGCTTCGCTTCCGAGCAAATCAACCTGCCCGTGCAAGCGCGCTATATCGGCGTCGCGCTGACGGCGTTGGTGTTGCTGTTTTTGGGCTGGCGGCTGCGTTACAGACGACCTTCTTACGGGCTGATTTTGCAAGGCACAGGCATTGCCGTGCTGTATCTGACGGTGTTTGCCGCCTATCAGTTGCATGGTTTATTGCCCTCGGACGCGGCGCGTGTCTTGCTGGTGCTGGTGACGATTTGTTCGGTTATTCTTGCCGTCAAACAGGATGCGTTGAGTCTGGCGTGTGTGGCGGTGTTGGGCGGGTTTGCCGTGCCGATTCTGGTTTCCAGCAATAGCGGCGAGCATGTGAAGCTGTTCAGCTATTTCGCCCTGCTGTCCACCGGCATCGCGTTCGTCGCGTGGTTCAAGGCGTGGCGCGTCCTCAATCTGATTGGTTTTGTCAGCACCTTCGGCATCGGCATTGCGTGGGGATTGAGCGCCTACCAGCCGGAACTGTTCGCCAGCACCGAACCCTTTTTGGCGTTCTTTTTCCTGCTCTATGTCGCCATTGGGCTGTTGTTCGCGCGTCGTCAGTTGCTTGCCGGGGCGCGTGAGCCGGATGACGACGAACGCCATGCCCTGCGCTCCCGCGCGGTCAGGCGCGCGGATTATCTGGATGGCAGTCTGGTATTCGGTCCGCCCATTATCGGTTTCGCGCTGCAATGTTCGGTCATTCGGCATATCGAATTCGGCGTGGCGTTTTCCGCCTTGGCGCTGGGGCTGTTCTATCTCTCGCTGGCGTTCATCCTGCGCGGGCGGGAAACCTGGCGGCGGCTGATTTTGCTGCGCGAAAGCTGTCTGGCGTTGGGCGTGGTGTTCGGCACGCTGGCGATTCCGTTGGCATTGGAAGACGCGCAATTAACGGCGGTGGCATGGGCGGTGGAAGGCGCGGGGCTGTACTGGCTGGGGCTGCGCCAATCGCGGCGGCTGGCGCAATGCTTCTCGCTTTGCCTGATGGCGGTGTCGGCGTTGATGTATCTGAACGGCGTTAAACGCGGCGTGGATACGCTGCTCGCCGCATCCCCCATTGGCGCGGCTTTGCTCGGCGTGGCGCTGCTGTTCGCGCATGGCGTGTTGCGAAACGACATTTTGCGAAGCGAGCGTCCGGTCAGGGATGTCGAAAAGTTCTTGCTGGCGGTGTTGGCGTTTTCCGGTCTGGCGTTTCTCTACCTGCTGCCGCCCCTGTATCTGCCAGCTTCCATGAGCGTCATCTGTTGGGCGCTGATGGGGCTGGCGACGTTGTTCGCGGGGCTGTTCCTGAAATCGCGTTCCTTTCTCATCAGCGGCTTTGTCGTGCAACTTTTGGGTGGCATCCTTTTTTTGCTCGACCTCGAAATGGGCACAGGCGGCAGCGTGCTGGCGTCCGGCTGGCAAGGCTTGTTGATTGCCTTTCAGGTCGGCGTGGCGTTGATCGCCAGCACCCTCTTTGTGCGGCAGGAAACCCGCCCGCGCGATCATCCGCTGTTGGCGACCGGCACAAGCGTGGTGACGCTGGTGGGGCTGCTCTTTCTCAATCTGACCGTGCTGTTCAAATTGAACTGGGTACAAGCCAGCGCGGTTTGGGCGGCAAGTGGTTTGCTGATTCTCTGGATCGGCTTGCTGCTGCAACGCCGTCCGGTTTTCTACTTTGGCGTGTTGCTGGAAGCCGTCGGCGGCATGGCGTTTGCGCTGAATGATTCGGCGCGGTTGAGCGCCTATTTCGTAGAAGAAGGGCTGACGCCGTTGATGCATTTCGACTTCTGGACGCCGGCGGCGCTCTCGCTCGCGGCATTGGCGGGCGCATGGCGCATCAGAAGAATTGCCGCCCGCGTTCCCGAAAAGAGCCGCTCGCGCGCGAAAGACAATCCCATTGATGCCCAACAACTCGGTCTGCTCTCCGGCTTGCTCCTGTTGTGGGGCGTCGGCTGGTGGGTGTGGACGGGCTTTGCCGAACTCTCCCGCTTCATCCTTCGCCCGCAGTTGGTCTATGCCGCGCTCTTGACCCTCGCCGTTTCCGCCTTGCTGTGGCTGTGGCTCGCCCGCCGCGAAGCGTGGCGCGGGTTGGCGTTGCTCACCTGTCTGTTGCCGCTCGTGGCGGCGGTGATGGTGTTGCTGTATTGTTACCGTCTGCCGCTCATCTACGGTGGATTCGATCCGGGCATTCTGGATGTGCTTATCTGGTCATACATCGACCTCTTGTTGACACCGTTTGGGTTATCGGTCTGGCTGGTGTTTTTCGCCGCGCATTTCCTCGCCCTGCGCCGCCTCGCCGATTTACTGCGCGAACCTGTCGCGCACAATCTGCACATCCTCGGCGGCTGGCTGCTGCTCGCCGTGCTGATGCTGGCGGCGCACGACGGCATGTCGATGCTCTCCGTCGGAATCAACGCCTGGCGTTGGCTGGGTTGGGCGCTGATCCCCAGCCTCTACCTGTTCTGGATGAGCCGCGAGCATCCGAACATCTGGCCGCTCAGCGATTTTCCACGCGCCTATCGCGCCCATGCCGCCGTGCCGGTGGTGTTGGGGCTGCTGGCGTGGGCGTTTTTCGCCAATCTGCGCTCCGACGGCAGCGCCGATCCGCTGCCCTACCTGCCCCTCGTCAATCCGCTGGAAATCGGCTTGCTGCTCACGCTGCTGACCGCTTACCGCTGGAGTCAGGGCGAGTTTGCCCGCTACGCCAGCACGGGCAAGCCCTTCTGCCCCAAAATGGTGGCGCAGTCGTTGTTCGGCATTTCCCTGCTCGCCGTGCTGACGCTTGCTGTCTGCCGCAGCGCGCATCACTGGGGCGGCATCCCCTTCGATATTGATCGTCTGCTCGCCCGAATGAGCGTGCAGGCGGGGCTGTCGCTGGTGTGGACGCTCTACGCCCTTGTGCTGATGATCGGCGGGCATCGCCGCGCCAATCGCGGCGTCTGGATGGCAGGCGCGGCGCTGGTCGGCGTGGTGGTGGTCAAACTCTTTTTCGTCGAACTGGGTCAAAGCGGCAGTCTGGCGCGTATCGTGTCCTTCATCGGCGTTGGCGTCCTGCTGCTGATCGTCGGCTACTTTTCGCCGCTGCCGCCTCGCCGCGAGCGTGTGGGTACGGGCGATGAGCCATCGCCCGCTTCCGCCCGTATCCATCAGGAGTAAATGCCATGCGCTGGAAAACCCTGCTCTGCGCCGCCCTGCTCGTTGCCGCCAACGCAAAAGCCGACGCCCCCGCCGACTACAGCGGGCAAGCCCTGCTGCAAACAGAAGGCGAAGCGACCTGGTATCGCCTCGCCGTGCCGATGTCCGTATATTGGGCAGCCGCCCACGCCGATTTGCGCGACCTGCGCGTTTTCAACGCGGCGGACGAGGCGCTGCCCTACACACTGACGGCGACGGAGGAACAACGCACCGAAATCCGTCGCGAAGTTCCGGCGCGACTCTTTCCCCTCTATGGCGCGAAGAACGACACGGACAGTCGGAATGACCTGTCCATGCGCGTCCGCCGCGACGCCAGCGGCGTACTCATCGAAATCCTTTCCGACCACACGCAAAAAACCGAAACGGGCGCGCCCTTGCGGGGCTGGCTGTTGGACGCCAGCGCACTGGATTTCCCGCTTGAACGCCTGCGGCTGCAATGGGAAAAAGGCGCGGAAGGCTTCCAGCGTTTCCGCGTCGAAGCCAGCGACGACCTTGAACATTGGCAACCGTGGGGCGAAGGGCAGATTGCCCGACTGGATTTTGACGGCGAGCGCATCGAGCGCAACGAAATCCGCTTACCCGGCGGCAAGGCACGCTATCTGCGCCTGACATGGCAGACGCCGGAAATTGCCCCGCCCCTGAACGCCGCAACCCTGGTTGGCGTGCAATCCGGCTACAAATCCGCGCCCCTGCTCTGGTCAGAACCGCTAACGGGGCAGCGCAGCGAGGCGGATAAAAACGCCAACGCCAACGAATTCATCTGGAAACTGCCGTTGCCCCTGCCGCTGGAACGTCTGCATGTCACCGTCAGCGAACCCAACACCCTCGCTCCCGTCATCGTTTCCGGCGCATGGCGGACGGCGGAAAGCGCCCGCGTCGACACCCGCCTCGGCAGCAAACACTGCGCCCATACACAAGCCCCCCGCGACATCTGGCAAACGCTGGCGAGCGGACTCATTTACCGTCTGCCCGTACAAGGCGGCGAAGACGCGCAGGAAGAAATCGACCTTTCCGGCATACCCGTCAACCAGTTGCGCCTGCAAATCGACAGCCGGGGCGGCGGCTTGCCGCAAAAAGCCGGACAAGCGCCACAAATACGGGTGGCGATTTCCGGTCATCAACTCACCTTCCTCGCGCGCGGCGAGCCGCCCTATCGTCTGGCATTTGGTCGCGCCGACGCCCAATCAGCGGCGCTCCCCTTGAACACATTAGTCCCCACCTACGACAGCCGCCAACCGGAAAAAGCGCAATTCGGCAACGCGCATCTGGCGGATGCCCCCGCCCCCGTCACGCTTGCCGCAAACGCCCCCGTCTCGCCGGAAGAAACCGCAGCCCAAGGCAAAATCTACGCGCTTTGGGCGGCGCTGCTGGCGGGGGTTGCCTTGCTCGTCGGCATGGCGGTGAGTTTGCTGCGCGGGGAGAAAAAGGCGGATGCAGGGTAGGGCGCGTTCTCCGAACGCCCCCCGCCGGTTAAAACAACAGGAAAAGGACAACACACAAGCAAACCATAAAAACCAACTTAACGGGTATTTTTCTGCTGCTCCTCTTTTTAAGACAAAC
>JAITSU010000049.1 GCA_031287525.1 Zoogloeaceae bacterium | reverse complement strand
ACTCCCCCCGAACAAACCCGTTACGCCTGGCGTCCATAGCCTCCCGGAACCACCCCTTCCCTTCCCGAACAGGACCGTGAAACAGGAGCGCGCCAATGATAGTGAGCTTACCGCTCGCGAAAGTAGGTCAACGCCAGGCTATCCATCCGAAACGCCCCTTCGTCATCATGACAAAGGGGCGTTTTTATTTATGGCGTATATAATCTGTGGGCGCAAGCCGTACTGCTGCGATTCTTCGGGTTTATGCACAAAATGTGTGGATAACTTTGTGGATAGTCTGTCGTTAACCTCATAAAACCCAAGTAAAACAAGGGTGGAGCTTACCCCGCCCAAAAAATGAGCCGTTTTATAAAACATAATAAAATCAAATGGATGGCGAAGTTTGTGACGATCAACGAAAATCATCACTGTACCCGAATGCATACTGACGCGCTCTGTGGAGTAAACTGCGCGCCCATGTCAAGCGCCTCCTCATTTGTTCCCTCTACCGAAGCTGTTTTGAGCGTCGGTGAACTGAATCGTGCCGTGCGTGGCGAGTTGGAAGCGCGCTTCCCTCTGCTTTGGGTCGCGGGAGAAATTTCCAGTCTCACTCGCGCCGCTTCCGGTCATCTCTATTTCACCCTGAAAGACGCTAACGCGCAGGTACGGTGCGCGATTTGGCGTGGCAAGGCGCAATTGCTCGGCTTTCGTCCTGAAAACGGGCAGAAGGTCGAAGCGCGCGCGCTCGTCACCTTGTACGAGGCGCGTGGCGATTATCAATTGAATGTCGAAGCCTTGCGGCTGGCTGGTCAAGGGCGCTTGTTCGAGCGTTTTCTGGAATTGAAGGCGAAGCTGGAAGCCGAGGGATGGTTCCGACCAGAACTGAAACGCCCGCTGCCCGCCTTTGTCCGGCGTATCGCCATTGTCACCAGTTTGCAGGCTGCGGCATTGCAGGATGTGCTTGCCACGCTCGCCCGCCGTGCGCCGCATGTCATGCTGACGCTCTTTCCCACGCCGGTACAGGGCGACGGCGCGGGGCAGCGCATCGCGGCGGCGCTGGCGGCTGCCTCGGCTTCTGATAACGACGCCATCCTGCTCTGTCGAGGCGGTGGCAGCATGGAGGATTTGTGGGCGTTCAATGAGGAAATCGTCGCCCGTGCCATTCGTGCCGCCCGCCTGCCAGTGGTGAGTGGTGTCGGGCACGAAACCGATTTCACCATCGCCGATTTTGCCGCCGACCTGCGCGCGCCCACGCCGACCGCCGCTGCCGAGCAGATTTGTGCGGATCGCCAGAGCTGGCTCGACCGCCTGGGCAATCTTTACCGTCGCGTGAATCGTCATCAGGGCAATCGCCTCGCGCAGTTGGCGCAACGCCTTGACCATCTCGCCGTCCGTCTGCCTTCTCCGACGCGACAATTGGCAACGCGGCGGGAACGTCTGGCGACGCTTGCCGGACGCTTGCGAAATGCGGTTGCGCACACGACGGCGCTGCGCTGCAAGCGACTGGAATCCGCAGCGCAGGCGTTGCGTCAGCTTGACCCGCAGGCGGTACTGGCGCGTGGTTACGCCATCGCCTTTGACGCCGACGGCAAGGCGGTGCGCGATGCGGCGGGCTTGCAACCGCAAGACGCCCTGCGGCTGACCTTTGCCAGAGGAAGCGCGCGCGCCGAGGTCATCGCGGTTATGCAGGATTCCTGAAAGTTAAAAAAGGGACGCCGCTCGCGGCGGTATCTCCGTCTTCTTTGACCTGTGTCAAATTCCATGTTGCGAGCTAGGGCATAATTCGCCGCAATTTCCACGTTGTGGAGAGGGGCTTCATTGGGAGTTGATTGTTTCTCTGTTGGGGTTGGGGTGCGTACTGAGTGACGCACCCTTTTTTTGTCTGTTTATGCTGCATTGCCGCATCAATACGCGCGATCGGACATGCGCGTGTTTATTCCAAAAAAGTCTGGTTATCTGGATTAGTTGACCTAGGTCAACCAATCTTTCCTGTGCATCCAATAGCATCCCGCACCATGCTCCGCCAAAGGTTTCGGGGTGACGGCGCAAACGTTTTTTTTATCAATGAGAGGTGGGTTCATGTCGGAAACGCAAACCACATACAATTACAAGGTTGTACGGCAATTCGCCGTGATGACCGTCATTTGGGCCATCGTCGGCATGCTGGTTGGTGTCGTGATTGCTGCTCAACTAGTCTGGCCTGAGCTGAATCTGGCTCCCTGGCTGTCTTATGGTCGTCTGCGCCCACTGCATACCAATGCAGTGATTTTCGCATTCGGCGGCTGTGCTCTGTTCGCTACGTCGTACTACGCCGTTCAGCGCACCAGTCATGCACGGATTTTCTGTGACTGGCTGGCGGCCTTCACCTTCTGGGGGTGGCAACTGGTTATCCTGCTGGCGGCGCTGTCCCTGCCACTGGGTTACACCACCGGCAAGGAATACGCCGAACTGGAATGGCCAATCGACATCCTGATCACTTTGGTCTGGGTGGCTTACGCCGTGGTGTTCTTCGGGACGATTGCCAAGCGCAAGGTGCCGCACATCTATGTCGCCAACTGGTTCTTCGGCGCCATGATCATCGCGGTCGCCCTGCTGCACCTGGGGAACAGCGCGGAAATTCCGGTTTTTGCCGAAGGCTGGCTGACGCCGAGATCCTTCTCCGCCTATGCCGGTGTGCAGGACGCCATGATTCAATGGTGGTACGGTCACAATGCTGTGGGCTTCTTCCTGACCGCAGGCTTCCTTGGCATCATGTACTACTTCGTGCCAAAGCAGGCCGGACGTCCGGTGTATTCCTACCGTCTGTCCGTGGTGCACTTCTGGGCGTTGATCTTCACCTACATGTGGGCGGGCCCTCACCATTTGCACTACACCGCCCTGCCTGACTGGACGCAATCCATCGGCATGTTGTTCTCGCTGATTCTGCTGGCGCCCTCCTGGGGCGGCATGATCAACGGCATCATGACCCTGTCCGGCGCGTGGCACAAACTGCGTGACGATCCCATCCTGAAATTCCTGATCACCTCGCTGTCCTTCTACGGCATGTCGACCTTTGAAGGTCCGATGATGTCCATCAAGTCGGTCAATGCCCTGTCGCACTACACTGACTGGACAGTCGGTCACGTGCACTCCGGCGCTCTTGGCTGGGTGGCGATGGTTTCCGTCGGCGCGCTCTACTACCTGCTGCCCCGCCTCTTTGGTCGTCAGCAAATGTACAGCATCAAGCTGATTACGGTGCACTTCTGGGTTGCCACCATTGGCATCGTGCTCTACGTTGCCTCGATGTGGATTGCCGGCGTGATGCAAGGTCTGTTCTGGCGCGCTCCGAATTCTGACGGTACGCTGCAATATGCCTTCGTGGAAGCGGTCAAGGCTACCTACCCGTACTGGACGGTTCGTTTGATCGGCGGCACCTTGTTCCTGGTTGGTATGCTCATCATGGCCTACAACATGTTCAAGACGATCGCGGTGGGCAGGTCTGAAGATGCGCCTGTGCTCATCCCGGCCGCTCAACACTAAAACGGAGGTCATTGATAATGAGTCAGGAAAAAATTGAAAAGAATGTCGGTCTGCTGATCGTCTGCACATTGCTGGCGGTGATCTGGGGGGGCTTGGTAGAAATTCTGCCGCTGTTCTTCCAGGAATCCACCACCACGACGACTTTGGTCGACAAAGAGGGCAACAAGCTTGATGTCAAGCCATACGGCGCAGTTGCTCTGGCAGGTCGTGAGGTGTACATCCGCGAAGGCTGCTACAACTGCCACTCGCAGATGATTCGTCCTTTACGCGCGGAAACCGAGCGTTACGGTCACTACTCCGTTGCTGCGGAATCGCGTTATGACCATCCGTTCCAATGGGGTTCCAAGCGTACCGGTCCCGATCTGGCGCGCGTTGGCGGTCGTTATTCCAACGAATGGCATAGCAAGCATTTGAGAAATCCGCGTGATGTTGAAGCTGCATCCAACATGCCGGCTTACTCATGGCTGAAGGATGCCAAGGCGAAGAATACCGTCGGCAAGAATATCGCCGCCAAGCTGTCGGCGCTGACCCTGGTAGGTGTTCCTTACACCCAGGAGGAGATCGACGGCGCTTATGCGGCGATTGGAGATCTGACGGAAGAAGAAGTGCTGATCGAGTACCTGCAAGGCTTGGGTACGGCGCTCTCCAACTTCAGGTAAGGCGACCTCCATGGATATCAACGACATTCGCGGTTTGCTCACTCCCATCACAGGAATTGTTCTTTTCCTGGGTATCGTGGCGTGGGCATACGGCAAGAAAAGCAAGCGGGGCTATGATGAAGCTGCCAACTTGCCGTTCGCGGATGATGATGATGATACGGCGTCGTTGAAAGCCGACGCCGCAGATCAAAGGAAAATGATATGAACGTGAACGATTTGATTGGGTTCTGGAACATCTATGTGGCCGGCATCGTGTTGGTTGCCATCATCGGCTGTGCAGTGTTCCTTTGGAGCCAGGGAGGGGCAACCTACACCATTGGCAAGACTACGGGGCATTCCTGGGATGAAACCCTGGAAGAGTACAACAACCCCCTGCCGAAATGGTGGAGCTGGCTGTTCTACATCACTGTGGTGTTTGCGCTGGGTTATCTGGTGTATTTCCCCGGTCTTGGCAGCTTCCCCGGTCTGGGTGGATGGTCATCCGGCAAGCAATGGCAAGCCGAGCAGGATGCGGCTCCGAACTTCCAGAAGTACCTGAACGAGGACATCCCCGCGTTGGCAAAAAACAGCGCGGCTCTGGATTCGGGCAAACGCCTGTTCAATACCTACTGTATCCAGTGTCATGCTGTGGATGGCAAGGGCAGCAAAGGCTTCCCCAACCTGACGGACGGTGACTGGCTGTATGGCGGCGAACCGGCGCAGATTGAGGAAAGCATCCGCAATGGGCGCAATGGCGTCATGACGCCGAACGCCTATCTGGGCGACGACACGATCAGGGATTTGGCGAACTACGTCCGCGCTTTCTCCGGTCTGTCGACCGATAGCGCGAGCGCCAATCGTGGTCGCGCCGCCTATGCGCGTGACGATGTAATCTGCAAGACCTGTCACGGTCCCGACCTGAAAGGCAGTCTGGCGCAAGGCGGGGACTTCCCTTTCCAGGGCGCGCCTAACCTGACCGATGACACCTGGCTGTATGGCAGTGACGAAGCAACTGTCATTGAAACCATCACCAATGGTCGCAGTAACACGATGCCAACCTGGGGCAAGTTCCTGGGCGAGGACAAGGTGCACCTCCTGGCGGCCTACGTGTATAGCTTGAGCAACAAATAAAGCAAAACCCTGAAAACGGAGCGGGCGACCGCTCCGTTTTTTTACGTCCAAACAAAATGAGCTGGACGGTCGGTATAATGACCGCAGTCAACGATAAGAACGGTGATTGAACATGAGCGACGCTCCGGAGAACGCGACAAGCGCGGAAACAGAACCTGTCATCAAAGGTTCCCTGTATGAAAAACACAAAACCATTTATGTCCGCACGGTCAAAGGCTGGTGGACGAATTGGCGCTGGATTTTTGTCTGGGCGACGCAACTGCTGTTTTATGGCCTGCCTTGGGTGCAGTGGGGCGAGCGTCAGGCGGTGCTGTTTCATCTGGTGGAACGCAAATTTTATATCTTCGGTCTGGTCCTCTGGCCGCAAGATGCCTTTTATTTAACGGTGTTGCTGATTATTTCGGCGTATGCCCTGTTTCTGTTTACTGCTGTGGCGGGGCGTCTTTTCTGCGGTTACGCCTGTCCGCAAACGGTTTACACCGAAATTTTCCTCTGGATTGAAAAGTGGCTCGAAGGTGAGCGTCCTGCCCGCATCAAGCTGGACAAGTTGCCGATGAACGCGAAGAAGCTGCGGCTCAAGACGACCAAGCACATCCTCTGGTTGCTGATTTCCCTGTGGACGGGCTTCACTCTGGTCGGTTATTTCACGCCGATCCACGAATTGATTGCCAGCATCAGCACATTTGGCTTCGGCGGCTGGGAAATTTTCTGGATTTTCTGCTACGGCGGCTTTACCTATCTGATGGCGGGTTTTCTGCGCGAGCAACTCTGCAAATTCATGTGTCCCTACGCCCGTTTCCAGTCGGCGATGTTTGACCCGGACACCCTGATCATTACCTACGACCCCAAGCGGGGCGAACCGCGTGGCGTACTCAGAAAAGGGGCGGATCGCTCACAACAGGGCGATTGCGTCGATTGCAATATCTGCGTGCAGGTCTGTCCGACCGGCATTGATATCCGCAAGGGGCTGCAATACGAATGTATCGGTTGCGGCGCGTGTATTGACGGCTGCGACGAGGTGATGGACAAGCTGAACAAGCCGCGCGGGCTGGTGCGCTACACTTCGGAAAACGCGCTGGCAGGCAAAGGCGGTCACACCGGCTTTTGGAGTCATGTCATTCGCCCGCGTATTCTGGTTTATAGCGCCCTGCTGACGCTGATTATTGTGGGCGCGGGCTGGTCGCTTGCCACCCGCCTGCCCTTGCGGACCGATGTCATCCGCGACCGTTCCGTGATGGGACGCGAAGTGAAGGGTGGCAAGATTGAAAACCTCTATACCTTGAGAGTGATGAATGTTTCCGAGCAGGCGCGGACGTTCCTCATCCGCGTCAGCGGACAGGAAGGACTGGAACTGTCCGAAGAAACCCGCGTCGAAACGGGAGCGGCGGAAAACCGGGATGTCACGGTCAGTGTGCGCGTACCGCTTGGCGCGCTGCCCGAAGGTTCGCACCGGATTTTCTTCGATGTCATCGCCGAGGATGATCCTGCGGTGGCTGTCCATGAAAAATCCACTTTTTTAATGCCATGAGGCGCTTGACATGAATGCAAACGTACTGGATACGCAACCCTGGTATAAAGAACCCTGGCCGTGGATTTTGATGGCGGGACCTGCCATCGTGGTCGTGGCGGGTTTTGCGACCCTGTTTCTGGCGATCACCACGTCGGATGGTCTGGTCGAAGATGACTATTACAAAGCGGGATTGGCGGTGCATCAGGAACTGAAACGCGATACGGCGGCAGCGGAGAAAAAGCTGTCCGCCCAGGTCATGTTAAGTGGTCGGGAAATCCGCGTTTTTCTGAATGCGGCAGACGCGGGTACGCTGCCCGGAACATTGCAATTACATTTCATCCATCCGACCCGCGACGGTCTGGATCAGGATGTTGTCCTCGAAAATCCGGGGCAAGGTTTTTACAGCGGCAGTCTGACGACGGAAATCCACGGTCGCTGGAACGTATATCTTGAAGACCAGGAGCGAACCTGGCGTCTGTTGGGGAACTGGCGGCCTGATGCTGATGCTTCCCTGCAACTCGCTGTTCAGGGAACCTCTGCAACCCCATGAAAATGGGTTCCCGTCTTGATGTTTGTTTTCACCTGAGGAGGTAATTATGGCTTTGCAAGAACTGTTTGGAACAACAATCGGTCAATTGAGCTTGTTTACGATTGGCTTTGTGGTCGTGATGGCTCTTTTCTTCATGTGGTTTTTTTCTAAAAAGATGGATGAAGACGCGCGTAACGCCAAAAAAGACTGACCGGCACGCCGGTTTCGGTTTTTGATGAGCCTTCCTGCTCCTGAAAAGGCAGGAAGGCTTTTTTATTGCGCTGCAATAATCGCCGTAATAATGAGAAAATCCCGACTCTGGAACAAGCGAGCGAAAAGCAGGACATGTCAAAATCAAAAAAACGCAAATGGCGATGGTGGAGCCTGGGGCTGGTCGGAGCCGTCCTGTTGGTGGCGACGCTCACTGCCCTCATTTTCAGCTTCGACGGAGAAGCCCTGAAACAAAGCCTGATTGAGCAGGTGCGTGTGGAAAAACAGCGGGAATTGCGGATTGACGGCGCGTTGCGCCTGAAATTGCTGCCGCGCCTGTCGGTGGAAATGCAGGCGGTCAGTCTTTCCAACCGCGATGGCAAGGGCGAATTCCTGCGCTTGGGGCGGGTCAGTGGCGCGCTGGAAATCCTGCCCCTGCTTAGCGGGAAAATCATCATCAACCGCATCGAAATCCGGGACTGGTCGGTACAGATTGAGCGCGACGCCGAAGGTCACTACAACTTCGACGACCTGCTGGTGACCACGAAAGACGACAGCGCGCCGCTGGATTTGGAAGTGGAAAAACTGCTGTTGCTGGATGGCAACATTCATTGGCGCGACGCCACCAGTGGTCATGAAGTCGCTGTGGAGCAGGTCTATCTGCGCTCCGACCATCTGGGGCGGCAGGCGCATGGTCGATTGGAGATGGGCGGCAATCTGCGCGATGGAAAAGAGGATACGCAACTCGGTTTCGCGCTGGAAACCCTGTACCGTCTGGATGGCGTGGCGCAAACCCTGCAACTGGATCAGGCAAAATTGACCTTGAAAGGGCAGGGCTACGGCGTGGAAAAGGCGCGGCTGAATCTGTCGGCGCGCTATGCGCGTGGCGACGCGCGGCAAATGGCGCTTGACCTCGTGCAACTGCATGTGCAGGGCGAAGGCGAATGGCAAGAGGCAAGTCTGACGTCCACGCTTGATGTGAACGAATTGCGCTGGCAACGCGCCGCCCTGCCCCTCGTGAAAAAAATCACCGCCAGCCTGAATCTGAAAACGGCTACGGACAAGATGGCGGCGCGTTTTGCGCTCGATGAACCCGCGAACAACGAACAGCGTTTGAATCTGGATTGGCAGGGTGAGTGGCAAAAGCAGGAAGTTAAGGGAGAGTTCGCCACACTTGTGGCGTTCGCGCAAGATGAAAAGGGGCTGCGCCTGCGCGCCGACGCCATGCAGGGACGCGCGCAATTCGCAGCGGGCGCGACCTTTGTCAGGGCGTTGGACGTGCGTCTGAACGGCAAGCTGGCGTTCGATGTTGATTGGGCGGGCAAAGCGGCAGGCAATGGCGAATTGCGTCTGGCGCAGGACGACAGCAAGCTGGATGCCGTCTGGCAACTGCGGCATGGAGACGCCCACGGGAAAGCGCCCCGACTGACCTTTCAGGCGAGTCTCAACCAATTGAATCTGGATCAATATCTGCGGGCGGATTCAGAGGCGGCAGTCGTCACGCGGACGCAACCCCGCGAAACGACCGTCGCCGCCAAAGCGACGCCGACAGACGCAGGTCTGGAACTTGACGGCACGGTGCATGTGGGGTGGTTGGAATACAAAGGCTTGCGGATGGAAAATCTGGACAGCCGCATCCGCCTGCAACAAGGGCGTCTGGAAATGGTGGCGGACGCGCCGCCTAAACGGAAGCGTTAATGCAGAAGCGGCTTGGCACGTTTGCGGCGGCGTTGGTGTGTTCCCTGCTGGGGCACGGCGTACTGCTGTTCGCCATGCCTCTCTTGTTACCGCCTGTACAAACGCCCCGACTGTCGGGAGCGATGGAAGTCAACTTGCGAATGGGCGCAGTCCTCCATCCGGCATCCGCGCCGATGTCGCTGCCGGAACCCCCGGAGATGACGGCAAAACCGCCCACGCCTTCCAGAATGCCCGCTACGCCGCCGCCCGTTAAAAAGCTAACGCCCGTACCCGCCCCGCCAGTGCTTTCCGCTGCCGGGGTTAATCCTGCGCCGCCAGAGCAGAGGGGCGACGGGCAAGAGATTAAAAATATCCCGCCGATGGTCGCGGCGGAAGCGTCTGCTGGCGCGGACGGCGCATCAGGGCAGGGCGCAATCGCCCCCGCTCCCGAAGGCGTGGGCGACGCGCTGCAAGATTACAAATTCGCCCTCATGGGCGCGGCGGGGAGATTCAAGCGTTATCCAGCATTAGCCAGAGCGCGTGGACATGAGGGGCGGGTGAGCCTTCTGCTGATTTGGCGACCGGGGATGCGCGCGCCGCAGGTGACATTACAGCAAAGCGCGGGCAATAGCCTGTTGGATGAGCAGGGGCTTTCCATGCTGCGGCAAGCCGCCGCGCAAACCCCCCTGCCGCCCATGCTCTTCGAGCGCGCGTTCAGCCTTCCTTTGTCGGTGGAATTCAGTTTGAAGGATACAAATTAAGCACGCGCTGATTCATTCGTGTCCCGCCACTTTCCCCTGAATCAAGCCGCGCCGCGAAGCGTGTTCGCCTGCTCTGCGGCGCGCTTGAGTCCTGCCATTGTTTGAGGCAAGCCCTTGCGAATCTGGTTGCCAATGACACGTGAGAAAACAGGCGATAGAAAGCCTGAAAAAGAAACGCTGTGAATGGCGATTGTGCCTGTGGACGTTGGAGAAAGCTCATGCTCAAAGCGCATGACGCATAACGGCAACCTGCTTTCAACGGTGAAAGATTTGTCGGCAACAACTTCTGTGAAAATAATGCTTGCCTCTGGGCCGTTTGATGGTCTTAGCTTTCCGGTGGCGCCTGAAACAAACGCGCCTTCGATAGAGGAGGCGCGTACACCAGGATCCCATGCCGCCCATGTGGAAACATGGGTATAGAGCGCAAAGACCGTTTGCGGCGATGCTTGAATTTCAACGCTTTCTTCAAATTGCATGAAAATTTCCTGAACAGGCTAACATTGAATTCAGGGGCAGCGCATATAGTGGGCTGCCCCCTGGAACGAATGGTTATATGTGATGTCTCTACGTCGCATTCAAAAACGCTGCTCCGTTGACGCCAGCAGTGATGATGAAAGCAAACATAACCAGCACACTTAGCATTGAAAATATAACCATACTCCATTGTCGAAGAAATAATAGACCGATAGAAAAAATAAATACAGAGAAAGCCACTACCAAACAAGCCAACAAGAGCAAAAGCTCCCAAGTCAATATTGTGCGTACTGACACTACTCCATTTTTGAATAGAGCTAAATCTACCAACGAGACAGCCAGTAGAATCAGACCGCTTAACGCTGGTGAGGCAATAAATAAATTCTTCTCATTCATGTCACTGCGGGCATCTAACTAAACAATCCTCACCCCGGCAGGCGGAGATTGCCGGATGGCTTGATAGAGCACATCCATCACCTGCGGGCGGGGATAGGTGACGCGCCAGGCGAGCACGACGCGTCGACCGGGGGCTGTCGGCGTGAAGGAGCGTATCGCCAGCAGGGGGTCTTGCGGCCAGGCGAGGCAGGCGGAGATGGGGATGACGGCGATGCCCGCGCCGCTGGCGGCCATGTAGCGCATGGTTTCCAGAGAGCTGCCTTCCATCGTCTGGTCGAGGCTGCCGGGTACGGCGAGTTGCGGGCAGGCGGAAACCACCTGATCGCGGAAACAGTTGCCTTGCCCCAGAATCAACAACTGGCTGGGGTCTAGCGTTTCACGGTCGATTTGCTTCTGCGCCGCCAGCGCATGTTGCGCGGGCAGGGCGACGCAAAAATCCTCATCGTAAAGCGGACGCGCGACCAGCCCCGGCTCGGCAAATGGCGTGGCGACGATGGCGGCGTCCAGTTCGCCGTTTTTCAGATATTCCGTCAGCCGGTGCGTGAAATTTTCTTGCAGATACAGGGGGATGCGCGGCGCGAGCGTGTGCAGCGCGGGAATCAGGCGCGGCAGCAGATAAGGCGCGATGGTGTAAATCACGCCCAGCCGCAAGGGGCCGGTCAACGGGTCTTTGCCGAGTTGCGCCAGTTCTTCCACGCGGGCGGCTTCTGAAAGCACCTTTTCCGCCTGCTTGCAGACATGTTCGCCCACCAGCGTCAGGCGGATTTCGCCGGGTGTGCGCTCGAACAACAAGACTTCCAGCCGGTCTTCCAGTTTTTTTACCGCCACCGACAAGGTGGGCTGGCTGACATGGCAACGTTCGGCGGCGCGCCCAAAATGCCGTTCGCGTGCCAATGCCACGATGTAGCGCAATTCGGTCAGCGTCATGCGGATTTTCTCCAAAGTTGTTCCAAATCAGCGGCGGTCAGCCAGCGCCAGCCGCCTTCCGGCAAGTCGGCGGGCAAATCCAGCCCGCCCACGGCGACCCGACAGAGCGTTTCCACCCGATTGCCCACCGCCGCCAACATGCGCTTGACCTGATGATAACGCCCTTCGGTAATGGTCAGCAGCAGCGTGTGGGCATCGACGATTTCGGCAGCGACGGCGGCGACCGGATCGGGGTCGTCATTCAACAACACGCCGGAACAAAGCGCCGCCGCTTGGTGCGCGTCGAGCGGATGCTTCACCCCGACGCGGTAACGCTTTTCCACCTTGCGCCTGGGCGAAGACAGGGCGTGAATCAGTTGCCCGTCATCGGTGATGATGAGCAGCCCCGTCGTATCCTCATCCAGCCGTCCGACGCTCTGCATGTCCCGCGCCACGAACTGAAAAGGCAGCAAGGTGTAAATGCCGGGATGGTGTCTGGGCTTGCGCGAGCATTCATAGCCAGCGGGTTTGTTGAACAGGATGACCGCCTTGGCGAAATAAGGCCATTCCTGCCCATCCACGCTGAAAATCAGCCCCTCCGGTTCAATCTCCCGAAACGGGTCGTCGATGACCTCGCCGCCGATGGAAAAGCGCCCATCCCGCGCCAGAGCGCGGCAATGCTTGCGGGCGCCAAAGCCCTGTTGTTGAAGTAGGCGTTCGATTTGCATCCGGTGATGGTACATCAGGGATCAGATGTCAGGTTGCAGGTGACAGGGTTTTCCCGCCGGGGGGATAATCTGCGGCGGCGAAACCGCCGCTAACTTCTGTTACCTGACTCCTGAAATGAACTTTGAGCACCTTGTACAAATCAACGACCTGAACAATCCCCTGCAAGAATTTTTGAGCCGGGAACAGCTTTGGCAGGGCTTGTGGCAGCGCGTGGAGCAGCCGGAGATTTTTCTGCCGGGGCTGGAATCCTGCCAGATTCTCGAACGCAGCGCGGACGCGATCCATCGTCGTCTGGATTTTGGTAACGCCCACATCCATGATTGGGTGACGTTTGTCGCGCAGGAATGGCTGCAATTTGCCATTGCCACGGGCGAAGGTCATGCGGGCGGCGTGCTGCGGATTACGCTGGAAGAACCCGAACCCCAAGCCTTGTTTCTGCGCTTTAATTACCAGACCACCTTGAGTCAGGAAGGCGACAACGCCAGGTATGCGGAATACGTCAAATCCGCCTACGTCGCTTCCGACCTTGATACCGTGCGGGTCATCCGGTTACTGGTGGGCGGAGAGCAGGGGGCGGGGATTTGCTGATTTGCTTCTGGTCGTTCTTCTGGTAGGGCTATCCAGGTAGGGCGCGCTCTCCGAGCGCGCCGGATGTTAACAACGGCGCTTTCTTCGATCCCGCCCTACCTTTTTCTGATACCCGATACCTGTCACCTGATTCCTGACGTAGTACAATTTCACCCCTTCCGAGGGGCGCTGCGAGATTTTTATCCCAGGCTCGGAATTTTCTGTTTCAACGGCGCTCACTTTCATAACCCTGCCGGACGCGGGGAAGTGGGTGGGCGCGATGCGTGTGACAAACTCCCCCCTTTCTTTCTTCCGGCTGTTACATAAGGAGCATTGTTGTGACCGCATCCCAAGATTACGTTATTGCCGACCTTTCTCTCGCCGACTGGGGGCGCAAGGAAATTGCCATTGCCGAAACCGAAATGCCGGGGCTGATGGCCATCCGCGAGGAATTTTCCGCCAGACAACCGCTGAAAGGCGCGCGCATCACCGGCTCGCTGCACATGACCATCCAGACGGCGGTGTTGATTGAAACCCTGACCGCGCTGGGCGCGGAAGTACGCTGGGCTTCCTGCAACATTTTTTCCACGCAAGACCATGCCGCCGCCGCCATTGCCGGGCGCGGGATTCCCGTGTTCGCCGTCAAGGGCGAGCGTCTGGAAGATTACTGGGATTACACGCACCGCATTTTTGAATGGCCGGACGGCGGTTATTCCAACATGATTCTGGACGACGGCGGCGACGCCACGCTGCTCCTGCATCTGGGCGCGCGGGCGGAAAAGGATATTTCCGTCATCGCCAAGCCGACCTGCGAAGAAGAAACGGCGCTCTTTGCCGCCATCCGCGCCAAGCTCGCCAGTGACCCGCAGTGGTATTCAACCCGCATTGAAAAAATCAGGGGCGTGACCGAGGAAACCACCACCGGCGTGCATCGCCTCTATCAGATGCACACGCGCGGTGAGCTGAAATTCCCCGCCATCAACGTGAATGATTCGGTCACGAAATCCAAGTTCGACAACCTCTACGGCTGCCGCGAGTCGTTGGTCGACGGCATCAAACGCGCCACCGACGTGATGATTGCGGGCAAAATCGCCGTGGTGTTGGGCTATGGCGACGTGGGCAAGGGCTGCGCCCAATCCTTGCGCGGACTGGGCGCGACGGTATGGGTGACGGAAATCGACCCCATCTGTGCCCTGCAAGCCGCAATGGAAGGCTATCGCGTGGTGCAGATGGACGAGGCTGCCAAGGCGGGCGACATTTTTGTGACCACCACCGGCAATGTTCGCGTCATCAACCACGAACATATGAA
>JAITSU010000073.1 GCA_031287525.1 Zoogloeaceae bacterium | reverse complement strand
GTCCCCTATAATGTGGGACAATCATTCCTGCTGAATAAAACCATTAAAAATACAAATAGTTTTAGGAACAATTGCCCCATTTTAACTACTTGTATCAAGTTTTTACGGTTTATTCAGCTAGTTTATAATATGAAAAACAACAAATTTTGCAAATTTTTTTATAAATAACATAAAAACACCTCCGCTACGGTGTTTTTATGAGGTAAATAATTACCCATTAATTAACTTATCAGTTTTATACAGATTATTTCAACCTCTGCTATTCTAGTAATTTGGCGGAGGAAGTCAAATAAATTTTGTTTTTACTAAAAATAAATAGTGATTTTTTTGACAAATTAATTTATATAAATATACTACAACCGTTTCGGGTGGAGTATTGTATGGCATACAAAGTTTCTTGTCGGTTGTTTAAGTTTGTCGCTTAATTCATTTACTCGGTAAATATTATTAAGACAATAGGTTTAAATTTTGTCAAATTAGCTCCACCATATGATTTTTTGATACCTTTCAAGCTTCCAATATTTGATAAGGAAGCGATAACTTAGGGGTTCAAAGATGCCTTTCTGTGGTTACTGGCAATCACTCTGGGAAAATGTTTGAAATAAGCTTTTTCTTGGTGTTAATGTCTCAGTTTCTCCGCATTTGTAAGGCATTTTTTATGTCATCAAAATTTATTTTATTCGGGTTTCAAACTCTATTTTTTTCTTCATCAATCCTGTCTGAAATTTGGTCTTTTTCTGCATAAAGTTTTTTTAGCTCATTTTCATAGTTTGAAATTAAGTCTTCATCTTCTGTCTTTCAAATTCTATCTATGTATCTTTGAACTTTGTCATCAACACTCTTTAAGTTATTCTTTAAGGATGTTATAACCAAATCTTTATCATTACCACTTTCTTCAATTAGTCTTTGCAAGCTCAACTGAAAAACTTGTATTACTCTTTCGCTTGGTTGTAATCTTTGCAATAATTCTTCAAACTCTTGATGTAGCTTGTCTCTACTTATACTCTTGTTCCTCATTGGTGATTTATTTGAATATATGTAATATGGAAATCTGTCTCAATGTCTTCCTCTTGACCATCATCAAGTCAACATGGTTTTTGATACTTGACAATATAATGCTCACCTCAAAGGGAAATCATTAGTTCTATCAATTCTATTTTCACCAATTTCCATTTTTTCAGTTATAAATCATTTTTCTATTCCTATTTCTTTTATTCTCCTCAAAATTTTATTATGAGTTTCAAGACTTATTATTGCTTTATGTTTTCATTTGACTTTATTTATTCACCATTCAGGCATATCTATATATCAAGCATATAAAGAATTTCTAAGTATAGCATATATAGTACAATGATTTGTAAGCTTATCATTTCAAGATATTGGGTCTTTATATACTCAAATACTCACTCATCTTTTGTATAAAAAATGGGCTACATCAATTATTCTTTTTATTTCATCATTTGCGAATTTCTCTAAGGCTTCTTTGACTATGTAGCAAGTTGGTTCATCTAGTAATAATTTTTTCCCTCATTTTCTGTTCGTAGACCACTTGTAGCCTTTGGGTATCCCAAAACACCGATAACCATCTTCAAGCCTTGATTTTTGCCTATGTATTACTCTCTGTTTATTTTCCTCGCGGAAGAACTGAGCTATCATCATAAACATTTGCTCTACAATTCTACCTTGTGGACTGTCGTCTATTTCCTGATTTACATATAACACCTTGATTCATTTCCTTTCAAATTCCAATTTTAAGGAGAGATAGACAAGCATATCCCTTGCAAGCCTATTCATATCCTCACAAACAAGGGTAATTTTTTTGTCTTTGTTTTGGGCTATGTATTCAAATAAAGCTTTTAGTCAAGGTCTGTCTTTCGTTCCTCCGCTGACTCCCTCATCTTCAAAGGATTTGTCAATTTGATGTCCCTTGTTTTTTGCATATTCAGCACATCTTTTTTTCTGGCTAGGTAATCAATTCCCGTCTGTCACTTGTTGCCAAGATGAAACCCTGCCATAACTTAACCAAAGCTCGTCTTTCTTTTTTGTTTTGATTTTCTCCTTTGGATTATTTATTTCTTTCATAGCATAGTTTTAAGTATAAAATAGGTTAAGAAATAAATGTATGCCATAGCTTAATTATTATTACAATTTATTTCTTTTCAAGTCATTTTTATTTTTCTTGTCAACAACTTGTTTACATCTTCAAAATTTCAAGGCAAATAGTGTTGTATTCGTTTATCACCCTCAATATTTCTTCTTTTTCTTCTGGGGTATAATCGTCTGGGATTAGCTTGTATAGTTCATCATTTGTAATGTTTTCTTTTTCCATACTCTTCTTGTTATAAAATAATCTTTTCTACCCAACCTTTCACTTTGTTTCTAATCTTTGAAATATCCCTATTCCTTCATACCTCATCAAGGATGTTTTGCAACTCATATTTGTGGTAGTTGTTGGCTGGTATATGAGCCTCACCAAAATTAGGTTTGTTCTTGAATTTTGAGTTTTGAAAATACGGCAGAACATCAAGCAAAATCGGGCTTTTGTTGCCAGTCAAAAAGAAAGCCTGATTGTCTGGTAATGTCCTGATTTCATCAGCATTGAGTAGATTGTATTCGCTCCTGTTGGTTATTTGTTCGTTTCTGTCTGTGTGATAGGTTTCTTGCCTTATGACCTTACCTAGCATTTTTTCAATGGCTTGGGCGGTTTTTTGGCTTGTTCCAGAAAAGAATAATTTTGAATTGATACCACCTTCAATGATTGTGTTTGCTTTTTCTTGTCCGTACTGGGTTTCAAGTTGTGAGAAACTTTGTAGAACCAAGGACAAGCTAACTTTGTACTTTCTCATATTGGTGATAATAATATCAAAGTCAGGAATGTTAGCATGTCCGAATTCATCGTAGAGGATAAACAAGGGCAAGTCTTCTTTTTTGGGTATGGCTTCCATATAGGAATGGAAAAGCAGGGTATAGAAAAGATTGAGGATAAAGGTGTAAAAACTGGCTTCATTGACGGGGAAAGTCAGATAAAGGATAGTTTTTTCTTTTTTCAGGTCTGAAAATCGTATCGTGTTTTTGGATAGGATTTTGGCTAATCTCTCGTTGGCAAGAGGCTTTAAGGCTGTCTGTGTGGTGGCAATATGGCTTTGTGTGGTGGGGTTAGAGTTGCCAATGAGTGAAAGCCATTTGTCTTTTAGGGATTGTTCGTGAGCATAGTTCACCATAAAGTTATCCAGCAAGTTACCCTCTGGGGTCATTGCTTCCGCCAGTTTGTAGACATTGTAGAGGTTGTGATAGTCCCTAGGGGTATCTTTCAGACAGTAGGTAAAGAACTCCACCAAGCTTTCCGCTCCTGCCTTCCAGAAGCTATCTTGTGGGCTTTTCAGGCTACTGGCTACAAGGCTTGTAGCCAGCAAGCTGACCTTTACAGGGTCTATCTTGGTTGTGCTTGTTCTTCCTGTTGAGTCTGTTCCGTAGGTGAAGATGTACCTCAAAGGGTTAAAGTAGATACTATGTTCGGGGTCTGTGGGGTCAAACTTCAAGACTTTGAAGCCCTTACTTTGCATATAGCCCGAAGTTTGGCTAAAAATCTCTCCGCTGGGGTCGGTGATGATGATAGAGTTTTCATTTTGGGCGAGAGCTAGAACATTAGGGATGACAAACTTACTTGTCTTTCCTGTTCCTGTCGGGGCTACGATGAGTAAGTGTTTGAAGCTCTCTTCTAGGCTTAGTCGCTTACTCTTGCCGTCTACAAGCAAGCCTTGATTGCTAGGTGAAAGGATTTTTAGCTGTTCGTTCTCTGACAAGAACCTTGCCCCTGTGTTACTGCCAGCATTACCCGTTAGGAGCATATGCAAGAACCCTGTACCCTTACGAATATCAAGCCGCCCTGCATAGATGTAGAGTAGTGCTTTTTGAGCGAATTTACCCAAAAATTTGAAAGTTCCAGTTATCAAATCACTCATTTTCTTCCTCTTTTCAAATCAATTTTCGGAGTTTGTTTTTGTTTTCATAGTTTTATTTTATAAAAGTATTTCCTTTGCTTTTTTCCTTGTTCTTTCTATTTGCAAGGGTTTTGTATACTCCTTGTCTAGTCAAGTCTTTGGCTTGTCTCATATTGTTTTGAGGGGTTAAATCATTATCAATTTTCTTTTGTCTTTCTGTTAAAGTCCGTTTTATCATTTCACTTTGAGCGGTTATTTCAGCCTCGGTTAAAATTTCGTTTGCTTTTGATTTTGTATCTTTCACTTTTGAAAATATGTATAGCTTTTCAAGAAAATAGCTAAGCCTGAATTTGAATCCATTTGATATGTCCTCAAAAATATTCATTTGTGGCATTTTGCTTACTCCTTGCCCTATGACATTGCGAAAGTATTGCTTTTGTCGTTCTGCTTGCTTTTTTCTCGCATTTTCCTTACCTTCTTGATTTGTTCTCTGAATTCTATCTCATCAAGGCTATTCTTGGCAAGGTTTTTGTTGTCTCTGCCTGTCTTCTGGTTCTCGTTCTGAGGAGCTTGTTTTGTTTGTTTCATAAACAAACCATCCATTTCCATAAATTCTTTTTCAAGTTCAAGTGTTTTTAAGCGGTACTTCTTGCCTGTGGCTTCATCCAAGAAACCAAATGTTTTTCCTCTTTGGTAGACTTGTATTTTTTCAGCTTCCAAGGATTTTAGAAAGCTTTGTGGAGAGTTTGACTTGCTAAATATCGCTTGTAGTTTCTCTTTCATCAACTCTCTATCGGATTTTTTGCCCGTTCTCTTTTTTAACTGTACTTCATTATCAATTTTTCTTGTCTTAGCTCTCGCTTTTTTGCTTGTTTTTTCATATTCCAATTCTGGATATTTGTTGTGAGCATAGTTACGAATATTCTCTTTGATTTCGGAAAATTCTTTTTTGCTTAATCTTTTATTTCTATCACTTGCAAGTTCATTTGAACTAATCATCAAATGACAGTGTACTTGATTATGTTGTTCGTGAATAACTCCATACACAAGATTGTTATTAGCCCTGGCATTAACATAATACTCCGCCAAGTCTTTCAGCATTTCTCTTTGTTTTTGAGTGCTTAGGTTGTTTTGATGTTTAAGGCTTATTATTTCGTGATATATGGCATTACTGTTTACTCGTCTTTTTAGGTTTCTGTAATTCTCTGAATATTCTTTCGTGATGAAGTGGGGTTTATGACTGTATATATTATACTTAAAGCAATATTCATCTTGTTCTACTCTGCCATTATTCAGGTAGTTTATTAGTTGTGAAAAACTAGCTGTTTTTCTACTCATTGATTTTATTATCATAATTTTTATGTTAATTTGTAAAATGTTTTTGTTTTTCTGTTTTGTCTTGTATAACCAGTTTCAAATTTTTGATTTCATTTTCAATCTCTCTCAGAAAATTAAAAACTGTTTCCAAGGCACTAGGCGAAGAGTATCCCTGCTCATTACAATACTTGGCAATCTGGTTGATGTTGTTTCCTATGCCTCGTATATTTCGTATAGCTCCTGTTATTTGTTCCTCTAACTCTTTGGGGAACAAGTAAAGATTTTTTGATTGTTCGTGTGTGGCTTGACGAATGTAGGTGGCTACTCTCATCCCTTGCTTTTCAGCAATTTTTTGTATAACCCCGTAGTCTTTATTAGAAAATGTTATTTTTATCTCGTGATGATTTTCACGATATTTTGCAAGATAATCTTGCATATATTTCCTACGATGTTCTTGTTTTTCATTCATAATTATTGTTTTTAGAAAATAAAAAAGAAGTATATCGGCACAAATATACTTCTTCTTAATGGTATCATATCAAGCAGTTTTTCGTCAAAACCGAAGAAAGTGGACAGAATAATCAATTGACTGTCTTTTACTTTTGGCTTGTCATTCAGGTTTCTATCCTTGAATTGAGAGTTCATAGGGATACACTTTTTCCCAAGTTGCAGCTTGGGAAAGCTATGGTTTCTGACTAATTTGCAAGTCTCTTTTGTGTTATTGCCATAACCTAGGCGGATGAAGCAATAACACAATTCTGAAATAATCAAATCATTCAGGTTTTTCATTATTTGCCTCTTTTGGGGAATTCTTTGAAAGAATTTTTAATATTATTTCCGTGTTTTCATTTTTTCTCATTTCCGCTTTGCTTGGTCTGCCTCTTCTTTTGGGGGCAGTATGAATTTCTTGCATTTGCTTGTAAATTTCTGCTTTGGCACAAATAACCTTTGCATTAATCCATTCTTCTGTCGTTTCAACTAACCAAACCAGTCTCCGTCCCAGCTTCATCGGAGGCGGTACGGCATCATATTGTTTTCTGCTAAGATGTCCGTAAATTGCTGACACACTTTTGCCAAGAAGCGAGGCTATATCTTCTATGTAGTAAAATCTTTGTGGTAGCATTTTTTTCTCCATCTTTCAGGGTTGCCAGAAGAATCAGGAATGGTGTTTTCCTACTTGTGGCTCTACCTTACCTGAGCCTAAAATGCTTTCCAGCCCCCGAAAATGCCACTTGAAAAAGTGGCAGGCTTGCCACTTCCAGCCTTGTTCTTGCTCGCAATGTCCGCACATCTGAACCTTTTACCTGATAGCCTTCGTCAACTCTTCATTGGTAAGAACACCTTGGAGGTTGCCCGTATCCTTGCTGATGTCTTTGTTAGCCGTTTTGGGGAATGCTGGGGGAATAGAGAAGACATCTTGAAAGCCTTGCTCCCCAAAGGCAGGGCAAGCACTTGGAGCGAGCTTGACAAGCAAATTAATGTCTTTGGCAAGAAGTTATACGGTAAGCATAATGAGCCTGCCGAGGAGAACTCCCCAGAAATAGGGCTTTTGGATGAGGTTCGTTTTATTCTTCAAGACTTACCCCAAAGACAGGATTACAAGTTGCCAGAGGGTAAGGAGGAGTACCCCCCAGAGGAGGCAGGTTTTCATTTTGTTTTGTGTTCCCTGTGTTGGCGGTCAGTTGTCAGACGACCGTTAGAGAAGAGGACACCCCTTTGTCATACTCACGATTTGCCAAGTTCCAGCCCCGCCTATCGGAGACGGGCAAGGATGAAACCACAAGTAGAGGTTGCAAGGCTTCGTATTGAGAAAACCTTGTCAGGTTTGTGGGGGATGAGCAGGGGGCAGGGGGTGGAGAACTACCTGCAAGACCTGTGTCTTAGTCCTCTTGGCTCTTTGCCTTACCTTGCCAAGTATCTGCATTCCCTAGGCTGCCCGCCTCTTGCTTTGCCTTTGTCTACGGGGAGGGACATCTTGGAGGCTCTTGAATATCCTGTGTACTGGGATAAAATTTCGTCCCGTACCCGTGAGGCTTGGGACTGCTACCTGAGCGACAGAAGCCAGCATTTCAGGTTGAATTATGTCAAGATAATAACCGCTGAGGCTTGGTTAGGGGTTGAAGGCAAGTACCAGCACGGGGGGAAGAGGCGGTAAGACTTGCAAGAAGCAGAAAAGCCATAGCTATTCAGTATTTCTCACACCCTTGACCTACTTGGCATAAAGGGACTATTTTTTGCTCCAATTTTGCTCCACTGATTATGGAAAAAACCGACTATTCAAAGTTAAGCATACTTGTCTAACTCATTGTTTTTCAACTGTTTTATCAGGTAGTGCATTGTAACTATTTGCCTTTTTTTGGGATTATAATTCGCGCCTCTGTCATCCTGCGGCTTAATTTCATGCTCGCCCTGAAGCAACTCACCCTCGCCCGCGCCGGTCATCCCCTGATTGAAGACGTGGATTTGCAACTCCATCCCGGCTGGCGGGTGGGACTGGTGGGCGCGAACGGCGCGGGTAAATCCAGCCTGTTCGCCCTGTTCGCCGGAGAATTGCAGCCGGAAAAGGGCGACCTGTTGATGCCCGCGCACTGGAAACTGGCGCGTGTCAGTCAGGAAACCCCGGCGCTGCCCGACGCCGCGCTCGATTTCGTGCTCGCGGGCGATACCGAACTCATGCAACTGGAAGCGGAACTGGCGCGGCTGGAAAGCGTTGGCGACGCCGCCGACGGCGAACGCATCGCCCATCTGCACGCCCGCTACGGCGACATCGACGGCTATTCCGCCCGCGCCCGCGCCGCCGAAGTGTTGCATGGACTGGGCTTTTCGGATGCCGATTTCACCCGCCCCGTTGCCGAATTCTCCGGCGGCTGGCGTGTCCGCCTGAATCTGGCGCGCGCGCTCTCCTGCCCTGCCGACCTCTTGTTGCTCGACGAACCCACCAACCACCTCGACCTCGACGCCGTGCTCTGGCTGGAAAGCTGGCTAAAAAAACGGCCCTGCGCCCTGATGGTGATTTCGCATGACCGCGATTTTCTCGATGCCGTGGTTGAGCGCATCCTGTCGATTGAGGGCAGACGCCTGACCCTCTATGGCGGCGATTACTCCACTTTTGAGCGCACACGGGCAGCAAGGCTGCTGGCGCAGCAAGCCGCCTTTGTCGCGCAGCAACGCCGCATCGCCCACCTGCAATCTTTCATCGACCGCTTCAAGGCAAAGGCGACCAAGGCGCGGCAGGCGCAAAGCCGGGTGAAGGCATTGGCGCGCATGGAAAGCGTCGCCGCCGCGCACGCCGACTCGCCCTTCGATTTTGGCTTCGCCAATCCCCCCAACCTGCCCGACCCGCTTCTTACGTTGCATCGCGGCAGCGTCGGTTACAACGGCAAAGTGTTGCTCAAAAATCTGGCGATGACCCTGCGCCCCGGTTGCCGCATCGGGCTGTTGGGCAGAAACGGCGCGGGCAAATCCACGCTCATCAAACTGTTGGCGGGCGAACTGCCGCTCCTCTCCGGCGAACGCCGCGAAGCCAAAAACCTCGCCATCGGCTATTTCGCGCAACACCAACTCGAACAATTGCGACCGGACGAAACGCCCCTGCAACACCTGCTGCGGCAAGAACCGCAAACGCCGGAACAAATGCTGCGCGACTATCTCGGCGGCTTCGACTTCCACGGCGAACGCGCTACCCGTCCCGTCGGCCCCTTCTCCGGCGGCGAAAAATCCCGTCTGGCGCTGGCGCTGCTGATTCGCCGCAAACCCAATCTCTTGTTGCTGGACGAACCCACCAACCACCTCGATCTGGAAATGCGCGAAGCCCTCTGCTACGCCTTGCAGGATTTCGCGGGCGGCGTCGTACTGGTCTCGCATGACCGCCATTTATTGCGAACCGTCACCGACGAACTCTGGCGCGTAGACGCGGGCGAAGCCGCGCCATTCGACGGCGATCTGGACGACTACGCCAAACTGCTCACCGCCGCCCTGCCCCCCACCGCGCCAGGCGCGAAAGTATCGGCGCAAAAACAGGAACGCCGCCAACAACGCGAAGCCTGCGCCGCCACCCGCCAACAACGCCTGCAACAACGCCGCCCCCTGCAAAAAGAACTGGCGCAACTGGACAAACAACTGGTCGTTTTGGGCGCAGAAGCAAAAGCATTGACCGCAACCCTGGCAGACCCGGCACTCTACGCCCCCGACGCCGACCGTGAGCGTCAGGAAGAACTGGCAAAGCGACAACGGGAAACGCAGGAAACCCTGGAAGCCGCCGAACTCCGCTGGCTGGAAATCCATGAGATGCTGGAAGGCATGGGCGAGGGTTAATTTCCCGAAAGCGAAAAATCAAGCGCCGCTTCCACCAATGCTTTCGCCCATTCCGGCGTGTGGTTCAAGGCGGCGGCGTCGGCGGTAGCGGGCGTGATGAGGCGTCCGGCGGACATTTCCAGCAGCAGAATCGGGTCGGGGATGGCTTCGCCGGGCGCGGCGTCAAGGCTGTTGTCGTAGATTTGCAGATGCGTGAGATAGGGCATCAAGCCAATCAGGTTCAGTTGCGCCAGCGGGTAGCGGGCGCGGATTTTTGCTTCGGGAATGTCGTGTCCGCCAGCGGCGACGCGGGCGCGGACGCGCGCCAGATGATGTTCGGGGGAATCCAGTCCACAAAACCAGACCATGACCGCGTGGGTTTTTGCGGCAGCCAGAATTTTTTGGGCGACGGTATTGCCACCCAGAGTGGTTTCAAAGGCATGGCTCTGTCCTCTGATGATTGCCGCGTCAAGACGGCGCATTCCTTCTTCCCAGGCGAGGGCGTTGGCCGTTTGCGGGTCGCAGCCTGCCGCGCGCATCAGCTCGCGGGCAAAGGTGTCGGGATTGAACCAGCTCATCCCCGCCCGTTCCAGCAAATAACCGCCGATGGAACTTTTACCCGCCCCATTCACTCCGGCGAGGACATAGAGAACGGGGCGCGTCATCAATAACTCGCGCCAACCTTGACTTTGCCTTCCAGCTTCGCCCCGCCCTGCATGACCGCCCGCAGTCGCTCGCCCGCGCCGGACGCTTGCAGTGTTGTCAGCCGTTGGTCGAAACGCTGCCGCAACGCCGCCAGCGCCAATTCGGTATTCGCGCTGGCTTGCTGCACGATTTGCATCATTCCGGCGTATTCCCCGGTCGAGAGAATGACGGCTTCCGGCTCGTTGTGGTTGGTGATGACGGTTTTGCCGTTGCTGCGGACGGCTTTCATCAAACCGCGCCAGCCCAGCCTTTTGACATCGGAAGCGGGCGTGCGCGGCAATTCCGCAAAAACATCGCGTGGGCTGGCGGCGAAGGTCATGCTCATGTGCGTCTCCTGTATCGGTTGTGCGTCATTATAGCCTTTATGGGTAAATTTGGTAATTTCCCCAAAATTACCTTGCTGAAATGACAGGCACATCACCCGCATGTTGTCAGCAACGGCTATAATTGAGCTTTTGCCACCACTACAGGAGATTGCAGCATGAACGCTCAAAACGGTTACGACATCGAAGACCTCACAGTTGGCCAGAGCGCCAGCGTTTCCAAGACCATCACCGACGCCGACATCGTGCTTTTTTCCGGGGTTTCCACCGACACCAACGCCGTGCACCTGAATGAAGAATTCGCCAAGACCACCATGTTCGGCGGTCGTATCGCGCACGGCATGTTGTCCGCCGGGCTGATTTCCGCCGTGCTCGGCAACCGTCTGCCCGGTCCCGGCACCATCTACATGGGGCAAACCCTGAAATTCAAGGCGCCTGTGCGCCCCGGCGACACGGTCACGGCGACCGCCACGGTCAAGGAAGTCGTCGTGGAGAAAAAACGCGCCATCATCGAAACCGTCTGCACCGTCGCGGGCAAGGTGGTGATTGAAGGCGAAGCCACCATGCTTTGTACCAGCAACAAGGCTTGATGTTCTGTTGGTCGCAAGACAATCGCAAACCGGAATGAGTTGCTCATTCCGGTTTTCTTGTGTCAGATCTTGGAAGGTTATATGGAAAAGTCTTGGAAAGAAGCAATAAAGCGGGTGCTTAGGGAATCCGACTCGCCGTTGCACTACACAGAAATTTCGGAGCAAATACTTTCTCGCGGCTATTACGAAACCGAAGGGGCAACGCCTGCTGCCACGGTCGGCGCGCAACTTACAGCCTCTATCAAGCATGACGGTGAAAAATCTCCCTTCATCCGTGTCGGCAAAGGCATATTTGCGCTGAAGAACGTAACGCAAACCACGCTGCCGGTATCCAAGTCAGAGAAGAAACTGCCGATAGAGACTGAGGTTTCGGATTCCATCATCCGCTCGTTCGGAATGTATTGGCAAAGAGACCTTGTTGTTTGGCGGAATGATCCAAAACTCTTCGGCAAACAACAATCGTCCTCCAAGCCAATTGATTTCGGCAAACAGAAAGGAATTTACATTCTCTACGATCACCATGCAGTGATTTATGCCGGTCGCTCCATTGACAGACCACTCGGCAAGCGACTTTTCGAGCACACCATTGATCGCTTAGGAAGTCGCTGGAACCGTTTTTCCTGGTTCGGGTTGCTGGAGGCAACTGACGATGGCAGTCTTGAAGAAGTCCCCTTCAATAACTCGCTGGCGAGCATTATTGGCACATTGGAGGCACTGCTCATCGAAGCATTGGAACCCCCGCAAAACAGAAAGCGCGGCGATGATTTCTCAGCCATCGAATACATTCAGAGCATAGACCCTGAATTGCGAGAGCGAGAAATCCAGAATACCCTTCGCTCAATTGAGCAAAAAATGCGGGGCGGCTCGTGAAAAAATCTAACGATTCATTCAAGCAAGCGCCGCTTGGAAACATGTATATTGGGTAAGCAGCAGACGTAACCCAACACTTTTACGCTGTATGTAAATTGCAGACAAAGGATGCTTTGTTTTGGGTTATGCTTGCTGCTTACCCAATCTATGGGTGTTTATGCGGTTCAAGTTTTCCGGAACTCCATGTATGAAGCAACAACAACATTCGCGTGATGTCAAAAATCTGGGACAGGTGTTTACCCCGCCGAAGGTGGTGGATTTCATGCTGTCGCTTTGCCGTAATCGCGGGCGGGTGTTGGAACCCTCGGCGGGTGAGGGGGCGTTTTTCTCCGCGCTCTGCGCGGCGGGGTGGGATTGCGTCGGCATCGAGGTCGACCCGCGTGTCGCTCCAGCGGGCGCGCGGGTGCAGGATTTTTTCGCCTATCCCGACAGCGAGCAATTTGACACCATCATCGGCAACCCGCCCTATGTGCGTTTTCAGGATATTCCACTGGCAACCGTCGCCCGCCTGCCGATGCGCCTGTTCGACAAGCGCAGCAACCTGTTTCTGTTTTTCATCGAAAAATGTGTGCGCCACCTGAAGCCGGGCGGGGAACTGGTGTTCATCGTGCCGCGCGAATTCATCAAGCTGACGGCGGCGAAGCGACTCAACGCCTGGCTCTACCAGCAGGGCGACATCACGGATTTCATCGAAACCGGCGATAGCCGCATGTTTGGCGCTTACGTGCCCAACTGCGCCATTTTCCGTTTCGAGAAAGGGCGCATGAGCAGGGACATGCATGACGGACGCCGGTTTTCGGAAATCGACGGACAACTGATGTTCGTCGGCAGCGATTACCGCATCCCGCTGAAACGGCTGTTTGCGGTGCGCGTGGGCGGCGTTTCCGGCGCGGACGCGCTGTTTACGCATCCTGAAGGCAATCGGGAATTCGTCTACTCGCAAACGCGGGAAACCGGCGAAACCCGCCGCATGTTGTTTGGCGTCCAACATCCGCATCTGGCGGCGCACAAAGAACAGTTGCTCAAGCGTCGGGTGCGTCACTTCGATGAATCGAACTGGTGGAAATGGGGGCGTCTGCACCCGCAAAACGAACATCCGCGCATCTACGTTAACGGCAAAACCCGACGCGCCGATCCTTTTTTTCTGCACGCCAGCCCCCACTTCGACGGCGCGATTCTGGCGCTGTTTCCGCATGACAAAAAAATGTCCGCGCAGCAGTTGCAAACCCTGACGCGACTGCTGAATCAGGTGGATTGGCGGGAATTGGGTTTTGTCTGCGACGAGCGTTATTTGTTTACCCAACACGCCTTGCAGAACTGTCTGTTGCCGGATGAGTTTGCGCGGTTTTTGACGCCCTCCGTCGACTGCGCTGACACCGCCCTCCCCTCCGGGAGGGCGCTTCACGCCGGAAGGCATGATTCGCCATGTTAAAATTCCAAGCTGTTTCCCCGTGATAAAAAAGTTTTTATGTTGAAACAGAGAACCCTGAAATCCCTGATTCGCGCTTCCGGCGTCGGCTTGCATGGCGGCGTCAAGGTGAATCTCACCTTGCGTCCGGCAGCGCCGGATACCGGGATTGTGTTTTGTCGCACAGATTTTCCAGAGGTGGTGGAGTTGCCCGCTTCCGCCATGCTGGTGGGCGATACCCGCATGTGTTCCTGTCTGGAACGCGAATGTCCCGGCATCGGCAGGGTCAAGGTCGGCACCATTGAGCATCTGATGTCGGCGCTTTCCGGTCTGGGCGTCGATAACGCCTATATTGAGCTGGACGCGCCGGAAATCCCCATTCTCGATGGCTCCGCCGCGCCTTTCGTGTTTCTCATCCAGTCTGCCGGTATCGAGGAGCAGGCAGCGCCCAAGCGTTTTATTCGGGTCAGGAAAACCGTGCAAGTCGAGGATGGCGACAAGTGGGCGCGGTTTGAGCCTTACGAGGGATTCCGGCTCGATTTTTCCATCGTCTTCGACCATCCCGCCATTGATAAATCCGCCCAACGCGCGGTGTTCGATTTTGCCGATGACGCCTACCCGCGCGAAGTCGCCCGCGCCCGTACCTTCGGGTTCATGCAGGAAGTCGAGTGGCTGCGTGAAAATGGTCTGGCGCAGGGCGGCGGGCTGGAAAATGCCATCGTTCTGGATGAATTTCGCGTGCTGAACGGCGATGGTCTGCGCTATGGCGATGAATTCGTCAAACACAAGATTCTCGACGCCATCGGCGACCTCTATCTGGTCGGGCATCCCCTGCTGGCGTCCTTCACCGCCTACAAATCCGGTCACGACCTGAACAATAAGCTTGCCCGCGCCCTGCTCAACCAGCGCGACGCCTGGGAAATCGTTACATTTCCCGAACCGGAAGCCGCGCCCGAACGCCTGAATCGTTGGCTGGCGCAAAGCTATATTCCGGCGGACGCGCTGGCAACGTAGGCATCAGCAGGGCGGGGTCAAATTCTTGACCTTTCGCCGCCCCTACCGCGCGCCATCTGCTTCCTCGTCCCCGATCGCAGCCCTCTCCAACAATTTTCTTAACGCAGCCGCCAGACTGGAATCGGCGGGCATGGCGTCAGCGCAGGCGCGGATTTTTCGCGCGCTTACCCGCGAAATGGGTTTTGCGAGTGCCGTGTCTGATTGCCCAATTGTTTCAATGGGTTGCACTTTGATGTCGACCTGACTACACTGTAATCCCACTTCTATAAAAGCGTTATTCAGACGTTGGCTGATCTGGCGAAGTTTCGCGGCGACCGCGCCGTTGTTCGCATGGATGACCACTGTTCCTAATCGGTAGTTGACAACTCGCGCCTGCTGTACAAGACCGGATGGCGCCGTTTTCGCAAAAGTTTCTCCCAGACGACCTATTATCAAGGCATGGGGAATGAGTCGAGCGGTCAGTTCGGTGCGGGCAAAGAGGTTTTCTGTATTCAGCATAAGGACAAAACCTATGCAAATTATTCTGCTATCCAGCCGGTTTTCCACGGCAAAGACCATCCATCTCGATTTCAGGCATATTGTTGCCGTCCTGGGCTTTTTCCTGATCGCGGTGCTGTGCGGCTCAACGGTTCTCTCATGGCTGTCTATTCACTGGCGTCTGCCCATCGTGCAGGCGCAGATTGAAGCCATGCAGACACAGGAACTGCAAGAGAGCGAACAACGCGCCAAAAGCAAGTTGCAGGCGCTGGCTTCCCGTTTGGGCGAGTTGCAGGCGCAAATCACGCGGCTGGATGGTCTTGGACAACGCCTGTCGACACGGGCGGGATTGCCCGCGCCGCAAACGCTGCCCGCAAGCATACCACCAGAAACAGCCGCGCAGATACCGTCGCAAGGCGGGCCTTTCGTGCCGGTTCATTTTGACGAAAAGGCGCTGGACAAGGAACTCACCGCGCTGGCGAGTCAGGTTGAGGCGCAATCCCTGCATTTTTCTTCGCTGGAAGCCATCCTGCGCGAGAGCATGGTGCGGCGCGAATTCCTGCCCACCAGCTTGCCGGTCACGGGCGACGCGCGTCTGGGTTCGCCCTTCGGTCGGCGCAACGACCCGTTCGGGCGCGGGCTGGCGATGCATGAAGGGCTGGATTTCGTCGCGCCCTACGGCACGCCCATTCTGGCGGCGGCGGGCGGCGTGGTGGTCAATGCGGCGTTTCATTCCGAATTCGGCAACATGGTCGAAATCAATCACGGCGGCGAGTTGATCACCCGCTACGCGCACATGTCGGCGCGCTCGGTTTCCGTTGGCGATACCGTGCGACGCGGGCAGAAGATTGGCGAATTGGGCACTACGGGGCGTTCGACCGGGCCGCACCTGCATTTTGAAGTGCGCCAGAACAGCCTGCCGCTTGATCCGGCAACCTTCCTTTCGGTACGGGTTGCGCGGCAGTGATCAGGGATCGGGGGGCAGGTGTCAGCACTTTTGGCGCGTAGCGCCACTAATTCCTGTCACCTGTCACCTCTGTCTCCTGCGCTTCATCTGGAACTCTGTATGCTTCATTCGCCCACGCGCCCAAATCCACGAGTTTGCAGCGTTCGGAGCAGAAGGGACGCCACGGGTTGTCCCGATTCCACGGGGAGCGTTTGCCGCATTGGGGGCAGGGAACCTGGCGCGGCGCGGTGGGGGTCATAGATTGCAAAACGCCAACTCAAATTCCACATCCCGTTCGCACGCCCTGGGCTTGCAATCCGGTTCGGGCGGAAGCATGAAACGGACGTTGATGGCGTAGCGGTTGGCGCTAACTTCCGGCACGCTCTGCTCGCTGCGCGCCAGAATGATGCGCACCATTTGCGAAGTCACATTGTTGCCGCCGCTGCCGCCCCCCATGCCGCTGTTCCCCGACATGCGCTGGTATTGCCCGTTGCGGGCGGTCAAATGTTCTTCCCTGCCGCTGGAACGCAAAAGCCGCAAGATAATTCCGAGCGCGTCGCGCACGGGCAGGATGCTTTTTGTCCAGTGCTCCAGCGCGGCGTGGCGGGCGGCGACGGACTGGTTCAGCCAATAATGGTAGGAAGGCAAATCGAATTTGCAGGCGCCGCCGGGAATGTGAATCCGGCTCTTGATGCTCATCAGCCAGTCGTTCTCGCGCAAATGTTGACCGAATTTTCCGTTCAGGGTGAACAGCGCCGACGACGCCTGCTCAATCTCGTACAACGCGCCGGAAAGGGCGTCTTCGGAAATATCGGGATTATTGCGAAAGCCGAGCAAGGTCTGACGCTGGCGTTCGAGTTCCTGAACCAAATCCATTTTCAGGTCGGTGCGACCCGCCACATCCAGCACTTCAAAAAGATTGACCAGCGCGGCATGGTTTTCCGCCGCGCCGTCCAGACTGGAAAAGTGCGCCACATTATCGAACAGGGCTTCCAGGCGCAACAGCGTGCGTATGCGCTCATTGAAAGGATATTCGTAAGTAATCACACTGCACCCGATTGGAGAAATTCCTATAATTTTGAATGGATTAGCGGGAAATCACAAGGTGTTACTTTACATTGTCGCAAAAATAGTCAGCGGCGATTTTTGCTCATGTCCTGCCCCGATGCATCCTGTATTGACGCCATTTTCAGATAACATGGGTGCAAAGCGGCGACTTGGCGCTGTAAATCGGCAAGACTGCCGCTGTTGTCAATCACATCATCGGCAATCGCCAGACGTTCCGCCCGACTGGATTGCGCCGACATCATGGCGACGACTTCCACCTCGGCAAGACCGCTGCGCGCCATGACCCGTTCGATTTGCAAACTTTCCGGGCAATCCACGACCAGCGCCCGATCGAGCGCGTAAGCTTCGCGCCCGACGGCGACCAGCAAGGGAATATCAATCAACAACCAGGGCGCGTGGGACGCCGCGATTTCGGCAAGGGAATGCGCACGAATCAGCGGATGCAGGATGCTTTCCAGACGGCGGCGAGCCGCTGCATCCGCAAAAACTTTCTGTCGCATGAGCGCCCGGTTCAAACTGCCATCGGCAGCCAGAATCCCCGCGCCGAAGGCATCCGCCAGCAGAGGTAAGGCTTCGCCGCCGATGGTCGTCAGGCGACGCGCGATTTTGTCCGTATCAATCAAACCGGCGCCCAGGGCGACGAACGCCTCCGCCACGGTGCTTTTACCGCTGCCGATGCCGCCAGTCAGCCCGACCTTGAACGGCATTTCAGGGACAATCCCTTGCCGAAACGCCCGCTGGCAAGGTTTGGCGGAAACTCAACGCGGTCAACGCGTCGCCCCGAACTTCCAGCGTTTGCCGCGCGTTTTCCAGACGACGCGGACCGACGCGGGCGCTGCGAACTTTTTTGTCGCGCAATTCTTCCAGACGGCGATTGGCGTTTTCCTCGCGCGAATAAACCCCCAGCGAAATAGCGAATTGCTGCGCGCCTTCTTCATTGACGATGGTGAAATCCCTGACGCCCAGCCCCGTCAGCTCGTTCGCCTTTTTCTCGGCGGTGGCGCGGTCGCCCTGCGACGGGATGAACACCCACCAGCTTTCGCTCCGTTGCACCACCGCGAGTTGCGCCGTCATCGCCAGCCCCGCCAGCCGGTCGGCGTCAGCAGTTTGCAGACCACTCAACAGCAGGCAGGAAGTGGGCGATACATCGGCGGCAGTTTGCGTTTGCGTAACCGGGGAAGATTCAACTGGCGCGGACTCGACAGGCGACACGGCGGGACTGTCGGGCGCGGACATTGCCGCATCCGCCGCTGGCGCTTCCCCCGGACGCCACATCAATTGCAAGCGTTCCGGCTTGACCTGCTGCGCGAGATGCGCCGCGTCCGGCGAAACTTCCTCGCCGAAATAGCCCTGCGCGTAAGCGAAAAACAGCAGATTGGCGAAAATCAGGACGAAAACCAGCGTACGCATGAACGTTCAATCCACCTTGGGCAAATGCGCGAGCGAAGCGGCGATGGCTTCGGCGGGATAGGCGAAATTTTCCAGCTTGCCCGCCAGGAAACGGTCATAAGACGCCATGTCGAAATGCCCGTGTCCGGTCAGATTGAACAGAATCACCCGTTCCTCGCCCGCAGCGTCGGCGGCTTTTGCCTCGTCGATGGCAACGCGGATGGCATGACAGGATTCCGGCGCGGGGATGATGCCCTCGGCGCGGGCGAACTGCACCCCCGCCTCGAAGGTCGCCAGTTGTTGCACCGCGACCGCTTCCACCAGACCTTCATGCACCACCTGCGACACCAGTTGGCTCGCGCCGTGATAGCGCAACCCGCCCGCGTGGATGCCGGGCGGCATAAAATCGTGCCCAAGGGTAAACATTTTCATCAAGGGGGTGAAGCCTGCAACATCACCAAAGTCATAAGCATAGCTCCCTTTCGTCAGCGTGGGGCAGGAGCTTGGCTCCACCGCCACCGCCCGCAAATTCGCCGCCCGCTTGTCGCCCGTCGCCTTGTCCGCGAGAAAAGGAAAGGCGATACCGCCAAACGACGAGCCGCCGCCGCAAGGCCCGATGACCACATCGGGATACAGCCCCAACTTGTCGAACTGCTTTTTCGCTTCCAGCCCGATGACCGTCTGATGCAGGAGCACATGATTCAACACCGAACCCAGCGTATAACAAGTGTCCTTGTCCGCGACCGCCTCCTCCACCGCCTCGGAAATCGCCAGACCGAGCGAACCCTGACAATCCGGGTCAGCCGAGAGCGCCGTGCGTCCCGACTGGGTCAGGTGGGTCGGGCTGGAAAACACCTCCGCCCCCCAGGTTTGCATCATCGACCGGCGAAACGGCTTTTGCTCGTAACTCACCTTGACCATGAATACCCGTACCGGCAAGCCGAACATCTGCCCCGCGAACGCGATGGAAGACCCCCACTGCCCCGCGCCGGTTTCCGTCGTCAGTTTTTTCGTGCCCGCCAGCTTGTTGTAAAACGCCTGCGGCACAGCGGAATTGGGCTTGTGCGAACCGGCGGGCGACACGCCTTCATACTTGTAAAAAATTTTCGCGCGCGTCCCCAACAAGGCTTCCAGTCGCGCCGCCCGCACCAGCGGCGCGGGACGCCAGAGCGCGTAAATCTGCCGCACCTCGTCAGGAATCGGAATCCAGCGTTCGCCGCTCATCTCCTGTTCCAGAATCGGCAGCGGAAAAATCGCCGACATCTGCTCCGCGCTCACCGGCTGTCCGTCGCGTCCCAAAGGCGGGGCAGGCGGATGTGACAAATCCGCCACCATGTTGTACCAATGCGTCGGCATCTCGTCCGGTGTCAGGTAAGTACGCAGGGAAGTCAGTGCAGTCATGGCAGCCTCGGAAGGAAAAAACGTAAAGGTAGCATTTCGGGGGGCAAGGCGGTAGGGGCGACCGTCATCGCTCGCCGGTTTTCCTTGCTATGGGCGATTGATGATTGTTTCTGTGGATGCTTCCGTGACGGGGCATTTTTCATACCGGAAATAATTGCCCTCGGTCAATCGGGTGTAAATGCTTGTGATTTTCAGGCAGCCGTTCTCACGGGAGATGGTGTAGTTTTTTTCAATATACCGATGAATGACGATGTGTTGATTGTCGATTGAACAGACATCATTGTTGCGGCAGGTGACATCATGATTGTCGCTGACATTGATATAGGAAAAAATGGATTCATCCATGCTGCGTTGCAAGCCGATGATGGTTTCAATATATAAATAAAAGACGACGATCATCAATACGGGAATGAGCAGCAAACTTTTGTTGATTTCCGGGCTTTTGCAGAGCACACCGATGCTTCTGATGAAATAGGAAAACAAATAGAGCGCCAGTATTTCGATGGCGAAGCACAGCATGTCTTCGGACAAAAATGGCGTAATCGCCATCATGCCAGGCATGATGGCGATATTTGCCAGAATCCAGCCTTTGCTCATTTATTGCCCCCTACTCTACCCACCCCAGAATACTCGACAAAAATACCAGCGAAATGCCCACCGGCACGATGTAGCGCAAGACGTTGAACCACAAAGTGAAGGCGCGGGATTTCAGGCGGAGTTCGTCGGCGACGGCCGCGCGTCCCATTGCCCAACCGACGAAAATGGCGATGGTCAAGCCGGAGAGGGGCATCATGATGCGGCTGGTGAGGTAGTCCAGCGCGTCGAACAGGTTGAGTCCGAAAAAACGGTAGTGGTTCCATTCGTTGAAGGAGAGGCAGCTTGCCAGACCCAACAGCCACACCGCCAGCCCCGTACTCCAGGCGGCGGTGGGACGGTGGATGCTCAAACGCTCGGTAAGCCAGGAAACGAAGGGTTCGAGCAGGGAAATGGCGGAAGTCCAGGCGGCGAACAGGACGAGCAGGAAAAAGAATACGGCGAACAGGTTGCCGCCGGGCATGTGGAAAAACGCCAGCGGCAAGGTTTGCAGAATCAGCCCCGCGCCGCTGCCGGGTTGCAGCCCGTATTGAAAGGTCAGCGAAAAAATCGCCAGCCCCGCCAGAATCCCCACCAGTGTTCCCGCCGCCGCGACCCAGAGGCTGGTGTTGGCGATGCTGGTGTTTTTGTCCAGATAAGAGCCATAAGCCATGATGGCGCCCATGCCCAGACTCAGCGAGAAAAAAGCGTGTCCCAAAGCGGCGAGAACGACGGTGGGCGTGATTGCGGAAAATTTGAAATCGAACATAAAATGCCATGCGGCGGACATGTCGCCCGCTACCCAGCCCCAAAGGGTGAGCAGCACCAGAATCAGGAACAGGCAGGGCATCAAGACCTTGTTCGCAATTTCGATGCCCGACACCACGCCACGCGCCACGACGCCGACGATGAACGCCATAAAGATGGAGTGCCAGAGCGCCAACTGGTAGGGATTGCCCAACAGCGCCGCGAAACTTTGCTGCGCCGCTTCCGGCGTGGCGACCTGAAAGCCGGTGAGCGCCTTGAACAGATAATCCACAATCCAGCCCGACACGACGCTGTAAAAGGACAAAATCAGCAACGCGCCCAACATCCCGACCCAGCCCAGCAAACCCCACCACGAGGTGTTGCCGGTTTCACCCGCCACATTCAGCATGGCGGCAACCGGATTCCCCTTGCCGCGCCGCCCGATCGAAATTTCCGCCATCAACAGCGGCAGTCCAATCAGCAACACGCAAACCAGATACACCAGCACAAAGGCGCTGCCGCCCTGCGACCCCGCCATGTAGGGGAATTTCCAGATATTGCCCAATCCCACGGAAGACCCGATGGTGACCAGAATAAAAGCCCAGCGGTTCGACCATGTGGAACGGGGAGCGGCGGATTGGCTCATGGCGGAAATCTCACTTTGCGAAATTGATGAAGGCGAACCGAATCATGCGTTTTGCGGGCGGTTGTAGGGGCGGTTCGCGAACCGCCCCTACCGGGTCAGGGGGACGCGCAAACATCATTTCTCCAACGCCACATTGACCAGCACGGGATTGAGCAGGGGCAGCAAATGGCGCGGGTCAATTTCCACCAGAAAACCGCGCCGTCCGCCGTTGATATAGATTTTCGGCAAATCCAGAATGCTTTGCTGCACAAAAACCGGCAGCGCCTTTTTCGTGCCAAAGGGACTCGTCCCTCCGACCCTGTATCCGCTATGTCGCTGCGCCGTTTCCGGCGCGCAGGGGGCAACGCTCTTGACGCCGATTTGCCGCGCCAGTTCCCTGGCGGAAACCTTGCGATCGCCGTGCATGAGCACAATCAGGGGCTTTGCGTGTTCGTCCTCAAACACCAGCGTCTTGACCACCAGATGCTCATCCACCGCCAGACCTTGCGCGGAAGCCGCCGTGCCGCCATGCGCCACGTAATCGTAGACATGCCCGATGAAGGCGATTTTGTGCTGGCGCAAAAAGCGGGTGGCGGGCGTTTCGGACATGATGTTTTATGAGGGAATAAAGCGCATGGAGAGGTCGACCGCGCGGACATCCTTGCTCAACGCGCCGACGGAAATGCGGTCGACGCCGGTTTCCGCGATGGGACGCAGGGTCGCCTCGCTGACGCCGCCAGAGGCTTCCAGCACGGCGCGCCCCTGATTCAGGTCGACCGCCTGCCGCAGCATCTCCAGACTGAAATTGTCGAGCAGCAACATTTTCGCGCCCGCCTCCAGCGCGGCGCGGGTTTCCGTGAGATTTTCCACTTCCACCTGCACGAAGCGGCAACGCTCGCCAGCGGCGCGGGCGATGTCCCCGGCGGCGGCGATGGCGGCGGCGATGCTGCCCGCCGCCAGAATGTGATTTTCCTTGATGAGCATGGCATCCCAAAGCGCCAGCCGGTGATTGCCGCCGCCGCCCGCGCGCACCGCATATTTCTGCGCCAGCCGCAGCCCCGGCAAGGTCTTGCGGGTATCGACCACCTGCGCCGGGGTGTCCGCGATGCGGTCGACGTAATGGCGGGTTTTGGTCGCCACGCCGGACAGGAGTTGCAGAAAATTCAGCGCGGAGCGTTCGCCCGTGAGCAAGGTACGGGCATTGCCGGAAAGTTCGCAAATGAGTTGGTCAGGGGCAAGCCTGCCGCCCTCTTCCACCTGCCAATCGATGCGGGTGGATGTGCCGTAGCGGGCATCGAGTTGGGCAAAGCATTCGTCAAACCACGCCCGCCCGCAGAGTATCGCCGCCTCCCGACTGATGAGCCGCGCCCGCCCGCCCTGCTCCGCAGGCACCAGTTGCGCGGTTAAATCCCCCGTCCCCACATCCTCGGCAAGCGCGGCGCGGACATTGGCAACGATTTCATCGCGCAGGGGACAGGGAAAGTCGAGCAACATGGTTTTGGACAAAAGGAAGCGAAGGGAAGATTTTACATGGTTGTGGGTAGAGGCGTCAGGTAGCAAGGCAATCTTACACGCCTATCGATGGTGACCACGCTGAACCAGATGGAGCGGGACATTTGCCACGACAAGACGGGGACGGCGGGGCATGGGGAAATTCCAGAAAAATGACATCTGCGAGAATGGCAGAAGTCTGCGTTTATGAAAAATTGTGGTCGCTCCCTGACGCTCGTGTATGATGACTCACTTTCGGTTCGGCTACGGCGTGGCGGTAGAAATGGAAACAGGGCATCGCCTGGAAAAGCAAAGAAAAACACGTTAGAGCACATACTATGGCTGGTCCATTCTTCATCATTCTTCTCGTCATTGTCGTATTGCCTCCAGTGTTCCTAATTTCGAAGCTGAAGCTCTCTGACAGTCAAAAAAGCCGATACCGAATATGGTCTGTGGTTTTTCCCGTTGGGATGTTTATCCTTACCAGATTGGCAGTCGCCATCGGTCTAATTAACAATAAGCTCAGCAACCAAACCGAACTTGAAAAAATTGTCGTTGGATTAATGGTCTTCTCGTTCGCCTTCGGTTCTTGGATTGTCTTTCTTGTTGCATCCAGAAAGCAAAAAAACCAGAGTACCTCAAAGACGGTCGCCAAGGATCAGCAAAATGAGCTCTAACCTGGCGCTCAACCTCGCTCCTTTCAGTCGCTGGACGCTGCGCGATAAAGCCGCGCAGCGCCGGTTAGCTCTACGGTCTGCCCCGTTTTCCCCACACTCATCAACCAACAAGGAAAAGCATAAATGACAAATCAGTTCGCCTCAGTATTCAGGTCAGTTACAGGCTTCAAGTTGACGCCGCCCTGCGGAGTCCTTGCAACAATTATCGTCGCATTATCGTTGCTGGTATCAGGCTGTGCCACACCGACAAAGATGGCATTTTCAGACGATTCAGCCACTACGTCACAGGAAATTTCAAACCCGGTTTTCCTGATGACAGTAACGCTACAAAATGAGTATATTAAAGCTTTTCGACCAAGGTTATTAGTCGCTCACATTGAAAAGGCAGTAGTGAAAGACAGTGCTGACAGAATAAATTTTACCATGGATAAAAAAGCGAAAATTGAATCAAAGTCGCCAACAGTAGGCAATACCTATCTATTGCGTCTGGAACTTGAACAAGGCGATTATGTGATTCGTGGTTTCACAAGCATGGCAAGGTCTTTTCCATTCCACGGTTCTTTCTTTACGCCGCTTCATTCGGAGCTCCAATCTTCAAAACCCGGTGTCTTTTATATTGGACATGTTGAGGCAACGGTGAGGAAGCGCGAAGAAGGGGAATTTAAGGCTGGACCAAGCATACCGTTGCTTGATCAGGCAATGATCGGAGCTTCAACAGGTACTTTTGACATATCAATATCAGACCAATGGAAAGAGGACGAACCAAAGTTTCGTGAACGATTTCCAGCTTTGAATGGAGTCATCATTAAAAAGGCAATATTGAAACCCTTCGACAGATCCAAAGCTCAAAAATGGTGGGAAGGAAACTGATATGCCCAACCCGGAAAGCGCCCTGCGGCAACGAGCAAAGGAATATCGGGGACACGGGCGGTTCACGAACCGCCCCTATGGTCAATGCCATTAAATCAAGCCTGCACCGAAGGCATCCGTAGAGTGGATGAGCGAAGCGTTATCCACCATTGAGCGGTTAAGCGGTAACTCGGTACGGCGTTCCGACATTTGGCGGATGTACGGGTGTATAGGTCGAATGGTAGAAGGCGCTTCGCTTTTCCACCCTGCTTGATGTCCTGCTGCGTGGTGTGGTGATATGAGATGGGAAAAAGAGCATCGCTTGGAGAGGCAAGGAAAAACGTGGTCTGCCCCCGTTTTTATTCCCGTTTTTTTCGATTTTTTTGGAAATTGTAAAATGTGGTATTTTGTATCCCATTCCGAAACGTCCTGATTTGATCTTCTGTAAGATTGACGAAAGACGCATCGCTGACAGTGATTCTTACTAATTGACTTAAAGATAGCCCGAGTTGTAAATCACTCTCTTGCAAAGCAACACCATCAATACTCAATGTCCACAAACTTTTCATAGTCGCCAGAGGGCGAAGATCGCTGACCGGATTATTGTTAAGCGAGAGTATCATCAATTTTTTTAAGGAACGCACAGGCGTAATGTCTTTGATCTGGTTGTCATCCAAAGTAAGCTCAATCAGATTAGGGATTTCCCGCAAAGCCGAGATGTCGGTAATCCGGTTGTTCCCCACATCAAGATGGCTCAAACGATCCAACTTCTTCAAAGCGGAGATGTCGGTAATCCTGTTGTTATCCAAATAAAGGGTACTCAATTTCTCCATATGGCGAAGAGGCGTGATGTCGCTGATGCCTTTCCCCGATAAATTCAGCGTTTCGGCAATGTTGGCAAGATCGCCTATCGTAAGCTCGCCTTTGGGTTTGTTCAACTCTTCACGTATCGCCGCTTCCAGATTTGCATCGGCAAACTTTACAGCTTCGGAATTTTTCGCGCTATTATCGGTTTGAGGCGTCCGGAGTTTTTGGTCACGACATTTTGTTATTACCACCTCATCCCTATAGATGAACAAATTTGATTGGCATAAATGTAACAGAGGTTGCAAATCACTTTCCTGCAAAGAAACGCCATCAATATATAACATCCTCAATTGTTTCATATCCGCCAAAGGTCGAAGATCGCTGACCGGATTATTGCTAAGGGAGAGCGTCGTCAAGTCTTTCAAAGAACGCACAGGCGTAATATCTTTGATCTGGTTGCCATTCAAATCAAGATAGACCAGATTAGGGGTTTCCTGAACAGCCGAGATGTCGGTAATCCGGTTATTCTTCAATTTGAGTGCTCGCAAACGCCTTAACCCCTGCAAAGCGGAGATGTCGGTAATATTATTGTCATTCAAAACAAGGTAGGTCAATTTCTTCATATAGCGAAGAGGCGTGATGTCGCTGATGTCTTGTCCCGATAAATCCAGCATGTCGGCAATGCTGGCAAGATCAGTTATCGTAAGCTCGCCACTTGGTTTGTTCAGCTCCTCACGTATCGCTGCCTCCAGCTTCGCGTCGGCAAATTTTACAACGTCGGAAGTTTGCGTCGTGACCGTTGAGGAAGGCGGCGTCTCATCTTTCCGGGTCAGATTCACGGTAACAAAAGCCGATAGCCCCAAGACCAGTACAAACCCTGCGGCAATAAAGACGGTTTTGTATTTCTTCTGCTGAATCGTGCCTTGAGTTCTGCGTCGCTTCGCCTTTCCCGACGCAGCCAGAACCGGCACGCCGTTACGATCTACTTCCCGCGTTTCTTCGGGAAGCGCATCGAACAGCCGGGCATAGAATTTTTCTTGGTCAATAAAACGGTCTTCCAACAGGGACTGGATGTTGCCCAACTGCAATTTCAGACCAACGGGCAATTCGGTATTCTCTACATGAATGCAGATCATGTGCTTGCGCTGGTCAATGGCAAAGACAATCTCTTTTTTGACATTGTGCGATTCCACTGCGGCAGGGGAAATGAATACGATTAATGCCGCCGCATTGCTCAGCGCAATCGCAATTTCTTCCGACCAGTCTGTGCCTGGGTCAATGCCTTCGTCGTACCAGATACGAAAACCCGCATTACGCAAGCGGGTAATGTGTTCAAAGACAATTTCAGAATTTTTATGCGCGTAGCTGACAAAGATATAGGGGTCATCCCCTTTGTACGCATCAAATGGCGCTATCAGGCTTTCTACCATCATATTTCCTCAAATAATGTAATCGCCGCGCTCAACGCATAAGCGCATAGCGGTGATGCGCCCGACATGCGTTAAGAGGAGGTTAAAATCATACCATGAGGGTATAAACCGTTCAAGTTTTCGGGGTCAGAGGTTGATGAAGGTCGTAGGCAGCAAGCGTAGCACGGACAGGTAGAGTGTTTTTCCGTCTACTTCTTTGGCTTCACCGAATATCGAGGAGCGCGTTTTTCTTATTTTTCGTCGAATCGGGTTTTTGATTCCTGATTCCTGTTACCTGCCCCCTGATCCCTGACCCCCCCAAACCGGAAACTGTAAAAAATATCCAGCGCGTTATCACTTCCCGTTTGACCGACCAGAGAGAGGCGGCGGGTGAGGGCGTAGGTGAGTTTCAGGACGCTTTCGGTGCCGGCGATGGATTGTTCGTAGGAAAGGGTCAGCCCATCCGCCAGCCTCGTGCCGACGCGAATGACCTGGCTTTGCGCGGTGTCATCGGCGTGTGTGCCGAAGCCGCCGGTTTGGGCGACTTGACTGGTGGGGGCGCGGCTGTTGCCGGATTTGCCCATGCTGATATTGACGCCGAGCGAACGTTGCAGGTCGATGAGGGCGTTGCCGCCGTCCTGACCGCCCAAAATGGCTTGCGCGGCGGTCAGCAGGGTGGCGTAGTCGGTGCCGCTTTGTTCGTCCGGGGCTTCGCCAAACACCAGCCAGGAGAGTTTTTCCGCGTCCGGCACATTGGGTTCGGAGACGAGGCGGATGACGGGTTTTTGCGCCGTGCCGGTGATGCTGACGCCCGCTTCGACCGCCTGATTTTTTCGCATGGCGCGGATGTTGAGGCTCGGATTTTGCGCCAGACCATTGAAGGTGAGAATGCCCTGTTCGATGTCCAGCCGTTGCCCGTAGGCGTCGAAACGCCCGTCGGCAACGCGGATGCTGCCAGTGGCGCGGGGCGGTTCGCCGGATTGTCCGGCGATGCGTAACGCGCCGCGCAAGCGGCTGTATACGCCCGCGCCGACGAAATACAGCCTGGAACCCAAGTCGATGTCGACGGCGAGATCGGTACGCAGGGGCGTTTCGCCGTCGGCGCGTGTTTCGCCGTTTTGCGAAGCGCGGGTGACGATGACATCATCGGAACGTTTCGGCGCGCCCATATCCGCCAGCCGCCAGTAGCCGCCATCCACATCCAGCCTGGCGTCTACATTCAGGCGTTTGTTTTCCGCCAGTTGCAAACGCCCCGTGCCGGAGAGGACGAGCCATTGTTCCGGCTTTTGCATCACGCCCAGTTTATCCAGCCTGAATTCCAGTTGTCCGCCCGCCACATTATCCGCCGCGCCCGACAAGCGCAAAAAGCCCTGCCCGCTAACCCGCCCCGTCGCTTCCGCAAGCGGGAGCAGACTTTCGCGCCCCGCGCGGTCGAGTTTTTGCGGGAGCGGAGTGTGCGGGTTGCTGAATTGGAAACTTTCCAGACGCAACATGTTTTCGTCGAAGGATAGGCGCAGCCGACCGGATTCCAGCCGCAAGCCCATGTCAAGCGCGGCGAAGGAAAGCGCGTCGGCATGGATGAAGCCGCGCCAGCGCGGGGCGGCGGGGCTGCCCGCCAGTTTGATTTCGGCATCCACGCGCCCGCCCGCGCGGTAGCCTATGCCTAACAAAGGAGCGAGCCAGGCGAGGTTGCCGCTTTGCAACTTGATGTCGCCTTGTAGCGGCTGGTCGGCAGTCCAGGGATAGGCGAGCGCGTTGATGCTGGCTTGCCAGAGCGCGTCGCCGACATTGCCTTGCAGATTGGCATGGTCAAGGGTGAAGCGTTGCGCGTCGACGGCGAGGGTGGCGGGGGCGGTGAGTTTGATGAGTGCGGATGTTTTGGCTGGCGTCGCGGCAGGAGATTCAAGTTGCAATTCTTCCAGCTTGCCGTTCCAGCGCCGCGCCGCGCTTAGCCCGCCTGTCAGCGCGAGGCGCAGATGGTGGGCGCTAACGGATTTTGCGGCAAGTTCGGCGTCCAGCGTCAGGCGGTGCGCGCGTGGGCTGCCGCTGAGTTCCAGTTCACCCGCCCGCAATACACCGGCGTTGCTGTTTAATTGGGCGAGGGAGAGTTTGAGAGCAAATGGTTCGTCACCCGGCGCGCCCGTGAGGGCTTGCGCGTTGAAATCCGACTGAAAACGCAAGCCTTGCAGCGTGATGCCATTGGGCAGGGCGAGTTTGTCGCTGTCCGCTTCGCCCTTGATGAAGGGCGTGTCGAGTTTGCCGGACGGGGTGGAAAGGGTCAGACGCGCGTTCAAATCACCGACGAGGGGCGGAATATCGAGGCGCGGCGCGACGATGGTGACGTCCAGCGCATCCTTCGCCGCCCCCAGCGCACCCTGAAATCTGGCGTGGTTTTGTCCCAGACGCAGGTCAATGTCGACATTTTGAAACCGCGCCGCCGCGTAGCGCAAGCGTCCCCCGCCTTGCAGCTTTTGTCCGGCAAGCGTGCTTGCGGGCAAGGTGAAATCGAGTTGCAGGGCGTGTTGACCTTGCTTCGCATCCAAATCCAGTTGCAGATGAAAATTGGCGGCGAGGTCGCCCATCGGCAGTTGTTTGGGCAGAAAGCGGCGCGGGTCGATGTGGGTCAATTCACCGACCGCTTTCAGAGTGGGCGTTTTGTATTCCAGATGACCAAGGTAGCGCCCTTGACCAAAAAAGCGGGCGTCGAGATCGGTGAGTTTGAGCGTGTTTTCATGCCAGAGGAAATTTCCGGTCAGGGCTTCCAGCGGCAGGGCGTGGGCGTCGAGGCTGCCAGCGCGTTTGTTGCGGAGGTCAAAATGACCGCGAATTTGCGTGGAGGGAATGCCGTCTTGCAAAGCAAGGTCTGCCAGAATATCCAGCCGGGCTTGCGGCAGATTGGGCAGCCAGCGCGACGGGTCGAAATCCTGAATCCGGGCGCGTAACGCGGTCAAGGGTTGCGCGGCGAAGGGCGTCAGAGTGGCGGAAAAACGCCCGATGTTGTTTTTTCCATCCAGCAGGCGTCCTTCCACGGGCAGGGCGAGGAGCGCGCCGTCGGCAGCCAGATGCAGGGTCAGCGTATGCGGCTTGCCCGCAAGGAGGGTGGCGGCGTCGATGTCCAGCGTCGCCGCCAGCGGCATATCGCCTTCGCCGGACAGCGTGCCTCCGAGGTTGAAGCGCAGCGTGTCACGCGCCCAATTCGCCGCGAACGCGTGGTGGCGACCATCGCTGGCGAGGTGCGCGGTCATGTTGCGGGCGAGCGGGGTTTGCCCAAAATCGAGGCGGGCAATGTCCAGACGCTCCACCACCAGCGCGAAGGGCAGCGTCAGGCGCATAGGTGGCGGCGCGGGTTCATCGGAAGCGGCGCGTTTGATGATGTGGAGGTGGTCGATGCCGACGCGGGCGATCGCGAGTTGCCCATGCCGCAACAGGGCGGGCGACCAGTCGACTTTCAAACCGCTCAGGGTGATTGGCTCGTCCGCCGCCCAGGTCAGCGTTTCCAGACTGAATGTGTCGAGCCAGCGCCCGCTTGCGCCCGTGACGTAGAGCCGCCCGCCGCTGGCGTATGTCGCCAGTTGCAGGCTGAAATTCAGCCCGCTGGAGGTCGTCACCAACCACGCCGAAAATGCCAGCGGCAAGACCGCGAGCAAAACGCCCGCGATGAACAGGCGGCGCAGCCGTCTGGGAAATTTTGGGAATCCGGGCAGGCGCATGATGCTCAAAACGGCAAGGAAAGGGCGAAGTGCAAATGCCAGTTATTGCCATAGGCGAGGTCGACGCCGATCGCGCCCGCCTCGCTTTTCCAGCGCGCGCCCACGCCGTAGCCTTTTTGCAGGCGGAAGGTTTTTTTGTCGTCGCCCGCGTTACCCACATCAACAAAGGCGGCGACACCCCACGGGCTATCGGCGAGCCAGTGGGTGAATTCGCCGCTGGCGGTGAGCAGGTAACGTCCGCCGAAGGTCGTGTCGCCTTCCTTGACGCCCAGACTTTGATAGGCGTAACCGCGCACGGATTGCGTACCGCCCGCGCGAAAGAGGAAATTCTGCGGAATGCCCTCGCGACGGTTCGCCAGCACGATGCCGCCTTCCGCGCGCAGGGTCAGGGTGTTTCGCGGGTTCAGGCGGAAATTGTGCAGCGTGGAACCATAGAGGCGCGCGAAATTCTGGTCGGAAACGGGGCGAATCGCGCCGCCGATTTGAATCTGGCTGACATGGTTGAACCAGAACGCGTCCGCCGCGAGTTTGGGTGTCCACGTCCACGCGCTGTTGAGGGTCAACGCCCGATTGCGGCTTTGTGGCAACACATCCGAAATTTCCTTTTCCGTGATGTAGCTCAAGGTAAGCACATTTTCCACGCTACCCTGCCGACGACTGCGGCTGACGCCCAGCGATCCGGTTTGCAATTTCAGATTGCGGATGTCGGAATGTTCGACCAACGCGCCAAAGGCATAGTGATCATCATCCGGCGTCGGCGGCAAAAAAATGTCGGCGTAGGCGGATTGCTTCAACTGTTCCACCCGCACACCGCTGTTCAACTGCCACGCGCGGGAAAACAGGTCAGCGGTGCGAAAATTCACCTCCACCCGCGCGCCGGTATTGCTGCTCACGCCTGCCCCCAGACTCAAACGATGCGGCGCTTGCTCGCGCGCCTGCACCCGCACCGGGGCGACGATGATGTCATTTTCAGTTTGTACGACATCGCCAGCCTCAGTATCCAGCCGCACGGAAACCGAAGCGAAATAAGGCGTGTTTTCCAGCGTGCTTTGCAGCGCGGCGAGGCGGTTCTCGTCATAAGGAGCGCCCGCTTTGACCTGTCGGTTGTAACGCGCCACCAGTTCCGGCGAATAGCGTTTCAATCCGCTGATTTCCAACGCCCCGAAACGGTAAGCGGCGCCACTGTCATAATGAATTTTCAGTCGCGCCCGATTGCGTTCGGCATCCACGGCGGCGCGGCTTTCCAGTAAGCGCGCGGCAGGAAAATCGCGCTCCATCAATGCCATCAACAGCCCTTCCTTGGCGGTCGTCCAGTCCGCCTGCCGGAACGGGGCGTCGACTTTCAATGCCCACGCCTCCCGCAACGCCGCTTGCCGCGCCTCTGGCACTGCCCCGTCGATGATGATGTCCACCTGCTCCACCCAGGCGCGCGCGCCGGGTTCAACCTGAATGACGAAATTTTCCGGCGTATCGCCCGTTAATTGCAGCCTGGCGTTGAAATACCCTTCCGTCGCCAACAATTCGCGCCCCTCGCGCTCAATCCGTTCGGCAAAAGCGGCGAGCGCGTCAGGATTGTTGTCTTCCGGCATCTCCAGCGGGAGATAGCGTTGCAAAAGCGCGTCCAGCGGCGGCGGGGCGATGATTTGCGGCGGGGCGGCGAAGGCGGGGGCGGCGCAGAGGAACAGCAGGAAAGCGCAACGCCAAATTTTCCGCCCACCTTGACGCCCTCCCCCCTCGTGGGGGAGGGTTGGGGAGAGGGGGCGGCAATCGGGCATGAAACCACGTTTCCACAAAGTGAACCACCCCCTCTCCCGCCCCTCGCGGGGTACCCTCTCCCACGAGGGGAGAGGGTATTGGCGCGTGCGGATAAAGTGGCGGGGGGGGGCAACCACCCCCGGGAGGGCACACAAATGAGGGGGTTGGGACCCCCCCGGATGGCCCCCCCCCCCCCCCCGGGGGGGGG
>JAITSU010000070.1 GCA_031287525.1 Zoogloeaceae bacterium | reverse complement strand
CAACAACAGCCCCTCGCTATCCGCGTCCAGCCGCCCCGCAACATACACGCCGGGGATGTCAAGACAATCCTTTAACCCGCGCCACCGACCTTCCGGCGTAAATTGGCTCAGGACGCCGTAGGGTTTGTTGAAACAGAGCAGACGGGTCATTTCAGGATTTCTCAATGCCAGCCGGGAGCGCTGGGAGCGCCAAGCTCCAGCTTGGCATCTGCTTCTTTGACCGCTTCATGCCAAGCTGGAGCTTGGCGTTCCCGGAGTTCCCGACGTTCACGGTGGTTTTCGGAAGCACTTGACCACAGCCAATCTCCCGCAGATTGACAAAGCCGCGCTTTAACAGGATTTTCGTGGATATAGTCAATCGTCGCGCGCAAGTGCTTTTCGTCGCGGATAAAGCGATCCCAAACTTCACGCATCCAAAATGGCTTCCCGGAAACGCCAAGCCCCAATTTGGCATTATTCGCCATTGCCCAGCGTCCGCTAAATGCTTTCCACGATTGCACAATTTTCGCCAGCGACTCCTTTTGCAGGATGAGCACATGCACATGATTCGGCATGATGCACCATGCCAAGAGGCGATACCGGGAACCATCCGCATGAAGGAGCGCGTTTTCAAGCACGGCGGCAAGCGCAGGATGTCGCAAGGCGCAACAACCCATGCCTGCGTCAAGCCATTTTTCGATTTCGATACGACGCTGAATATTCCGTTTTTCTTCTGGCAAAGCGGCAAGCTCTTTTTCGAGTTGATGGAGCTTTTCCTGGGGAAGGGAATCAGCAAGGCGAAAGGTAATGGATTGGAGCAAGCCGAATTCGTCACGATGCGGAAGATAGCCGCGCGAATACCATCCGGGAGTACCGGGAACGCCGGGAGCGCCAAGCTCCAGCTTGGCATCTGCTTCTTTGGGCGCTTTTTGCCAAGCTGGAGCTTGGCGTTCCCAGGGGGGAGGCGTTTTACTGTTCATGCGAGCGATGCGGCAGGTCAGTCTGAAGGTGGCGGGATGTGTATTCTAGTCCGACTCATCCCGAAACCCGCCAAACGTAAACGGCGGGGATGCCGTATTTGGGTATCGCGTAGTATGATTGTGTCGGTTACAACCCGCCTTCAACACAACATGCGCGGCGGCGCTTTCAATAAGGACACCAAGCCATGACGGAGACTTTTTACGAAGTGTTGCGTCGCCAGGGCATTACCCGGCGCAGCTTTTTGAAATTTTGCAGTCTGACAGCGACTTCGCTGGGACTGTCGGCGGCGGCGATGCCGAGGATTGCCGAGGCGCTGGAAAACAAACCGCGCACGCCGGTTTTGTGGTTGCACGGGCTGGAATGCACCTGTTGTTCGGAATCGTTCATCCGTTCGGCGCATCCGCTCACCAAGGATGTCGTGCTGTCCATGCTCTCGCTGGATTATGACGATACGCTGATGGCGGCGGCGGGGCATCAGGCGGAAGCCATCATCGAGCGGGTGAAGGAAAAATACAAGGGCAATTACATTGTGGCGGTGGAAGGCAATCCGCCGTTGAATGAAGACGGCATGTTCTGTATTCAGGGCGGGCGTCCTTTCATCGACAAATTGAAGGAAACCTGCGCCGACGCCAAGGCGGTAATTGCCTGGGGTTCCTGCGCGTCTTATGGTTGTGTGCAGGCGGCGCGTCCCAATCCGACCCGCGCTACGCCCATCAACAAGGTCATTACCGGCAAGCCGATCATCAATGTGCCGGGTTGCCCGCCGATTGCCGAGGTGATGACGGGTGTGGTGACGTACATGCTCACCTTCGACCGTATTCCCGAACTTGACCGTCAGGGGCGTCCGAAGATGTTTTACGGGCAGCGCATTCATGACAAATGCTATCGGCGCGGACACTTCGACGCCGGTCAATTCGTGGAAGCCTGGGATGATGATTCGGCGAAAAAAGGTTATTGCCTCTACAAAATGGGCTGCAAGGGGCCGACCACTTACAACGCCTGTTCCTCAATGCGCTGGAATGGCGGCATTTCCTGGCCGGTGCAATCCGGTCACGGGTGTATCGGCTGTTCCGAAGATGGTTTCTGGGACAAGGGCAGTTTCTATGACCGCGTGACGGGCATCCATCAATTCGGCATCGAAGCCAACGCCGACACAATCGGCGGCGCGGTGGCCATCGGTACGGGCGCCGCCATCGCCGCCCACGCCGCGATGACCGCCTTGCACAGCATCAAAAACCGTTATGCAACAACCCCCGCAGAACATAAAGGAGATCAGGCATGAGCGCCTACGAAACGCAGGGCTTCAAGCTCGATAATTCAGGCCGCCGCGTGGTGGTCGACCCCGTTTGTCGCATCGAAGGTCACATGCGGGTGGAAGTGAATCTGAACAGCAGCAATGTCATCACCAACGCGGTTTCCACCGGCACCATGTGGCGCGGGCTGGAAGTGATTTTGAAAGGTCGTGACCCGCGCGACGCCTGGGCGTTCACCGAACGCATCTGCGGCGTATGCACCGGCACGCACGCGCTCACGTCCATCCGCGCGGTGGAAGACGCGCTGGCCATCCAGATACCGGAAAATGCCCACCTGATTCGCAACATCATGCAGTTGAATCTGTATATCCACGACCATCTGGTGCATTTTTACCATCTGCACGCGCTGGATTGGGTGGATGTGGTCTCTGCCCTGAAAGCCGACCCGCAAAAAACTTCCACGCTGGCGCAAAGCATTTCTTCCTGGCCGCTTTCTTCGCCCGGCTATTTCCGCGATGTGCAGGCGCGTTTGCAAAAATTCGTGGAGAGCGGTCAGCTTGGTCCCTTCTCGAACGCCTATTGGGGCAATCCCGCCTACAAGCTGCCGCCGGAAGCCAATCTGATGGCGGTCACGCACTATCTGGAAGCCCTTGATTTCCAGAAGGAAATCGTCAAGATTCACGCCATTTTCGGCGGCAAGAATCCGCACCCCAACTGGCTGGTGGGCGGCGTGCCCTGCGCCATCAATCTCGAAGGCACGGGCGCGGTCGGCGCGGTCAATATGGAACGCCTGAATCTGGTCAAGAGCGTCATCGACCAGGCCGCCGCCTTCATTGAGCAGGTCTACATCCCCGACCTGCTCGCCATCGCCTCGTTCTACAAGGATTGGCTCTATGGCGGCGGCATCGCCAGCCAGGCCCTGCTGTCTTACGGCGACATTCCCGACCTCGCCAACGATTATTCGGCGGGCAACCTGCTCTTGCCGCGCGGCGCTATCATTGGTGGCGACCTTGCCAAAATTCACGAAGTCGACCTGAAAGACCCTGAACAGGTGCAGGAATTCGTCACCCATTCCTGGTACAAGTACCCGGACGAATCAAAGGGGCTGCATCCCTTCGACGGCGTGACCGAACCCGATTTTGTGCTCGGTCAAAATACCAAAGGCGAAAAAACCCGCATCGAATCTTTCGACGAAGGCGGCAAATACTCTTGGATCAAAGCCCCCCGCTGGCGCGGACACGCGATGGAAGTCGGCTGTCTGTCGCGCATGGTTCTGGCTTACCTGCAACCAGAGCGGTATCCCTTCATCAAGGAAACCATCGACGGCGTGTTGAAAAAACTCGACCTGCCGCTGACCGCGCTGTTCTCCACCCTGGGGCGCACCGCCGCGCGCGGCATCGAAACCCTGTATTGCGTCAAGCTGCAACAGCAGATGTTCACCCGCCTGATGAACAACCTGAAAGCGGGCGACCTGAACACGGCCAACACCGCCAAATGGGATCCCAAAACCTGGCCTGCCGAAGCGCGGGGCGCGGGCTTTACCGAAGCCCCGCGCGGCGCGCTCGGTCACTGGATCAAAATCAAGGACGGCAAAATCGACAATTACCAGTGCGTCGTGCCGACCACCTGGAACGGCTCGCCGCGCGACCCGCAAGGTCAGATTGGCGCTTTTGAAGCCAGCCTGTTGAACACGCCCCTCGCCAAAGCCGACGAGCCGCTGGAAATCCTGCGTACCCTGCACTCCTTCGATCCCTGCCTTGCCTGCTCCACGCACGTCATGAGTCCCGACGGGCAGGAAATGGCGAGCGTCAAGGTGCGCTAAAAAGGAGAACGACATGCTTTCCCAACACGACATACAGGAAGCCGAACGCAGCGGGCGTCAGGTTTATTCCGTCTACGTTTTTGAAGCGCCGCTCAGGGTTTGGCACTGGGTGAACGCCCTGCTCATGGTCATCCTCGCCGTCACCGGCTACCTGATTGGCAAACCGCCGCCCACGCTCGCGGGCGAGGCCGCCGACCATTACATCATGGGCTACATCCGCTTCATCCATTTCAGCGCCAGCTATCTCTTTGCCATCGGTCTGCTGGCACGGCTGTATTGGGCGTTCGTCGGCAACCGCCACGCCCGCCAGATTTTCCTCTTGCCCTTTACCGACAAGGAATGGTGGAAGGAAGTCATCTACGAACTGCGCTGGTATCTGTTTCTGGAACACACCCCCAAAAAATACCTTGGGCATAACCCGATGGCGCTCCTGATGATGTTCTTCTTCTTCACCGTCTTCGCCTTCGGCATGACCCTGACCGGCTTCGGACTGTTTGTGGAATTTCGCGGCGCAGGCGGCATCGGTGACTGGCTCTTCGGTTGGGTCGTGCCGCTACTGGGCGGCTCGCAACAAACCCATAGCTGGCACCGCCTGGGCATGTGGCTGATGATGAGTTTTGCGGTGCTCCACATCTACGCCGCCATCCGCGAAGAAGTTTTAAGTAAACACTCCCTGATTTCCACCATGATTTCCGGGTGGCGGATGTTTAAGGATTGAACGGAATTCCATTCCGTTCAATCCACAGACTGTTGACAAACCTCCGAAGTAGCTTTCCGGGAACGCCGACGTCCACGTCGGCACGTCGGCGGTACGCCGACTTTGAGCGCAGATTGCCGCACAAACACCGCTGCCAGCGTGGACGCTGGCGTTCCCAGAAAAACCTTCACTCAAAAAAACACTCTGTGCAACTTTGTCAGCAGCCTGCGGCGCGTTCGGAGAACGCGCCCTACCTGAAAAACAGCCCTACCTGAAACAATGCGGGCGGTTCGCGAACCGCCCCTACGTCTGGCGTGATCGCCCTGCCGTTACCTGTCTGCGGGAGCAGGATGCTCCCGCTGGCAGGCGCTTTCTGACATCTGCTTCCTGATTCTGCTATATTCAATCCCTTAGCTCGCCGGTCAGTTTCCATGTCGCATCACAGCAGCGTCCCGTCTTCGGGGCTGAAAATTTATCTTCGTTTGCTCACTTATGTGCGCCCCTATTGGGGCATGTTTGCGTTGAGCATTGTGGGGTTTTTGATTTTCGCGTCTACCCAGCCGATGCTGGCGGGGATCTTGAAGTATTTTGTCGACGGGCTTGCCAATCCCGACGCCGCGCTATTTCCGAATACGCATTGGCGCTGGCTGCATGATTTGCGGCTGGTTTATGCCGTTCCCATTCTGATTGTCCTGATTGCCGCCTGGCAGGGGTTGGGCGCGTTTCTGGGCAATTATTTTCTGGCGCGGGTGTCGCTGGGGCTGGTGCATGACCTGCGCGTTGCCCTGTTCAACAGCCTCCTGACCCTGCCCAACCCCTATTTTGACCGCCACAATTCCGGGCATCTGATTTCGCGCATCACCTACAACGTCACGATGGTGACGGGCGCGGCGACCGAGGCGGTGAAGGTCGTCATCCGTGAAGGCATGACGGTGGTGTTCCTGTTCCTCTATTTAATCTGGATGAACTGGAAACTCACGCTGGTGATGCTCGCCATCCTGCCCTTGATTACGTTCATGGTGACGGTTGCCAGCCGCAAATTCAGAAAGCAGAGTCACAAGATTCAGTCCGCGATGGGCGATTTGACCCATGTGACGTCCGAAACCATCCAGGGTTATCGCGTGGTCCGCAGCTTCGGCGGCGAAGCCTACGAACAGCAGCGTTTTCTGGAAAGCAGCCTGACCAACAGCGCGCGCCAGCTTCGCATGACCCGTACCAGCGCCATTTATACGCCGATGTTGCAACTGGTGATTTACATCGCCATGTCCGTGTTGATGTTCCTTGTGCTCTGGCTGCGCGGCGACGCTTCGGCGGGGGATTTGGTGGCGTACATCACGGCGGCGGGCTTGTTGCCGAAACCCATTCGCCAGCTTTCTGAAGTCAGTTCCACCATCCAGCGCGGCATCGCCGGCGCCGCCAGTATTTTCGAGCAACTGGACGAAACGCCGGAGCGCGATTTGGGCACGTTGGAACGCGCGCGGGTGGCGGGGCGGCTGGAAGTCAAACATCTGCGCTTTACCTATCTCGATACCGAAAAAACCGTGTTGAACGACATCAGCTTTGTCATCGAACCGGGCAAAATGGTCGCGCTGGTGGGGCGCTCTGGCAGCGGCAAATCGACCCTCGCCAATTTGATTCCGCGCTTTTACACGCACAGCGAAGGCGAAATCCTGCTTGACGGCGCGGGCGTCGAAACCTACCGCCTGAAAAACCTGCGTCAGCACATCGCGCTGGTGACGCAGCAGGTTACGCTGTTTAATGATACGGTCATCAACAACATCGCCTACGGCGACCTCGCCAATCGTCCTGAGCGCGAAGTCAAACAAGCCGCCGCCGACGCCTTCGCGCTCGAATTCATTGACCGTTTGCCGCAAGGTTTTGCAACCGAAGTGGGCGAAAACGGCGTCATGCTCTCCGGCGGTCAGCGCCAGCGCCTCGCCATCGCCCGCGCCCTGTTGAAAAACGCTCCTGTGCTGATTCTCGACGAAGCGACCTCGGCGCTGGACACCGAATCCGAACGCCACATTCAGGCGGCGCTGGAAAAAGTCATGGCGGGGCGCACCACGCTGGTCATCGCGCATCGCCTGTCCACCATCGAACGCGCCGACCAGATTCTGGTCATGGACGAAGGTCGCATCGTCGAACGCGGCACACACGCCGAACTGCTCGCGCAAAACGGACATTACGCCCGTCTGCACGCGAAGCAGTTTGCGGATGAGGTGAGCGAAGACACGCCGGACGAACAGGAAGATTGAAAGGAAAAACGCCATGCAGAAGCAAATAAAACCGTAATCTGCCTCATTTTCCCTTCCGTCGCGTTGCCTACAGGTCGCTCTATGTCCAGCTCCTACATGCTTTCCCCGATTGGCATCATCGTCATTGCCTGCTATTCGATGCTGATTCTTCTTGCCTTTGGGTTACTTGGTTGGCTGCCGTCGTTTCTTGTTTCCTGGGTATTTGATCGCCCGCTGGCGCGTTGGGTACGTTTGGCGTGTTGGGTACTTCTGACACCACCGGCGCTCGTTCTCCTTTCCCTGCCTTGGGTGGAAGAAGCATTGATTTCCAGAAGCTTCGACGAAGCGTGCAAAGATGCTGGTGTCAAGGTCTATCGGCAGGTGCAAGTGGATGGTTTCTATGATGCGACAGTGCCGTCGGGATATGACCACATTAAAAATGATGGCTATGGATTCATGGAACATCTTCGCGATGTCGATGGGAAAATAATTCGTATCGAAAGACCCGTTGATATGAAAACGCCTTTGAATCAATGGAAAAAAGTGGTAATGGATTATCCCACCGCTCGCTACCATCTCATTAACGCTTACCAGAAAGGTAGGTATCAGATTAAAGAACCCATTGGATGGAAACTTCAAAAAATTGAAGAGCAAGTCGTGGACAGCCAGACGGGAGAAATCCTTGGCCGAAACACTACTATCATACGTGTTGCCCCGTTTCACGAAGCATTGATTGCCAGTTTGTTCGGCCCTCCTATCGTGATGTGTCATGCCCCCAATGTGAAACCCTATGTCTCACAGCCACCGTTTCTAAAATCCATCCTCAAACCCATTTCCAACCAGTAAGGAGTTTCTGCCATGTCCAATTTCCTTGATTACTACGAATTTTCCAAGCTTGCTAACGCTGCTTATGTCGATCTTGACCAAACAGACGGCGCGTGACAAAGATGTTGCCGACCGCATCATTCTGGAACGAGCATTGGAAGCGCTCCGGCAAACCCCCCGAAAATAAAAAGGCACAGTACATGAACATTCTTCTCACCGGCGGCACGGGTTACATCGGCAGTCATACCGCCGTCACGCTGATTCTGGCGGGGCATCGTGTGGCGCTGTTGGATAACCTCGCCAACAGCAGCGCCGATGTGCCTCTACGCGTCGCGCAAATTACGGGGACGAAACCCGATTTCATCAAGGCGGATGTCCGCGATACGGCGGCGCTGGCGCGGGTTTTGCGCGATGAAAAAATCGACGCCGTAGTACATTTCGCGGGCTTGAAGGCAGTGGGCGAGTCGGTGGAAAAGCCCATCGACTATTACGCCAACAATGTGCAGGGCACCATCAGTCTGCTGGAAGCCATGCGCGAAACGGATTGCAAAACGCTGGTGTTCAGCAGCAGCGCCACGGTTTATGGCGAGCCGCGCTATCTGCCGCTGGATGAGGCGCACCCGCTTTCCGTGACCAATCCCTACGGACGTTGCAAGCTGCATATCGAGGAAATTTTGCGCGATGTGGCGGTGGCTTACCCTGACTGGAATGTGGTCTGTCTCAGATATTTCAATCCGGTCGGCGCGCATGACAGCGGGTTGATTGGCGAGCGTCCGGCGGGGATTCCCAACAACCTGATGCCCTACATTGCCCGCGTTGCCGCCGGAATGTTGCGGGAATTGCGGGTGTTTGGCGACGATTACCCCACGCCGGACGGTTCCGGCGTGCGCGATTACATTCATGTTATGGATTTGGCGGAAGGGCACGCGGCGGCGTTGAACTGGCTCACGACGCATTCCGGCTGGCACGCCATCAATCTGGGCACGGGGCAAGGTTACAGCGTGCTGGAAATGGTCGCGGCATTTGCCAAAGCCAGCGGTCGCGCCATTCCCTGCCGCATTGCGCCGCGCCGCGCCGGTGATGTCGCCGCCTGCTACGCCAACCCGCAAAAAGCCGCGCGGGAATTGGGCTGGCAGGCGCGGCGCAGTCTGGAAGAGATGTGCGCGAGCGCCTGGAAATTCCAGCAGAATTCAGGCAGGTAGGGCGGGATCGAAGAACGCGCCGCAGGCTGTTGACAAACCTCCGAAGTCGCTTTCCGGGAACGCCGACTTTGAGCGCAGATTGCCGCACAAACACCGCTGCCAGCGTGGACGCTGGCGTTCCCAGAAAAACCTTCACTCAAAAAAACGCTCTGTGCAACTTTGTCAGCAGCCTGCGGCGCGCTCGGAGAGCGCGCCCTACCTTCAAACGCCCCAC
>JAITSU010000064.1 GCA_031287525.1 Zoogloeaceae bacterium | reverse complement strand
GCAGAATTGGCAAAGGCAACCAGCGTTTTCAGCAAAGGTCTGGGCGAAGACAAATCACGCTTGAATTCCAGCGTTTTGCCTTCGGCTTGCTGCAACAGGGTGGCGAGCGTTGTTGTCATGCAGTGAGGATGGATTTGTAAAAATCATGGGCGGTTGATTTTAGACGATTGCCGATTCGACGTGGGATTGAATGAACACCGGCGTCAGCAGCCACGAGAATGTCACGCCCAAACTTGCCGTCAAGCCCAGAGCGTGTAATGCCGGGGTGCTGGAGAATGCCAGTAGGCCGAAGGACAGCAGAGTGAGTGAGGCGGCAAGCGTCGTGGCGAGCAGGGTGTGGGCGTGGGTTTGGCGGGCTTGCAAAAAGATGGCGTAATCGACGCCCATGCCCAGCGTGAGCAGTAACGCCAGAATGCTCAAAAGCTGTACGGGAATCCCCAGGTAGCCCATGATGGACAGGGTGGCAACGCCCGCCATCACCACTGGCGTGATGACGCGCCAGACGGCGCGGCGGAAGAAGGCGTAGAGCAGCAGGGGCGCAATCAGGCAGGCGGCGAGCAGGGTTTGGGTGAGCAGTTGTCGGTATCTTTGCATCAGGCGGGAAATTTCTTTGGTCTGGTCTACCCATTCCACTTCGGGAATGGCGGGCGCATTTGCGGGCAGTTGCGCCAGCGTCGCGGCGGTTTCGGAATCCGCCAAGCCTTTCAGCAGCACCATGCTGGAATGCTTTTTCGTGCCGTCGCCGCTGGCGGTTTCGCCCAGCCATAAAGCGCGAAAGGGCTGGCTGACGGGGCTGTCGCGCCAGTTTTTCGGCGTGAGGAAGATGAGGGGCGAGTTGGTCGCGGATTGTTCATGCGCCCATTCGTTTGGGAGTTCCAGTTCTTTTTGCAGTTGTACGAGGGTGGGTTGCAACATTTCTTGCGCCGCCCGCGCTTCTCTTTGCCGCGCTTCGGAGGGCAGCCAACGGCTGACGGCTTCAAAGCCGCTGATTTTTCCGGTTGCCATGAACGGGCGTAAGCGCGTGATTAACGCTTCTTCCCTTTGCAGCAGGGTTTCCTCGTCGTCGGCGCTCACGAGAAAAATTTGCGCGGGGCTGGGGAGTCGCATAATTCTGGAAACGGCGGCTTGTTCCGTCATCCGTTTCGGGTCGCCGGAAAACAGGCTGCGGATGTCGTCGTTGCTTTGCAGTTGCAGGAGACCGCCGCCCAACACAAAAAAAGCAAGGAGCGCGACGCCCCACTGTTTGCGTCCGCCCTGCCAGCGCGGCCAGCGTCGCAGCAAACCCGCCACGGTTCCGGCGCGTTTGGGGAGCGGCAGCGTCAGGGGCAGCAGGCGGGGATAAAACAGCACAACGCTTGCCCACGCGCCGAAGATGCCGAAAATGGCGAACGTGCCCATTTGGATCAAACCGGGAAAAGGCGTCATCAACAAGCCGACGTGCGCCAGCACGGGCGCCAGCAGCAACAGGCAGAGCGTGGGCAGAAGCCGCCGATGGCGTTCCCACGCGGGTTCGGCATTGCCAAGATGTTGGGCAAAAACCAGGATGGCGTAATCGACCGTCACGCCAATCAAACTCGCGCCGAACACCAATGTAATCAGGTGTACGCGCTCAAAAATCATGAGGGTCGCCATGAGCGCGGCGATCGCGCCGGAGAGGAGCGAGATGACAATCAGGCGCAGGGCGCGGGCGCTTTGGAAGACGAAGCCAATCAGGATAAACGTGCCCAACAGCGAGCCGAATCCAATCAGGCGCATTTCGGATTCCGCCTGCCGCGTCGCGGCGGCGGCGTGCAGCACGACGCCCGCGCGTAGCAGTTGCGACGCCGGATATGCGGCATGTAGTTTGCGCTCTGCGGCATCCAGCGCCGCCATCAGTTTTTGCTGAAAGTCGGACGCGAAGGCGCTTTCGGGCAGGGTGTACAGGAGCGCGGCGTACTCCGCGCCCTCGTGTTCCACCCTCCATTCGTCGCCGGAAGGTCGCAGCGGGCTGGCTTCGCCCAGACTTTGCAACCAGTTGCCAAAAAATCCAAAAGGGTCGGATGTCCAGGGGATACCGCTGGTTGGAAAGGGAGCGTAAAGCAGATTCAGGGCGCGCGCGCTTGCCGCTTCTGGCGTGGCGGTCTTCTGCCAGTCAAGGTCAGCGTCGGTCATCAGCCCCGTTGAATAGCCCGCGTAGAAATCGCCGGGGAAGGCGGCGAAATCGTTTTGCGGTTTCAGGTCGGGAACGCGCTCGCGCAAGGTTTCGCGCAGCAACGCCGCCGCTTTTTGCGTGTCCGCGCTGCCCCCGTCTTTCTCTTCATGCGCCGAAACCAGCAACACCAGTTGTCGCTCGCCCTGGGCGGAGAGCGCCTTTCTTGCCGTTTCAAGCGCGGGACGGCGCAGGTCGGTGGGCAGCAGGGTCAATAAATCGGTATCAATGCGCCCCTGCCATGTTTCTCGCGTCAGCAACAAAAAACTTGCGGCAATGAGGAGGATGACCAGCCAGAGCCATGCCAGCAGGCGATGAGCGCGCGCGTAAGCGAGATTACTCAAACTGTTTTTTCTCCGCTTCAGTCAGCGTTTTATCGTGCGTGGTCGCCTTGAATTCGATGCGCGTCACGTCACCTGCCGCGCTTTCCAGTTCAACTCTGGAAACATCGCGCCCGCCTTCCAGTCGCAATGCCTGAATCAGCCGCGCGAGGTTTTTATCCCTGGGCGTAAAGGTGAGTTTCCAGCTTTTACCCTCCACCTTGCCGCTGTAATCGAACACCCTTGACAGCGCCGCCACGTCGCCGGAAAACACCGAAAAGAGAATGCCGTTGATGAGGCGCACTGCGGGTTCTTTTTCCGCGTTCAACTTCATGAGCGTGGTATTGCCGTCCGTCTGCGTGATTTCATTTCTGGTCAGGCGCGTGGTTTGCGTGATGGGACTGACGTTTTCCCAAATCACGCCGTAATTTTGCGCGACGAGAAAACGCCCGGTGGAGACGAGGGGTTTTTTAATCCGCGCGAGCGCGCGGGTCTGCACAAATTCGCCGCGTATCACCGGTTGCAGCGTGAGCCGCTTTTCAACCTCCGCGAGCACATCTTCGGCATGCGCCATGCCGCCAGTTAAACCAAGGAACAGCGCAAAGAGGATTTTTTTCATTTCACCCCCAGTTTTTCAAGCAGGACGGCAGGCGTTACCAGACTCATTTCCCGCGTTTGCATCTCCACCGCCACCTGCACGGTATGCCCGCGCGTCAGCCGCCGACCGCTTTCGACATCCCGAATCAGGTAGTCAATTTTGAGGCGGTTTTCCCACTCCATCAAATAAGCCTCAACCTGAACGCGTTGCTGGTAAAAGAGCGGCTGCGCGTAGCGAATAAAGAATTCAATCACCGGCCAGGCATAGCCCGACTCGCGCATTTTCGGGTAGTCGTAATCAATGCTCTGCAAGAGCGCGGTACGCGCCAGCTCGAAATAGCGCACGTAATGCCCGTGCCAGCAGATTTCCAGCGGGTCGAGGTCGTGAAAGGGAATCCGCAATTCCACGCTTTGCTGCCATTGGCTTTTGGGGGTTCGCATATTTTATGGAGTGGGCGCTTGCCAGAAAGGAAAGAAGTTAAACCATTGCAGGGGATTTTGGCGACATTCTTCAGAGAGGGCGGCGACATAGGCGGAAAGATAGGGTACGATGGCGGCGCGTCGTTCCTTGCGCGGCAAGACGACGCGCTCTGCCAGAGGGCGCAGCCCGACAAAAAAATCCGTATCCCGCCGCGCGCTGAACAGCATGTAGACCGGACACCCCAGGGCAGCGGCGAGCACATAAGGCCCGATGGGAAAATACGCGGCTTCGCCCAGAAAGGGAACGGCGAGCGTCGCGTTATCCGGCATGGCGGACGCAACGGGGATACGGTCGCCCGCGATGACCACGAAGCCCCCCGCCGCAACCCGTTCCGCCAGCAACATGGCCGTGGCGGGCGTGAGGCTCGTGACTTGCATGAGGTCGAAGGCATGGGTCGGGTCAAGCCGCTGCAACATCCGGTTGAACCCCTCGGCATGGCGCGTATGCACGAGGATGGTCAGGCGGGGCAACGGGCAATCCGCAGGCAGACTGTAATGCAGACGGCGGCAGAGTTCGGGATTGCCCAGATGCGCCGTCACCAGCAAGGCGCCGCGCTTTTCCCGCATCAGCGACAACAACGGCTCCCTGCCTTCGATATGGCAGGGGAGCGTATCCAGTTCGCCCGAAAACGCCAGAAACTTGTCCAGAATGGTGTCGGCAAAACTCATGAAATGCCGAAAACTGTTGCGACGGGTCGGCGCGGGCGTCGTGCCGCCGCTTGCCCGATGCAGTCGACGCAGATAGTCGAGCGAAGCGCGGCGGGCGAGGCGGCGCGTGGCGAAAAACCAGAGCATGACGATGAACAGCGCCGCGCGAAACGGAAAATCTCCAAGATGTCGATGCGCCCACAACAAAAAGCGCATCCCGCCCACAAACCCCGCCTCGCCGATTTTCGCCCAATGCATGTCAGGCGCACCGTTGCGGCAAAAACCCCCGAAGCCTAAGCGCGGAAGACAGGGAAATATGGAATATCGACATGCGGCGGATTCTTTCACAACCCGGCACAAGTCGTCGAGCGGCTTTTTCAGGAATCAGGCGGCGTAACGAAGAGTAGGGGCGGTTCCCGAACCGCCCCTACTCTGTCAATAGCCGCAGCAGGAGTTTCGGAAAGCGGCGCAACATGCCGAAAAAGAGGCGGGTGTGCATGGCGGCGATGCGAAGGTTGTCGCGCAGGGGCTGGAAGTGGGAAATCCCGTCTGCGGGGTAGCGCACGGCGACCGGCAGATGGACGAGAGGGACGGCTGCCCAATCCAGCCGCACCAGAATTTCCATGTCAAAGTCCATGCGATTCACATGGGCGAGCACGGGAAGGAGCGGCATGACCGCCGCCAGCGGGTAGACGCGAAAGCCGCACATGGAATCGGGGATTCTGAGCGACAGGGTGTTAATCCATACCCAGACATGGGTCAGATAACGCGCGTACAGGCGACCCTTCGGCACGCTAGCGTCATAGCGCGGACAACCGTTGATGACGGCTTCCGGCTGTCTGCCGCTCTCGGCGAGAAAGGCGGGTACGGCGGCGAGATCGTGCTGTCCGTCGGCATCGACCTGCAAGGTGTGGCTGAACCCCTGTTCATGCGCGTAGCGCAAACCCGTCATCACCGCCGCGCCCTTGCCGCGATTTTCGGGATGGACGAGGAGATGAACGGGCGGCAGACTGGTTTTTGTCGTTGCCGTATCCGCCAGCGTTTGCAGGATTCGGGCGCAGTCGGCATGGCTGCCGTCATTGACGAGAATCACCGGCAGCCCGTAGCCGCGCAGTGTGGCGACGACCGCGCCGACGGTTTCGCCGTGGTTGAAAACGGGAATGACGGCGGCGGTTTTCATGCGCCGTTGTTTGCGTTGTCCGCGCTGTTTGACAGCATCAGTACGCCTTTGGAGCAGGGCACATCTTCCAGCAGATAAGTAAATTCCAGCGTCTGTCGCGCTTTATCAAGGCGAAG
>JAITSU010000030.1 GCA_031287525.1 Zoogloeaceae bacterium | reverse complement strand
CTTGCGTATTTTCGTGACATCCGGCTGTAGGGCTTCTGCTATACTCACGGCTTCTATTTTGATGCAAGCTGTGCTGCCGGAGGAATCAACGTGTCTTTCATGCCGTGGTCTGAACAATTCATTCTGGGAATTGATAGCATTGACAAGCAGCATCACTGGTTGGTGGACGCGACCAACCAGTTGAACGAGCAGATTGAATCGCAAAACCCGGATGAAGCCGTGGTGCGCGAAATTCTGGAAGGACTGGTGGATTACACCGTCAATCACTTCATTCTGGAAGAAGACCTGTTCAATCGCCTGGGCTACCCCGAATCGGACGCGCACAAGAGCGAACACGATGGTTTTACGCGGGAGGCGGTCAAGTTGCTGCTGGAATTTGAAAAAGGCGAAACCGTGACCGAAGAAGCCCTGGAATTCCTGCAAGCCTGGCTTGTGCACCACATCATGCGCGTCGACCGCGCCTACGTGCCTTTCCTGAAAGAACACGGCGTCAAGTGATTCCATAGTTTTTTGCAATGGGCGTCATGCTTGCCCGATGCGGGTGAAGCAGGTACAAAGCGTATTCATCCGCATCCCGCGAGATTGCCGCCGTTTGTGTTTAACCCGATTGTTAACCTGCTGACAGGAGTTCATCCATGAGCAAAGCCACAAAAACCGCAAAGTCATCCGCCAAAAACGCCGCTAAAACCGCTACCGTTACCGGCAGCGCCATTGATATTGGCATCACCGAACAAAACCGCGCCAAAATTGCCACCGGGCTGTCGCATGTTCTGGCAGACACCTACACCCTGTATCTGAAGACGCACAATTTCCACTGGAACGTGGTGGGGCCGATGTTCAACACCCTGCACCTGATGTTCGAGGGGCAATACAACGCGCTGGCGCTGGCGGTCGACCTCATTGCCGAGCGCATCCGCGCCCTGGGTTATCCCGCGCCCGCCACCTACAGCGAATTCGCCAAACTGACCGCCATTTCCGAAACCAAAGGCGTACCCAAGGCGGAAGACATGATCGCGCTGCTGGTCGAAGGTCATGAAACCGTCGCCCGCACGGCGCGCAAGCTCTTTCCCACGGTAGACGCCGCCAGTGACGAGCCGACCGCCGACCTGCTCACCCAACGGATGCAGGAGCACGAAAAAACGGCGTGGATGTTGCGGAGTCTGTTGGAAGCCTGACGGACTGAGCGCCCAAAAAAGTGCCGGACGGTGTTGAGCCGTCCGGCTTTTTGCTGCTGGCGCTACTGTTTTTTCACTGCTGGGGTTGGGGTGTTGTCGTTTTTCGGAGGGGGAACCGATAACGCTTCATCTTTTGCCGTAGTATGCAGACGATGTTCAGACAAAGCTAATTGCTTGTTTTTATCTTGCGGATAGCTTACATCTATCACTATCCCTGAAATTATTTTATAAAATACATCCGGTTTTTAGTGTATTGTCTGTCGTTTGACATCAGGCGGTTCATTTTGTGAGGCTCCAGCGAGTTTGATCATGCGTATTGGCATTGCTCCCAGATTGGCTTTAGTGTTGGCTGTGTTTGCTGTCCTGGCTTCCGGTCTGACCGGCTATTACGCCCACGACAGCAGCTATCGAATGTTGATGACCCGCACGGAAAGAAACCTGCAAAGCTCCGCCCGGGTTTTGGGGCAACAACTGATGGCGGCGTTTGGCTCCGTGGCGGGCGACGCCCGCATCTATGCGTCGCTGGTGAATTCGCCGACGAATCTGAAGGAGAGAATGCAGCGCATGTCGCGTTCCCTGTTGCAGGTGCATTCTGAATACTTGCAGGTCAGCGTGATCGACACCAGGCAGGGCTGGCAGGAAAAGCTCACTTTCATCAATGACAAAGGCAATATCGACCTTGTTGATTCCAGTCCCATTCCCTTGATTCCGCTCGTCGCGCAGGCGATACATTTGAGTCCGGGGCAGGTTTATCTTTCCGATGTCATCCGCAGCGCGGAGGGACGTTCAAGCGTGCTGGTGGTCACGCCGGTTCCTCTGGATACCGGCGTCGCCAGCGGCATGTTGGTGGTGATTCGCGTCGATTTGAGCGAGATGTTCACAGAAATCCAGTCGGAATTGCCGTTGGGATTCCATTTTTATTTCGCTGACAATAATGGCGTGTTCGTGAATGACAATCATGCCATGAGCGAATTGGTACGTTCCGACGAAAATCCGAATCTGATTCAGGGACTTTTCCCGATGGCGGAGGAAATTGTCAGCGGCGAACGGGACAGTGTTGTGACCAACATACAGAGGCGCAAACCGGAAGATTTTGAAGCCCTCGCCGCCTTCTATCGGGTGCAGATTGCCGATTTTTCCAATGAGCGTTTTTTCATCCTGGGCTTGTCCGAGCCTTTGCATAATATTCGTCAGGAAAGCAGTCTGTTGGCGGGCAACATCTGGCGTATCGTGCTGTCCTTCAGTTGTCTGGCGCTGCTGATTGCCTGGGGCGTTTCCCAGGCGGTGGCGCAACCGCTGGCGCGAATTCTGGCTTCTGTCCGGCGTTTTGCCGCTGGCGACAGCGGCGAGAATCTGCCGCTGCCCACGCAACGGCAGGATGAAGTGGGGCTGCTGGCGCGTGGCGTGGAAGAAATGCAGAACCAGATTCGCGCCCAGGTCACGGCGTTGGAAGAAAACCATCATGCCATGATGCACATGGCGCATCACGATGCCCTGACCGGGCTGCCCAACCGCCTGACCTTTTTCAGCCTGCTGGAAAATGCCATCGCGCAAGCCAAGCGTCAGGGACGCAAACTGGCGGTGCTGTTCGTCGACCTCGACCGCTTCAAGGTCATCAACGACCAATACGGGCATCAGGCGGGTGACGAACTGTTGTTGGCGGTGGCGCGACGTTTGCGGAGCGGCGTGCGCGCCAGCGACACGGCGGCGCGGCTGTCGGGCGACGAATTCGTGGTGCTGCTGAATCCCATCCATAGCGACGAAGAAGCCTGTCTGGTGACGGAAAAGCTGCTGCAACGCTTCAATCAGCCGGTGGAACTGGAAGAAGTTACCCTGTCCATCCGCGCCAGTATCGGCATCAGCCTGTTCCCCGATCACGGGCAGACGCCGCAAGTTCTGCTGGAAGCCGCCGACGTGGCAATGTACGCGAGCAAGGCGTCGGGGCGCAACACCTGCTCTCTGGCAAGAAAACCGGCAGCGGATGACAGCGCGGACGCGTAGTGTTGAACGCGCGGGATAAAAAAATGGCGTCGTGTTTAACAGACACGACGCCATTTTTGTTGCGGATTCAAAGCTTTATTTGATCCTCGCCTTGCTCTTCAGGTCTTTTAGCAGCTTATCCACTTTTTGCTGCTCCAGGCTTTGCACGATTTGACCTTTGATATCTTCCAGCGGTGGCGGCGTCAGCGCGCGGCTGTCTTCCACCAGAATCACGTGATAACCGTACTGGCTTTGTACCGGCTCCTTGGTGTAGGTACCCTTGTCCTGTTTGACCAGCGCTTCGGCGAAAGGCTGCACGAAAGCGGAGGGCGCCATCCAGCCCAGGTCGCCGCCGTTTTCACTGCTGCCGGGGTCTTGGGAATCCTTGGCAAGCGTTTCAAATTTTTCACCCTTGTCCAGCTTGGCGATGATGGCCTTGGCTTCGTCTTCCGTGGCAACCAGAATATGACGAACGTGATATTCGACATCGCCCAGACGGGTCTTGAATGAGTTGTAAATCTCGTTGATTTCGGCGTCTGTCGCCGGGTTTTTCTGGAGATAATTGCCAAAATAGGCGCGCATCAGCACGATTTGCTGCGCGCTTTCCAGTTGCGCCTTGATTTCCGGCTTCTTGTCCAGCCCTGTTTTGCGGGCTTCACTGGCGATGAGTTCACGGCGGATCAGCTCATCCTTGATGGCTTCGCGCAGTTCCGGCGTATCTTGCGCGCCCTGAGCCGTTTGTTCCTTGATGAACAGGTCGGCAGTGGTCTGGGAAATGGCTTTGCCATTGACGGTCACGAAAACCTTGTCGGCAGCGAATGCGGGCGCGGAAATCAGGGCGCTGGCGATCAGGACGGCGGAAATTTTTTTCAAGCTTGACATGTGGAAATCATCCTTCTTGGGAAAATTATAAAAAACGGGCTGGCGAACCATCCCGGAGCAAAAACATCGCGACATGATACCAGCAAGGGCGGCAAAAGTGATGCTGAAAAAAGCGTCAGCGCATTTTTACGTTTGATTACGTCTGGCTGTCTTCGGCTTCATCCTTGATGAAACGGGCGAGGTACACGCCCTGGGCGATGATGAACAACAGCATCAAGCCCATGACGCCGAATATCTTGAAATTCATCCAGATGTCGGTGGAATAGCGATAGGCCACAAAAAGATTGAGACAGCCCACGAAGGCGAAGAAACCAATCCACGCCAGATTGAGGCGTAGCCACGCTTCTTCCGGCAAATCCACCTTGTCGGACAGTATCAGCCGCATGGCGTTGCGTTTGCAAAGGGCGGCAATGGACATGCTCACCGCCATCGCCCAATAGAGCAGGGTGAATTTCCATTTGATGAAGGCGGCGTTCTGAAAAATCAGGGTCATGCCGCCAAAAACCACGACCAGCCCAAGGCTGAGCGACAACATTTTTTCAACCTTGCCATAACGCAGACGCGCAAAGATGATTTGCGCGAGCGTCGCCAGCATGACCACAATTGTCGCCAGCAGAATGGGCGCCTGGGCAGGGCTGACATCGCCCAGCAGACGACCCGCCCAGTCTGCGGCCTGTTCAGGGTTTTTATGGGTGTATTTGAAAGTAGCGAAAAACAGGATGACCGGAAAAAGGTCGAAAAGGAATTTCATGGGGCAGGATGAGTAAAACGGCGTTGAAAAGACGGGCGATTATGCGCTTTTCCGCGCGACCCTGCCACCCCGTCAAGCGAAATCTGACGGGGTGGCAGGGTTTCTCTGGTCAGTTCCAGGGGCGATACGTTCTGTTGGTCGTCGCAAGCAGCCGTTTCATATTTTTCCGTGGAAGACGCCACCATTTTGATGCGCGACGCCATCTGCGTATATTCATCCGTAACCGTGATGAGCTTGGAAATTTGCGAGAAAGAAGCATAAGCGGCGGTCAGGCTGGCGACAATGCTCTGATTCCGCTGCAAGGTGTGGCTGATAGATTCCACGCCTTGCGCGGTTTTGGTCACGCCGCTTCCGGCGTTACTGGCTTCTCTAGCGAAATCGGCGAGGGCGGCGGAGGCGTTGCTACTACGGCTCAAATATCCGGTCGACTTGGCGGTATCCTGAATCTTGTTTGCAAGACGCGACAAATCGGCATACGCTTGATTTGTCTTTGATTGCGCTTCAATTTTCAGGACAATTGATTTTTCAGACATTTCAGGAGTTCCTTTTCATGTACTACCTGATCATCGGTCTATCATCATTGATCACGTTCTTCTGCCTTGGGTTTCTGGGATACATGCTGATGGGTGATAAATTATTTGTCATAGTCGGGATAGCGTTTGTCTGCCCCATCATTTATGGGTACATCCAATATCAAATCGAGCGGAACAGCCGACGCCATTGGCGCGACATGGATGGAAAGATTTACTACGAAAGCGAACGGCATTATTGACATGTCATCCATTGAACCGCCTTCGTCGCCTCTTTGCCGCCCACCGCGCCCAGGTTTGCCGCGATGATGTGCATCGTCTGTCGTTCGTTGTTCATGTTCAATATCTCCCTGTAAAAAAGTTCAATTGGAGGTCACCATGTCGAGTTTTTTGACGCTTTGCGTTTTGCTTCTTGTGATCGGGTTTGGAATTGTGGGCGGTCATCCGGTTTTCGGCGGCGCAATGATATGGTTTTCGCTGGCGGGTATATTTTTCAGCGTCCCTTATCTGATTTTCAAGCGACTCTTTTTTCGTTAATCGCCCAAAAGCCGCCCGACCGCCTTCGTCGCCTCTTTGCCGCCCGCCGCGCCGAGGTTTGCCGCCGGACTTCTGACGGCTGCCATGAGCAGGGGGCGCTGCCAGCGGCGGATAAAAAAACCCTGATTCACGCTTCACCACGTCAGGATGAGCGCCTCGCCTGTTTGGAAAAAGGGCTTTGGTCAGGGCAGAACCCGTTTCGTCCAGCGCGTCGGTGTTTCCGGCTTTGCATTTCCCTTGCGCTTCCCCATAATCCCCGCTTTATCGAAATGGATGGCGCGTCATGAATATCCTGCGTCCTTTGAAGGTTTTGTGCGGGTTGCTTTGCGGATTTGCCGGGGCGCTGCACGCCGCGCCGCTGTCGGCGAGTATTCCGATGTTGGCGGAAGCGCCGCTGGCGGGGGATTGTTCGCCGACGGAGGTGGGGCGGGTTGCGCGCGCGGAGATGGAGGCGCGGCTGAATGCTTATCTGCAACTGTCGGAAGAAGCGTTGAGTATGCGTTTTCAAGCCATCAAGCTGTATGCGGAACTGGAAGCGAAGATGCGGCGCAAGGAAGCGCTTTCTGGTCGGGATTTTCAGCGCGTCAATCAGGGCGCGGTGGATTTGGTGGCGCAGCGCGAATTGTTGTTGCAAACGGCAACGCGGCATGAATGCTGGCTTGACGCGACTGCGCCCGCCGACGCGGAAGGGTTGGCGATTTATCGCGCGGGGCTGCTGATTTCGCTCTCTTCGGCGTTGATTTTATATGACAACTATGTGCAGGCGTTTTTGCCGTATCGCAATCACGCGGAATTGCGTCGTCATATCAACGCGGGCGACAAGGGCTTTGGCTGGACTTCCAGGGAATTGCGGCAGGCGGAGTTGATGTTCAATTCGCCGCAAAACCGCCGGCGCGCGCGGCGGGCGGTTGACTGGTATCAGGGCTTGGTCGCCAAGCCGCTGAATGATGTGCAGGCGCAGGCGGGTTTTGCTGCCGAGCCTTATTTGCGCCTGTCCATCGCGCAAAGTCCGGCGTTTCAGTTAGTGACGCAAAGTGAAAATCCCTTGCGCGTCATCGGGCGGGTGATTCAGTTTTTCAGCGATGTGACCAGCGACACGGCGGCGCATCTGGGCGCGGAGAGCGTCAATTTTTCCAGCAAGCTGTTCGGCAATACCGTCGGTCTGGTCGAAACCCGACACGGCAAGCTGTATGAGCGAGCGGATGTGCGCGCGGATTTGCTGGCAACCCTGCAAGCGGGCGACATCCTGCTGGAAAAAACGCCGTTTCGCCTGACCGACAATTTTATCCCCGGTCACTGGGGACACGCCGCCATCTGGATTGGCACGAAGGCGGAATTGCAGGCGTTGGGGCTATGGGAGCATCCGCTGGTTAAAGCGCGCCACGCGGAAATCGAAGCGGGGCAGGGCGTGGTGGAAGCCTTGCGGACGGGCGTGGAGATGAACACGCTCGCGCGTTTTTTGAACGTGGATGACGTGGCCGTGTTGCGCCAGACAAGACCTGTGCCGCCCGCCGCCGAGGAGCGCGGCGAGGTGATTCTGCAAACCTTGCGGCAGGTCGGCAAAAGTTACGATTTCAATTTTGATGTCGAAAGCACCCAGCGCATGTTTTGTTCCAAACTGGTGTATCACGGCTATCCCCGCATCACCTGGCCGACCTCGCGTATGCTCGGTCGCTTCACCGTCAGCCCCGACGATATCGCCAAACGCGCGCTCGCGGACGGACCTTTGGAGATTCCTTTGCTGTACCACGACGGCGGCAAGGTCGCGGGGGATTACGTCAAGGCGATGGAGCGTTTGTTGAAAGATTCCAATGCGGCAGTGGCGATGTCGGCGGCAGGGAAACCGGCGGGGAAATGAGGGTTTGCGGGATGAATGAGCGTAGCTGCGCTGCTTCAAACCCTCACTTCCCGACGTTCTTGCTTCGTGGAGCGTTTCGTGCAAGAGTTTGACTTTTCGTCCAGGCGGATGCCGCTGTTGTGGCGTCGCTGAATTCAAACGTCAGGTCTCAGGAGAACAGGTATGCCGGCACACGAGAAAATCAACTACGTCGAGTATCCCGCGCGAGACTTGGGTGCGACGAAGCGCTTTTTTCAAGAAGCATTTGGGTGGGCATTCGAGGACTATGGTCCCGACTATGCTGCGTTCTCTGGTCAAGGTCTCGATGGCGGCTTCTTCAAGTCTGAGTTGGCTGCGCGCACAAGCCAGGGCAGCGCGCTCGTCATCTTCTACAGCAAGCATATTGAAGACACGCTTGCCAAGGTCGTTTCTGCACATGGCGAGATAGTCAAGCCGATTTTTTCATTCCCCGGTGGTCGCAGGTTCCACTTCACTGAGCCAAGCGGCAACGAGTTCGCGGTTTGGTCGGAGCCTGAGGTCTAACTATTCGTCCAGGCGGACGACCCGCGATGCCGCTTAACCCAAACGTTAGTCGGCTCTTTTGAGCGCACTGGGTGGAAACGGGAATGGGCGAATCACGAATGACATTCAGGTTATTTTCGCGTGCGCGAAAACACAAACTGAGTGGGAGAGGACAGGAAAGTTCGCCCACCCCGAAGAGTGGGCGGGGTGCTGCATGGGGCTTAGTTCAGAGGCGGCGCATTGCAAAAAAACAGCAATGCGGCTATGAAGCCCCGCTCGAACGGGGCTTTTTTGCTGCCCCGCCAAGATATTATCAGCCTTCCAGTTTCCGTTGTCCTATCAGCGGGAAGTGTCCATACTTCCGTGCATTAGCGGATTTTCGCGCACACGAAAATTTACACTGCGCCACTCTCTGACGCGCCTTTCCATTTATCCACCACCGCCCTGATGGGCGACCGTGGATAAATCGGCTTGTCGGCGGTCTCGCTGTCCTCGCTGCGCTGCGGGATCGAAGCCGCTCCATGTGCCTTCAGCGACCTTGCCGGGGGTGGTTGCTATTGATTGTGTAGCATGTTACAGTTTCAGTAGCTTTACCACTCCACCACTCCATTTGAAGAAAGGAAATTGCCATGCCCGTCATTACCGTTGCCATCCATCCGATTGGCCCGGACGAAAAGTCCCGCCTCATCAGAAAATTGACCGATACCGCAGTCGAGATCACGAAAGTGCCTGCGGATAAATATGTCGTGTTCATTGATGAGTTTGAAAACGACTCCATTGGGCTTGCAGGCAAGACCCGGGCTGAGATTGTTGCAGAGGCATCAACCTGAAATGTCAAACCCCACACCTGGCGCAAAAGTCAGAGGATCCATCTCCGGGGCGCCGATAAACGCGCTGTTCGACCTCCTTGGGCGACGCTGGGCTTTGGGTATCCTTTGGTATTTAGGGGAAGGTCCCTGCGTGTTTCGCCAACTTCAAGAGCGATGCGGCGGGATGTCCCCCTCTATCCTGAACGCCCGCCTCAAAGAGTTGCGCGATGCCAATATCGTTGCGCGAACGATTGATGGTTATGCCCTTACTGACCGGGGAATGGAATTGCGCTCGTTTGTTGTTCCTCTCGCGAACTGGTCAGCCAGTTGGTCACAGGAAGTATATGGATATGAGCGTCCAGGAATGAAGGAGAGACTTGCGAATGAGCTTTCCGCAAGGAAGTCGCCCGCAACTTGAGCCATTGACCAATTTCGCGTCACCTCATCCATGAGCCAGCCAACCCATCATTCCACCGAACCTGCGCGAAAAGCCGCGCGGGTCAGTGAATTCCACCATTTGTCGATGCGTGCGCTCCCAATGGTGGAAGAGGCTTCGCTTCGTCGAAACCCGCTGCCCCTCGCCGCGCGCGCGGGATTTTTGGCGGATTCCTGATTCCTGACCTCTGATACCTGTTTGATTTTCCCCTTCGTGCCGATATAATCCGGCGTCTTGCTTTCTGGAGCTTCCGCATGTCGCATTCTTCCGTCCGCCGACCGTTTATTGCCGGTAACTGGAAAATGCATGGCTCACTGGCTGCCAACGCGACGCTGCTTGCCGCGTTACAAGCGGGTTTGACGGACAACGACGCGGCGGAAGTCGCCGTGTTCGCGCCGTATCCCTATCTGGATCAGGTTGCCCGGCTGGCGGCGGGTTCGCGGCTCGCGTGGGGCGCGCAGGATGTCAGCCGTCACGACATCGGCGCTTATACCGGCGAAGTGGCGGCGGCAATGTTGCGGGAGTTTGGCTGTCGCTATGCGCTGGTCGGGCATTCGGAACGGCGCAGTCTGCATGGCGAACCGGATGCGCTGGTGGCGGAAAAGTTTTCCGCGCTGGTCGCGGTCGGTATTGTGCCGGTGCTTTGTCTGGGGGAAACCCTGACGGAACGGCAGGCGGGGGAAACCCTGAATGTCGTCTTCCGGCAACTGGACGCGGTTCTGGCGTCGCATGTGCCCGCGCTACTGGCTTACGAGCCGGTCTGGGCCATCGGCACCGGGCTTACGGCGACGCCGGAAGCGGCGGAGGCGGTGCATCTTGCCTTGCGCGCGCGCGTGGCTGAAAAGCTTGGCGCGGCGACGGCGGAGCGTCTGCGGATCGTCTATGGCGGCAGCGTCAAGGCGAGCAATGCGGCGGCGCTGTTTGCGATGCCCGATATTGATGGCGCGCTGGTCGGCGGCGCGGCTTTGAATGCCGACGAATTTCTGGCGATTTGCCGGGCAATCAACGTATAAAGAAACGGTTGGAATCTTCATGAACTGGTTATTTCCTCTTATTTTGACGCTGCACGTTTTGGTGGCGCTGGCGATCATCGGGCTGGTGCTGGTGCAGCATGGCAAGGGCGCGGACATGGGCGCGGCGTTCGGTAGCGGCTCGTCCGGCAGTCTTTTCGGGTCTTCCGGCTCGGCGAATTTCCTCTCCCGCAGCACAGCGGCGATGGCGACGGTGTTCTTCCTCACCAGTCTGGGACTGGCGTATGTCGCCTCGCACAGCACAAAAACCACTGGCAGCATCATGCAGGACGCTGTACAATCCGCGCCGGTTTTGCCCGTGCCGAACCCGTCTAATGATGGCGCGGCGAATGGCGCGGAACAAAATGCCCCGCAAGAGGGCGCTACGGGACAAGACAGCCAGGACAAGGCTGCGGGTATACCCCAATAAGCAGAAAGAGGCTTTGCAAAAAGCCCACAACAGATTTTCCGCCGACGTGGTGAAATTGGTAGACACGCTATCTTGAGGGGGTAGTGGCGCAAGCTGTGCGAGTTCGAGTCTCGCCGTCGGCACCAGTTCAAGCAGTAGGAAACAAAGGGGGCAGAGCCGGATTGCGATCTGGCGCTGCCCGTTTTTTGGTCAATGCCTGGAAGAATCATGCTGGAAAATTATTTCCCGATTCTGATGTTCGTTCTCGTCGGGCTGTTCATCGGTTTCGCGCCTGTGGCGATGGGCTGGTTCATTGCGCCCCACCGTCCCGACGCGGAAAAACTCTCCCCCTACGAATGCGGCTTTGAGGCGTTTGAAGACGCGCGCATGAAATTTGACGTGCGCTACTACCTTATCGCCATCATCTTCATTCTGTTCGACCTCGAAATCGCCTTCCTTTTTCCCTGGGCGTCGGTGTTTCAGGACATCGTGGCGAATGATTCCGTAAAAATTTTTGGTTTTGTCGAAGTTGTGGTTTTCCTCGCCATCATTCTGGTGGGGGACGCCTATGCCTGGGCAAAAGGCGCGCTGGATTGGGAGTGACGCATGTCGATTGAAGGGATTCTCGAACAGGGTTTTGTCACCACATCCGCCGACGCGCTGATCAATTACGTGCGTACCGGCTCGGTGTGGCCGATGACCTTTGGTTTGGCGTGCTGCGCGGTGGAGATGATTCACGCCGGTTGCGCCCGCTACGACCTTGACCGTTTCGGCATCGTCTTCCGCCCCTCGCCGCGTCAGTCCGACGTGATGATTGTCGCCGGTACGCTGACCAACAAGATGGCGCCCGCCCTGCGGAAGGTTTACGACCAGATGGCGGAACCGCGTTGGGTCATCTCGATGGGTTCCTGCGCCAACGGCGGCGGTTATTACCATTATTCCTATTCCGTGGTGCGCGGCTGCGACCGCATCGTGCCCGTCGATATTTACATTCCCGGCTGTCCGCCGACCGCCGAGGCGCTGATTTATGGTCTCATCCAGTTGCAAAACAAGATACGCCGCGAAAGTACCATTGCCCGCTAATTTTTCAGGCCGCCCCCCAATGTCCGCAAAGCTGGAAAAACTCAAACAAGCCCTGGAACAACACCTGGGCGCGCAAGTCAAAAAACTGACGCAAGCCCTGGGCGAAGTCAGCATCGAAGTTGCCGCCGCTGATTACGGCGCTGCCCTGCGCGTCCTGCGCGACACGGCGGAGCTGGGCTTCGATGAACTCATCGACCTCTGCGGCGTCGATTATTCGGATTACGCGGGTGAGTATCGCGCGGAGCATCGTTTCGCGGTCGTCACGCATCTGCTCTCCATCCCCAACAACTGGCGTTTGCGCGTGCGCGTGTTTGCCGAGAACGACGAATTTCCGGTCGTGGCTTCCGTGACCCCCCTCTGGAATTCCGCCAACTGGTACGAGCGCGAAGCCTTCGACCTGTTTGGCATCCTCTTTGATGGACATGAAGATTTGCGCCGCATCCTCACCGATTACGGCTTTGTCGGGCATCCCTTCCGCAAGGATTTTCCGGTTTCCGGTCATGTCGAAATGCGCTACGACCCGGACGCGGGGCGCGTGATTTATCAGCCCGTGAGTATCGCGGCGCGGGAAAACATCCCGCGCGTCCGGCGCGAAGCCAGTTATGGCGATGTACAGGAAGGAGCGAAGCGTGCCTGATATTCGCAATTTCACCCTCAATTTCGGGCCGCAACATCCGGCGGCGCATGGCGTGCTGCGGATGATTCTGGAACTGGACGGCGAGCAGGTCGAACGCGCTGACCCGCACATCGGTCTTTTGCATCGCGGCACGGAAAAACTGGTGGAAAGCCGTTCCTGGCTGCAATCCGTCCCTTACATGGATCGTCTTGATTACGTGTCCATGATGTGCAACGAACACGCTTATTGTCTGGCGGTGGAAAAGCTCGCCGGTGTCGAAGTGCCGGAACGCGCGCTTTACATTCGCACCCTGTTCGACGAAGTGACGCGCATTTTGAATCACCTGCTCTGGGTTGGTTGTCACGCGCTCGATGTGGGCGCGATGACGATGGCGCTCTACACCTTCCGCGAACGCGAAGATTTGATGGACGCCTACGAAGCGGTTTCCGGCGCGCGGATGCACGCCGCCTATTATCGTCCCGGCGGCGTCTATCGTGACCTGCCCGACCAGATGCCGCAGTACGAAGTATCCAGATGGAAAAACGCCAAAACGGTCAAGGCGATGAACGAAAACCGGCAGGGGTCGCTGCTGGATTTCCTTGAAGACTTCACCCGCCGTTTCCCAACGTATCACGCCGAATACCATACGCTGTTGACCGACAACCGCATCTGGAAACAACGTCTGGTGAATATCGGCGTCGTCTCGCCGGAGCGCGCGAAGCAACTCGGCTTTACCGGCGCGATGCTGCGCGGTTCCGGCGTCGAGTGGGATTTGCGGAAAAAACAGCCCTACGCCGCTTACGACAAGGTGGATTTTGACATTCCCGTGGGCGTCAATGGCGACAGTTATGACCGCTATCTGGTTCGCATGGAAGAAATGCTGCAATCCAACCGCGTCATCCGCCAGTGCATCGACTGGCTGCGGGTGAATCCCGGCCCCGTGATGAGCGATAACCACAAGGTCGCGCCGCCGCCGAAGGCGGAAGTGAAATCGAATATGGAAGCCTTGATTCACCACTTCAAGCTCTGCTCCGAAGGCATCCATGTGCCGGAAGGCGAAACCTACGCGGGCATTGAGCATCCCAAGGGCGAATTCGGCATCTACGCGATTTCCGACGGCGCGAACAAGCCCTATCGCCTGAAAATCCGCGCGCCCGGCTTCGCCCACCTTGCCGCGATGGACGAAATGGCGCGTGGGCACATGCTTGCCGATGTCGTGACGATTATCGGTTCCCAGGACATCGTTTTTGGCGAGATAGACCGCTGATGTTGACTACCGAAACCCTGCAAAAATTCGCCCGCGAAGTCGCCAAATATCCGGCGGGGCAGCAACGCTCCGCAGTCATGGCGTGTCTGGCGCTGGCGCAAGAAGAACAAGGCTGGCTGTCGCCCGAAGCCATCGAAGCCGTGGCGAACTATCTCGAACTGCCGCCCATCGCGGCGTTTGAGGTGGCCAGCTTCTACAACATGTATGACCTGAAGCCGGTCGGCAAATACAAGCTTACGGTATGCACCAATCTGCCCTGCGCCTTGTCCGGCGGTAATCACGCGGCGGCTTACCTGAAAGAAAAACTCGGCGTCGAATTTGGCGAAACCACGCCGGACGGCAAGTTCACCCTGAAGGAAGGCGAGTGCATGGGCGCTTGCGGTGACGCGCCAGTGCTGCTGGTCAACAACCGCCACATGTGCGCCTCCATGACGCCCGCCGAAATCGACCAACTGCTGGAAGGGTGCGAATAATGGCGATCCTCGGCGCAATCCATCCGATACTCACCGCTAACCTGAAGGGCGACGACGGCTGGCATTTGCAAGACTATGTGGCGCGTGGCGGTTACAGCGCGCTCAAAAAAATCCTCGCGGAAAAAACGCCGCCGGATGAAATCATTGCCGAAATCAAGGCGTCCGTCCTGCGCGGACGCGGCGGCGCGGGATTTCCCACCGGCCTGAAATGGAGCTTCATGCCTCGTTCATTGCCCGGCGACAAATATCTGGTTTGCAACACCGACGAAGGCGAACCCGGCACCTTCAAAGACCGTGACCTCATCCGCTACAACCCGCATGCCGTCATCGAAGGCATGGCGATTGGCGCTTACGCCATCGGCGCGACCCGTGGCTACAACTACATCCACGGCGAAATCTGGGAACTCTACCAACGCTTCGAGGCGGCGCTGGATGAAGCGCACGCGGCGGGCTTGATCGGGCAGAACATTCAGGGTTCCGGCTTTGGCTTTGAACTCTTCGCGCACCACGGCTATGGCGCGTACATCTGCGGCGAAGAAACCGCGCTCCTGGAATCCATCGAAGGCAAAAAGGGGCAACCCCGCTTCAAGCCGCCGTTCCCCGCGTCCTTCGGTCTGTACGGCAAGCCCACCACCATCAACAACACGGAAACTTTCGCTTCCATTCCCTTCATCCTGAAAATGGGCGGCGAAGCCTTTTTGAATCTGGGCAAACCCAACAACGGCGGCACCAAATTATTTTCTGTCTCCGGTCACGTCGAGCGCCCCGGCAATTACGAAATTCCCTTGGGGACGCCTTTCGCCAAACTGCTGGAAATGTGCGGCGGCGTGCGTGGCGGCAGAAAGCTGAAAGCCGTCATTCCCGGCGGTTCTTCCGCGCCGGTGCTGCCCGCCGACATCATCATGGACTGCGCGATGGATTACGACGCCATCAGCAAGGCGGGTTCCATGTTGGGTTCCGGCGCGGTCATCGTGATGGACGAAACCACCTGCGTGGTGAAGGCGCTGGAACGCCTCTCCTTTTTCTACCACGAAGAATCCTGCGGACAATGCACACCCTGTCGCGAAGGGACGAGCTGGCTCTACAACATCGTGCGCCGCATCGAAAACGGCGAAGGTCGCCCCGACGACATCGACCTTCTGGGCAGCGTCACGTCCAACATCATGGGGCGCACCGTCTGCGCCCTGGGCGACGCCGCCGCCATGCCGGTACAGGGTTTTTTGCGCCACTTCAAGGATGAATTTTTGTATCACATCGAACACAAAACCTGCCTCGTGCCGAAAGAGGCGCAGTGGGCGGGGAGCGGGTTTCACAAGCGGCGTGAGGCGCTGCCATGACACTCAGGAAGAAAAGCGCCTTTCTTTTTCTTGTGGGTTTTGTATGTCTGGTATTGACAGCATGGGGCTACCTTTATGACAAGGCAGAATTCCGCAAGCGAGATATGCGAGCGACTGCCGAGGTTATTGACTACTCGTATGAGAAAAAAGGTCATACCAAGAAGTTTTGCCGTTTTGCGCTCGAATTCAAGGATGAGAACGATGTCGCTTATATTTTTTCACCGGAAGATTACGCTCGTAAGGAGCGATGGAATCCCGAATTTGAGAAGGCGATGGCACAGCAGCACGCACGGCAGGTAGACGAAATAAAGGCGCGCGTAGCGAAACAAGACGGATTACTAGTACCGCCGCCTCGCGTAGTCTCGCCCGACGAACTCTACAAGCCGAGAGACAATGCTGTTTACATTGACCGCAGATTAAACGGCCCTTGCCTGAATAAGGAAGAATTCAAGGCTACCGATGTATTAGAGGTAGCGTATAGCAAGAATGCTCCCCAGGATGCATTGGTTGTGTATGACAATTATGCAGGGCTTTTTCCTCTTTTTTTGGGCATGTTTTTCTTGTTCTGTGCGTACATGGAAAGACGAAAAAGCGAGCGTCTCGCTTCGCACGAAGATAAACCTGTTTGATTGCATGGAAAGCGCAAATGTTAGACATCGAAATTGACGGCAAAGCGGCAAAAGTGCCTGACGGCAGCACGGTGATGGAAGCCGCGCAGCGGTTGGGCGTTTACATTCCGCATTTTTGCCATCTGCGCCGCATCGAAAACGGCGCGGGTCGCCCGGATGACATCGACCTTTTGGGCAGCGTCACGTCCAACATCATGGGGCGCACCGTCTGCGCCCTGGGCGACGCCGCCGCCATGCCGGTACAGGAGGGCAAATCGTGACCGTTGAATTTGTACGAAAAGAATGTGCTGCTTTTCTGGAAGGCGCGGAATTTGGGCAGGTCGAAGAAGGAAAAGTAGTCATTACTTGCAACCTTGCCGCGTTGCCTCAACAGCGGGACGTGAATGGTTCTGTTGAGACTTTGATGGGTGCAGCCGCGCAATGGGCGGCGATAACCATCATGCCCGATGGAGTGGAAATTTTGAATGTATCTAATGTTTCGCCGATGTTTTTGCCTGAAATACCAGCGACGACGGACAAGATAATCATCACTGGCAAAGTCGTGGAAACCAGCGTAGCGCATATTGATACGGAGTCAACGCTGACGTATGGGAATGACGACATCGTTATTGCGAAATGGCGGATGAATGTACTTGTGACTGCGCCGTTGAATATTGAGCCAAACCTATGTTAGACATCGAAATCGACGGCAAAGCGGCAAAAGTGCCTGACGGCAGCACGGTGATGTACATTCCGGTGCAGCAAGCGGGTTCCAGAGGAAGGTTCGCATAAATGGAGCCTCCCGTTTGCTTCCTGTGTTACAAAAAACCTGATGAAAACCTCAAGGGAGATTGGGTTTTTTTCGCTGATTTCGTTGAACTTGGAGAGGACTACACGGATGATGAGGTGGCTCCAGGATTCAAATGGTTTTGTGGTGAGCATCTGGCCGTCGCGGGAGCTTTGGCGCATCTGACTTCGGAGGAGGCGTTGCTTCGATTGCAGCAGCAGTTTGGAAAGTTTGAAAGACCAGTGGTTGTGCCGCCGAAACCCACAAAATGGCAACGGTTGTGTGACAGGTTCTGGAACTGGATTTGAGGAAACAAAGGCAGTCATGTTAGACATCGAAATCGACGGCAAAGCGGCAAAAGTGCCTGACGGCAGCACGGTGATGGAAGCCGCGCAGCGGTTGGGCGTTTACATTCCGCATTTTTGCTATCACAAAAAACTGTCCATCGCCGCCAACTGCCGCATGTGTCTGGTGCAGGTGGAAAAAGCCCCCAAGCCCTTGCCCGCCTGCGCCACGCCGGTGACCAATGGCATGAAGGTGTTTACCCATTCGGCGCTGGCGGTGAAGGCGCAGAAGGGCGTGATGGAGTTTTTGCTCATCAATCATCCGCTCGATTGTCCGGTTTGCGACCAGGGCGGCGAATGCCAGTTGCAGGATTTGGCAGTCGGTTACGGCGGTTGTGAAAGCCGTTACCGCGAAGAAAAACATATCACGGTAATGAAAAATGTCGGCGCCCTGATTTCGATGCGGGAAATGAGCCGCTGTATTCACTGCACCCGCTGTGTGCGCTTCGGGCAGGAGATTGCGGGGGTGATGGAACTGGGCATGGCAAACCGCAATGCGCGTTCCGAAATCACCACTTTTTTGGGTCGCAGCGTGGATTCCGAACTCTCCGGCAACATGATTGACCTCTGCCCGGTCGGGGCACTGACCTCCAAGCCGTTCCGCTATACGGCGCGGGCGTGGGAACTGGCGCGACGGCAGAGTATCAGCCCGCATGATTCCGTCGGCGCGAACCTGATTGTGCAGGTGAAGCATGACAAAGTAATGCGCGTGTTGCCGCGTGAAAACGAAGCGGTCAATGAATGCTGGATTTCCGACAAGGAACGCTTCGCCTACACCGCCTTGAATTCTGATGAGCGCCTGACGCAGCCGATGATTAAACAGGGCGGCGAGTGGCGCGAAGTCTCCTGGAACGCCGCGCTGGATTATGTCGCGCACGGGCTGAAAGACATCGCCAAAACCGCTGGCGGCGATGCGCTCGCCGCGCTTGCCGCGCCCAATGCCACGGTGGAAGAACTCTATCTGTTGCAAAAACTGCTGCATGGTTTGGGTAGCGGCAACATCGACCATCGCCCCCGTCAGCGCGATTTTTCCACCGACGGCAAGCGTGTCGGCACGCTCTGGTTGGGCTTGACGCTTGCTGACTTGAAACATCGGGACGCGGTGCTGGTGGTGGGTTCTTTCCTGCGGAAAGACCATCCGCTGATTGCCCAACGTCTGCGCCACGCGGTGCAAAAACACGGGGCGAAAGTCAGTCTGCTCTCGGTCGCCGCCGATGACCCGCTCCTGAAACTGTACGCCGCTCGCGCGGTTGCCCCCTCGCAACTGGCAAACGCGCTGGCGGCCGTCGTCAAATCCGCCGCCCTGCAAAAAGGCGTCGCCGCGCCCGCCGGACTGGACAATGTGGCAGTCGACGCCACTGCCGAGCGCATCGCCATGAGCCTGCTCGCGGGCGAAAAAACCAGCATCCTGCTGGGCAATGCCGCGCGGCAATCCGCCGACGCGGGCGCTTTGCACACCCTGGGGCTGCAACTGGCGGCGCTGACGGGCGCGACGTTCGGCTTTCTGGGCGAAGCCGCCAACAGCGTGGGCGCGCAACTCGCCGGGGCGTTGCCCGATGTGGCGCAGGGCGCGAATGCTCGCCAGATGTTCGAGCAGCCGCGTGAGGCGTATCTGCTCTTTGGCGTCGAACCGGAACTCGACTGCGCCAATCCGCAACTTGCCGTCGCCGCCTTGCGACAGGCGAAGATGGTGGCGTTGTTCTCCGCCTTCAAACACACGCCCGCGCTCGAATACGCCGACGCGCTCTTGCCGCTGACGCCTTTCACCGAAACGTCCGGCACCTTCGTCAATACCGAAGGACGCATCCAGAGTTTCGCGGGCGTCGCCAGTCCCCTGGGCGAAGCGCGTCCGGGCTGGAAAATTTTGCGCGTCCTGGGCAATGTGCTGGATTTGCCGGGTTTTGATTACGTCAGCAGCGAAGAAGTATTGCGGGCATCCGGCATCAAGGCGCGGGAATCGGGTTTTGCCGTTGGTCTGGATAACCGCCTGACGGCGGCTGTTCAGGGATCAGATGTCAGGGGGCAGGTGACAGGTGCGGCGAACGTGCTGGAACGGGTTGCGGATGTGCCGATTCACTTTACCGACCCGATTGTCCGGCGTTCCGCGCCCTTGCAGCAGACTGCCGATGCCGCGTTACCGACGGCGCGGTTTTCTGCCGCGACGCTGGCAAAACTGGGGCTGCAAGCGGGGCAAAGCGTGAAACTGACGCAAGGGCAGGGCAGCGCCATATTGCCAATCGCGCTGGATGAAGGCGTACCCGCTGACTGCGCGCGCGTGGCGGCGGGTCATGCCCTGACCGCCGCCTTGGGCGACATGTTCGGCGCAATGACCGTGGAGCGCGCTTGATGGAAACCATAATGCAATTCGGAATCGGCGTCTTCGGCGTGACGCTGTGGACGGTCGTGTGGACGCTGCTCAAAATCGTCGCCATCATCGCGCCGCTGTTGCTTGGCGTCGCCTATCTTACCTATGCTGAACGCAAGGTGATTGGTTACATGCAGGTGCGTATCGGTCCCAATCGTGTCGGGCCTTTGGGCCTGGTACAGCCGATTGCCGACGGCTTGAAGCTGCTGTTCAAGGAAATCATCGTGCCTTCCGGCGCGAACAAAAAACTGTTTCTCATCGCGCCCATGCTCGCCTTCGCGCCCGCGTTGGCGGTGTGGGCGGTTGTGCCGTTCAACGATACGCTGGTGCTGGCGAACATCGACGCCGGCCTGTTGTATATCCTTTCCATCGGTTCGATGGGCGTCTATGGCATCATTCTGGCGGGCTGGTCAGCCAATTCCAAATACGCTTTTCTGGGGGCGATGCGCGCCGCCGCGCAGGTGGTTTCCTACGAAATCGCGATGGGCTTCGCGCTGGTCGTGGTGCTGATGGTGTCCGGCAGCCTGAATCTTTCCGACATCGTGCACGGTCAGCAAAAAGGCATTTTCGCGGGCATGGGGCTGAATTTTCTCTCATGGAACTGGCTGCCGCTGCTACCGTTGTTCATCGTGTATTTCGTTTCCGGCATCGCGGAAACCAATCGCGCCCCGTTTGACGTGGCGGAAGGCGAATCGGAAATCGTCGCCGGTTTCCACGTCGACTACTCCGGCATGGCGTTTGCCGTCTTTTTCCTCGCGGAATATGCGGAAATGATTCTGGTGGCAGTGCTGACCAGTTTGCTGTTCCTGGGCGGTTGGTCGTCGCCCGTCGGCTTCCTGCCTGACAGCATGGTCTGGCTGCTGGCAAAAAGCGCCTTCATGCTCCTGTTCTTCCTCTGGTTCCGGGCGACCTTCCCGCGTTACCGCTACGACCACATCATGCGTCTGGGCTGGAAAGTGTTTATTCCCCTGACCGTGGTCTGGCTGTTGGTCGTGGGCGTGTGGATGCTCACGCCTCTGAATATCTGGCATGTTCAGAAGACAGAAGACAGGGGACAGGCGACAGAAATCGTGAATCGGGCTGCGCCCGCTTTGACGGCGACGCAAACCCATTCGGTTGCCCATCGCTTGCAGTCGGCGTTGTTGCAAACTGAACCGGATATTTGATGATGAGCGCAATCAAACACTACCTCCGCAGCTTCGCCTTGTGGGAACTGTTGCAAGGTCTGGCGGTGACGGGCAAATACTTTTTCGCCCGCAAAATTACCGTGCAGTACCCGGAAGAAAAAACGCCGCAGAGCTTCCGCTTTCGCGGTCTGCACGCCCTGCGCCGCTACCCGGACGGCACGGAACGCTGCATCGCCTGCAAACTCTGCGAAGCCGTCTGTCCGGCAATGGCCATCACCATCGACCTCGCCGAACGCGAAGACGGCAGCCGCCGCACCACCCGCTATGACATCGACCTGACCAAATGCATTTTCTGCGGCTTCTGCGAAGAAGCCTGTCCGGTGGACGCCATCGTGGAAACGCGCGTGCTCGAATACCACGGCGAAAAACGCGGCGATTTGCATTACACCAAAGAGATGCTGCTGGCGGTGGGCGAACGCTACGAAACGCAAATCGCCAAAGACAAGGCGCTGGACGCAAGGTATCGGTGAGGCGGGATATGAGCGAAAACCATATGGCGCGTAGTGCCGTCGAGCTTCCTCCTCCCTTGCGGGGAAGGATGTCCAGAATTTACGTAAAAGAGCAGGAGAGGGGGCTGGTTCACAAGCAACCACGCTTGTTCTTGCTGAACCGCTGTTCCCCCTCTCCCTACCCTCTCCCACAAGGGGAGAGGGGAAAGGCGCGTGGCGCTTCGCGCCGGAATGTTGGATTGAATTAAGGCAAGTCACATTATGGAATTCAAAACTTTCGTCTTCTACGCGCTCGCGGCGATCCTGATTTTTGCCGCCTTGCGCGTCATCACGGCTCGTCATCCGGTACATGCGGTGTTGCATCTGGTGCTTGCGTT
>JAITSU010000040.1 GCA_031287525.1 Zoogloeaceae bacterium | reverse complement strand
TACGGATAGGTGAGTTCCACGTTACGCAGGGTTGGCACCTTGAAGTTGAAACGGTCAGCGTCCTGACCTGTGACGCCAGCGCGACCCTGGGCGGCGCTCGTTGCCTTGTAGGGTTCAACCAGCCCCATTTTCTGGTAGGAATTGCCACCGACCGCTTCGCCGTTGTGACAGGCGACGCAACCAGCGTCCTTGAACAGGTTGTAGCCTTCCAGTTCGGCAGCCGACAGCGCGTCGGTCTTGCCGAGCAACCATTGGTCAAAACGGGAATTGGGCGTCACCAGCGTCTTTTCAAACTCCGCGATGGCGGCGGTGACATCAGCGATTTCAATCTTGTCCTTGCCGAACACCTGCTTGAACTCGCGCACATAACCGGGGATGGATTGCAGCACATTGATCGCCAGATCGTGCGTGAAGCCCATTTCGGCGGGATTGGCGATGGGGCCGCCTGCCTGCGCTTGCAAGTCGGCGGCGCGACCATCCCAGAACTGGGCAAGATTCAGGCTGGAATTCAACACGGTGGGCGCGTTGATGGGGCCTTTTTGCCACTTGTCGCCGATGGAAGTCGGGATATTGTCCGTGCCGCCCAAAGAAAGGTTGTGGCAGGAGTTGCAGGAAATGAAGCCGGATTTGGAAAGCCGGGGGTCAAAGTAAAGTTTTTTGCCCAGATCAACCTGACCAAGATTGATGTTGGCGGGGGGGTTGATGGGGGTGATGGGTTCGTCATCAGCGGCGCGCGCGATACCCGCGCTCATGACGAGGGCGGTGGCGACCGCCAAAGCGATGTGTGCTTTTTCATTGTATTGATCTCCTGAAACAGAACGTTGAAGGTTTTGCTTGCCGCGTGTTCGCGGCACAGGCTATTTTCTGCGCGTAGAACAAAGGAATGTTGACGCAAGTCAAGCCGGGTGGCATTGCTCAACACGGGACAAATGATTTTGCCGGATCGCCTCAACCGACGACAGGCTTGACCACGCTTGATGCCATCAAGTCAAGCGCATAGTCTGGAAGTTGTTGGTTAAGCCGAAGGCATAACCGGTAGGGCGCGGTCTCCGCACGCGCCGGATGTTACGTCCGGCGGTTTCGGAGAAACCGCCCTACCCGAAACAGCACCCTGCAAATGCCAGCCTACGCTTAACTTAATGGTATTGGGCAGGGTTATTGAAATAGAGAATTTTCCGCCCCGGCAGTTTTTTCAACAGGGTTTTTACGGCGGGGTCGAACGCCAGCATTTTTTCAAGGTCAGGAAAATCATGCGTGGCGCGTAAAAAATGCCGTGGGTCGATGGCATGGTGGCGCGTCAAACCATCATCAATGCCCGCGAATCATGGTGCCGACGCCGTGGTCGGTGAGAATTTCCAGAAGCAGCGCGTGTTCGGCGCGACCGTCGATGATATGCACACTCTTGACCCCGCTGCGCGCCGCGTCGAGCGCCGAGCCGATTTTCGGCAACATGCCGCCGGAGAGCGTGCCGTCTGCCACCATGTCGTCGATTTCCTTGGGCGTGATGCCGGTCAGGAGCCGACCTGCCTTATCCAGCACACCCGGCGTATTGGTGAGCAGCACCAGCTTTTCCGCTTTTAACACTTCGGCAATTTTGCCCGCCACCACATCGGCGTTGATATTGTAAGTTTCGCCATCCGTACCCACGCCGATGGGCGCAATCACCGGAATAAACGCGCCGGAATCCAGCAGCCCGATCAGCGAAGGGTCGATGGCAGTGATGTCGCCCACCTGTCCCACGTCAATCAAATCGCCCGGATTATCCTTGTTCGGCAGCCGCAGTTTTTTGGCGCGAATCAGCCCGCCATCCTTGCCGGTCAGCCCCACCGCCTTGCCGCCCGCCTGATTGATGAGATTCACCACATCCTTGTTCACCTGCCCGCCCAACACCATTTCCACCAGTTCCATCGTTTCGGCGTCGGTCACGCGCATCCCCTGAACAAACACCCCCTTCTTGCCGACGCGGGTCAGCAGATGCTCGATTTGCGGCCCGCCGCCATGCACCACCACCACATTCATGCCCACCAGCTTCAACAGCACCACATCGCGCGCGAACCCCTGTTTCAGATGTTCCTCCGTCATGGCGTTGCCGCCGTACTTGACCACGATGGTCTTGCCGTGGAATTTGCGAATATAGGGCAGGGCTTCGGCAAGAATAGCGGCTTTGACATCAGGGGCGATGGTGGTCACAGACATGGGAAAAGCTCCGGTAAGCGGATGAAGATGGCGCGGGATTGTAACCCTCGCGGGCGGTAAGCAAAAGGGCGGATTAAGGTGCGCCGCAGGACGCGCGTTGCGGGGGCGCGGAAGACCTCCAACACCTCGTCAGGCCGCGCCTGCCCCACTTCCGAAGGAAAGGAATGGCGGCGAACACGGAATTCGCCAGACGAAGGCGCAAAAAAATGCCCATGCTCTGGAGGGGTCTCCCCGCAGGTGGCAGGGGGCGCTTCTGGTAAAAACGGGGGCGAAATTTTCGCCCCCGTCGGGTATCCGAATCATCCCCGCCGCATGGCGTCGAAGAATTCGCCGTTGTTTTTGGTCGCCTTGATTTTGTCGAGCAGGAATTCCATGGCTTCCAGGTCGTCCATCGGGTAGAGGAGTTTTCTCAAGACCCACATTTTTTGCAGCACGTCGGGTTTCAGGAGCAGTTCTTCGCGGCGGGTGCCGGAGCGGTTGACGTTGATGGCGGGGTACATGCGCTTTTCCGACATGCGGCGGTCAAGGTGGATTTCCATGTTGCCGGTACCCTTGAATTCTTCGTAGATCACGTCATCCATGCGCGAGCCGGTTTCGATCAGGGCGGTGGCGATGATGGTGAGCGAGCCGCCTTCTTCGATGTTGCGCGCCGCGCCGAAGAAGCGTTTGGGTTTTTGCAGGGCGTTGGCGTCTACGCCGCCGGTCAGGACTTTACCGGAGGCGGGTTGCACGGTGTTGTAGGCGCGGGCGAGGCGGGTGATGGAGTCGAGCAGGATGATGACATCCTTTTTCATTTCCACGAGGCGTTTGGCTTTTTCGATGACCATTTCGGCAACCTGCACATGGCGCAGCGCGGGTTCGTCGAAGGTGGAAGCGACGACTTCGCCGCGCACGTTGCGGGTCATTTCGGTGACTTCTTCCGGTCGCTCGTCAATCAGCAGCACAATCAGGATGGCTTCGGGGTGATTGGTGGTGAGCGCGTGGGCGATGTGTTGCATCATCACGGTTTTGCCGGATTTGGGCGGGGAAACGATGAGTCCGCGCTGACCGGCGCCAATCGGGGCAATCATGTCGATGACGCGACTGGTGATGTTTTCCTCGGCGCGGATGTCGCGTTCGAGATGCAGGTGGCGCGTGGGGTGCAGCGGCGTCAGGTTCTCGAACATCAACTTGTTCTTGGTGACTTCCGGCGCTTCGCCGTTGATTTTGTCCAGCTTGGTCAGCGCGGAGTAGCGTTCGCCGTCTTTCGGTGTGCGAATTTCCCCTTCGATGGAGTCGCCGGTTCTCAAGTTGAAGCGACGGATTTGCGAGGGCGAAACGTAAATGTCGTCGGTATTGGCTTGATAGGAGGTATCAGGGGAACGAAGAAAACCGAATCCGTCGGAAAGAATTTCCAGTGTGCCGTCGCCGTAAATCGGTTCGCCTTTTTTGGCGTGGGCGCGCAGGATGGAAAAAATGAGTTCGTGTTTTTTCAGACGATTGGCGGCGTCGATGTTGAAACCGGCGGCCATTTCAACCAGTTGGCTGATGTGCAGGGTTTTGAGTTCGGAAAGATGCATTTGGATTACTGCGAGGGAATGGATGGAAGGCGCGGGGATGCGCCGGAGGGATGGAAGAAGAACAAAGGCGGGAAAGATTGGCTGCGCCTGAACCGGATGAATTTCGATTCAGGCGCGCAGAGTAGGGAATTTATAGCTTGCTGTCAATCATGGCGATGATTTGGGATTTGCTGATGGCGCCCACTTTGGTTTCTTCGATGCTGCCGTTCTTGAACAACATCAGGGTGGGAATGCCGCGAATGTTGTAGCGGGCGGCAAGGTCGCCTTCCTCGTCGATATTGACTTTGACGACTTTCAGCTTGCCGGCGTATTCCGCCGCCACAGCTTCCACGGCGGGCATCATCATCTTGCAGGGGCCGCACCATTCTGCCCAGTAATCGACCAGCACAGGCAGATCGGAATTCAGCACTTCGGCTTCAAAGGCATCGCTGGTCGTTTTGACGGGATGACCGGATTGTGTCGCTTCGCTCATGGTTTCCTCGGAAAAATTCAGGGGTTGGGGGAATCGGAAAATGGATGGGTGGAAACATCAAGGCGCTCATCGTATCCAAAAACGGGGAAGCAGGAAAGCAGGACGGTGATTTTGAGGGGCGGTTTCTTCGATCCCCGCCCTGCCCAAGGCAATCGCGTGAATGTTCTTGCCATAGCAAGCCAGGTCTCGCGCCTGCTTTTTACCCTTCCCCCTTGTGGGAGAGGGATAAAGTAGCGGGAGCATCCTGCTCCCGCAGACAGGTGACGGCAGGGCGATTACGCCAGACGTAGGGGCGGTTCGCGAAAACCGCCCCTACAATCGCAAAACGCCCGCAGAAAGTCTGTAGTGGTCAACAACCTATCGAGGTGTCCGATATTTGTTGACCACTACAGGACGCCATCACCGGAATGCTGAACGCCGTCACCCAATGAAAAACCAAGCTGCCGCCGTTATTTCCCTTCGCTAAACACGTTTTAATCACGCCGCGAAGCGGCGTCGGCTTGAATGAATTGTTAGGTCCTAACACGGTCATACGAAAGGCTCTCTATGCTCTTGCGCGTCAATCTCTTGAGCCACGCTCTTGAACCCCTTTGGGTGCAGAACAACTGAATTTAGTGTCTCAATGTCAGAGAGACGCTGCGGAACGTTCCGCTCAAATGTCATGAAGCGTCCATTGTGAAGGACGAGTGACGTTGTCTTGGCCCGTTCTCCTGACTTGTAGGTGATATTTGCCAAGCAATGCTCATATCCCGGATACGGCAGCCGAGGCACCTCGTTTCCACTTTTGTAATAGACGACGACTATTTGTCCGGGATTTTGCCTTTGTACTTTGCGGACTGACAAAAGCTGGTGCGACAGTATCTCCCGTTCCTGGGCTGGCAAGGAATCCATCAGAAACGAGAGCAAACGAGTTTCAGCCTCATTAAAGCCGCGAGTACCGCCGAAAATGAACTCTGATATCTTCGCTAACATGTAATGCCTCTTGGGACCTAACAGACGTTTACAGACCCCCCGTCGCCAATCCAAAACGGGCTGCGAGTGGATTCAGGGCGGCGGCGTTGCCGCCGGTTTGTCCTGCACCGGAATAAACGCTTCGCCTTGTTTAATCATGCCGAGTTCAAAGCGGGCGCGTTCTTCGATGGCTTCGTAGCCGGTTTTCAGGTCGCGCACTTCGGCGTCCAGCCCTGCGTTTCTGAGTTCCAACTGGCGGGTGATGGCTTGGTGTTGTTGCAGTTGGCGGTCGTATTCCCATACCTTCAGCCAGCCGCCCTTGCCGAACCAGAGCGGCTGTTGGAGCAGAAGCAGGAGGGCGAAGAGGGCGACGGTCAGCCAGCGCATGATGGAAAATAAAAAACCTGATGGAATTAAAAAATCAATCCGGGTTTTGTATCACTTAACGCAGATTATAGAAAGCCTCGCGTCCCGGATAGGAGGCGGTATCGCCCAAATCTTCTTCAATACGCAACAATTGGTTGTATTTGGCGATGCGGTCGGAACGGGAGAGCGAGCCGGTTTTGATTTGTCCGGCATTCAAGCCCACGGCGATGTCGGCAATGGTGCTATCTTCGGTTTCGCCGGAACGGTGCGAAATCACGGCGGTGTATCCGGCGCGCTTTGCCATTTCCACGGCGGCGAAGGTTTCGGAGAGTGTGCCGATCTGGTTGATTTTGATGAGGATGGAGTTGGCGATGCCTTTCTGGATGCCTTCTTTCAGAATGCGGGTGTTGGTCACAAAGAGGTCGTCGCCGACGATTTGCGCTTTTTTGCCCAGGCGGTCGGTGAGCAGTTTCCAGCCGTCCCAATCGCCTTCCGCCATGCCGTCTTCAATGGAGACAATGGGGAACTGGTTGGCGAGATTTTCCAGATAATCGACGAATTGCGCGGCGGTGAGTTGCAGGTTTTCGCCCGCGAGGTGGTATTTGCCCTCCTTGTAGAACTCCGAAGCGGCGCAGTCGAGCGCCAACAGCACGTCTTTGCCGGGGGTGTAACCCGCTGCTTCGATGGCCTGGAGGATGAGCTGGATGGCTTCGGCGTGGCTGCCCAGATTGGGCGCGAAGCCGCCTTCGTCGCCCACGGCGGTGGAAAAGCCTTTCTGGTTGAGCAGTTTTTTCAGCGCGTGGAACACTTCCGCGCCGGTACGCAGGGCTTCGCGGAAGGTGTGGGCGCCGACCGGCATAATCATGAATTCCTGAATGTCCAGGCTGTTGTTGGCGTGCGCGCCGCCATTGATGATGTTCATCATCGGCACGGGCATCTGCATCGGCCCCATGCCGCCGAAATAGCGGTAGAGGGGCAGACCGGATTCTTCGGCGGCGGCTTTGGCGACTGCCATCGACACGGCGAGAATGGCGTTCGCGCCCAGGCGCGATTTGTTGTCCGTGCCGTCGAGTTCAATCAGGCTTTGGTCGATGAACGCCTGTTCCTGCGCGTCCAGCCCGATGATGGCTTCGGAAATCTCGGTGTTGATGTGTTCGACGGCCTTCTGCACGCCCTTGCCAAGATAGCGCCGCTTGTCGCCGTCGCGCAGCTCAATGGCTTCACGCGAGCCGGTCGACGCGCCGGAAGGCACGGCAGCCCGCCCCATAACGCCGGATTCGAGCAACACGTCGCACTCAACCGTGGGATTGCCGCGTGAATCAAGAATTTCGCGGGCGATGACATCAACAACTGAACTCATTATTTACTCCTGTTTTTCAATGGTGTGGATTCAAATTCAAACTGGCTTTCAATTCTTCAAACCCCGCCGCCTTTGTCGCCTGATCCAGCGCGACCAGCGTGGTCAGCAGGTTTTCCATTTTGGCGAGCGGCCAGCTATTGGGGCCGTCTGACCAGGCTTTTTCCGGGTTCGGGTGGGTTTCCATGAAAATACCGGCGATGCCCACGGCGACGGCGGCGCGCGCCAGCACCGGCACGAATTCGCGTTGTCCGCCGGAGGTGTCGCCCTGTCCGCCCGGTAACTGTACGGAATGGGTGGCGTCGAACACCACCGGACAGCCGGTTTCGCGCAGGATGGCGAGTGAGCGCATGTCGGACACCAGATTGTTGTAGCCGAAACTCGCGCCGCGTTCGCAGACCATGAGATTATCCGCGCCGCCGTTGACTTCGCGCGCCTTGGTGACGACGTTTTTCATGTCGCCGGGGGCGAGGAATTGACCTTTTTTGATATTCACGGGCTTACCGCAAGCTGCGACGGCGTGGATGAAATCGGTCTGGCGGCAGAGAAAGGCGGGCGTTTGCAGCACATCCACCACGGCGGCGACGGCGGCAATGTCGGCTTCGGCATGAACGTCGGTCAGAATCGGCACGCCGACCTGTCGCCGCACTTCAGAGAGCAGCGTTAACCCCGCGTCAATGCCGGGACCGCGCGCCGACTTGCCGGAACTGCGATTCGCCTTGTCATACGAGGCTTTGAAAATGTAGGGGATGCCCAATCGGGCGGTGATTTCTTTCAGATGCCCCGCCACGTCGACGCAGAGTTCCAGCGATTCTGCGGTGCAGGGACCGGCGATGAGAAACAGCGGGTGGTCAAGACCGACGGAAAAGCCGCAGAGCTTCATGCCTTGTTCCCTTGCTCGCGCGCGAGTTTGTGGATAAGGGCTGCCTTGACGTAAGAAGTAAACAACGGATGCCCCTGACGCGGGTTGGAGGTGAATTCCGGGTGAAACTGGCAGCCGACAAACCAGGGATGCGATTCGGCGGGGAGTTCGATCATTTCGCAAAGGTGGGTGCCGGGGGCGCGACCGGACACAACCAGCCCTCTGGCTTCGAGTTCGGCGAGCAGGGTGTTGTTGACTTCGTAGCGATGGCGGTGGCGCTCAATGATTTCCGGCTTGCCGTAAATTTCACGCGCCTTGCTGCCTTCCCGCAACTGGCAGATTTGACCACCCAGGCGCATGGTGCCGCCCAGGTCGGAATCGCCGGAACGCTTTTCCACCTTGCCGGTGGCGTCGTGCCATTCGGTAATCAGCCCGATGACGGGGTAGGGCGTGTCTGCCACGAATTCGGTGGAATGCGCGTCTTTCATATCCGCCATGTCGCGGGCGAATTCGACGACAGCCATTTGCATCCCCAGGCAAATGCCGAGGTAGGGCACCCTGTTTTCGCGGGCGTAGCGGATGGCGGCAATTTTGCCTTCCGTGCCGCGCTTGCCGAAACCGCCGGGGACGAGGATGCCGTCCATACTGTTCAGCGCGGCGATGCCTTCGGTTTCCAGCGTTTCAGAATCAATGAAATGGATATTGACCTGGCTGTGGGTGTGCATTCCCGCGTGGTTGATGGCTTCAATCAGCGATTTATAGGATTCGGTGAGGTCGACGTATTTGCCGACAAAGGCAATATCGACCTGCTCACGGGGATGTTCCAGCGCGTCGACGAGTTTGTCCCAAAGGGCGAGGTCGGCGGCGTGGGCGAGGATGCTGAGCTTATGGCAGACGATTTCATCCATCATCTGCGCGTGCAACATGCCGGGAATCTTGTAGATGGAATCCGCATCCAGACATTCAATCACGGCTTCCGGCATGACATTGCAAAAGAGCGCGATTTTGCGACGTTCTTCGGCGGGCATGGAGCGGTCGGCGCGGCAGAGCAGAATGTCGGGCTGAATGCCGATTTCGCGCAACTCCTTGACCGAGTGCTGCGTCGGCTTGGTTTTCAGCTCGCCCGCCGTGGGGATGTAAGGCAACAGGGTCAGATGAATGTAGCAGGTGTTGCCGCGCCCTTCTTCAATTCCCATCTGGCGGATGGCTTCGAGAAAGGGCAGGGATTCGATGTCGCCCACCGTGCCGCCGACTTCGATGATCGCCACGTCCGCGCCTTCAGCGCCCGCCTTGATTTTCATCTTGATTTCGTCGGTGATGTGCGGAATCACCTGCACGGTCTTCCCCAGATACTCGCCCCGACGTTCCTTTTTCAGCACCGAGTCATAAACCTGCCCGGTGGTGAAATTGTTGCGTTTGGACATTTTGGCGCGGGTAAAGCGTTCATAGTGCCCAAGGTCAAGATCGGTTTCGGCGCCGTCTTCGGTGACGAACACCTCGCCATGCTGAAAAGGCGACATGGTGCCGGGGTCGACATTGATATAGGGGTCGAGTTTGAGATGCGTAACCTTGATGCCGCGTGATTCAAGGATAGCGCCAAGCGACGCGGCGGCGATGCCCTTGCCAAGCGAGGACACGACGCCGCCGGTGACGAATACGTATTTGGTCATGGGAAGACAGGGAGCGGGAAAGCGTAATTCTAGCCGAGAAGACGGCAGGGCGTCGACCAATGGATTTCGATTTTCGGCATTACGCCGCAATAATATGCCATCAGGAATTACCCTGCGTCGATGGTCGCCTTGTATTGCGCGGCATCAAGCAGACTGGAAAAATCATCGGCATGATCCGGCGCGATGCGAAACAGCCAGGCGGCATAGCTATCCTGATTGACCAGTTCCGGTTCATCCTGCAAGGCGACATTGATGGCAGCGATGATGCCACTCACCGGCGCATGCACATCGGAAGCCGTCTTGACCGATTCGAGCACGCAAACGGGAGCATTCGCCACAACCTTTTGCCCGACGGCAGGCAGTTGGGCAAACACCAGATCGCCCAACAAATCCTGCGCGTAATCGGTGATGCCGATGGTCAGACGACCATCCGTTTCCAGCCGCGCCCATTCGTGCGTCGCGGCGTATTTCAATTCAGTGGGGAGATTCATGGCGTCATCAGGTTGTGTGTGGAAAGGGCAGGATTCTACCAGTTTGCGTGTTACAGAGGCGACGATCTGAACTGTCCAGGCAATTACACACGAAAAGTGAACGCATTTATTCCAAACGATGTGACGCAAGACTCATTTACCACTCCTTTTGAAAAAAGACATTGCCAAATTCATGAATGTCAACTCAAAAAAATAGAGCGAAATAATCCACACAAATGTCTTTTGCTCATAAGTTAAAAAACAAAGCAATGCCACCACCAAGTAAATTATTTCTTTTATATACCAATTCCTTGTGCCGAAAACCAAAAAACCAACAGCAACCACCTGTACAAAATATCTAACAAAACCAAGCGCAAGAATAGCTATAGCAAAACCAGCCCCATGCGCGAAGTAATTTTTCACTATCATCAATAACAATATAAAAATAACATCAAGCCAGCCTGGAAATACACAAAATGAGATTGTGAGTTTTGATTTAGTCACAGATGCCTCTCGATGAAAATGTTGCAGAAATTGCGTCGTCAATAACATTGACGACAGCACCAAACAAAAAAGAAAAGATCGCAATCGAGAGAACATCCATTGCTCCTCCGAATGCGTAACCAGCATCCAGCGCATGTAATTTTTCAAAATTCCGCGAATCATTGCTGCCATAAGCACCAAGCCCTAAAAATACAACGCTAACCCAAAATATGCATCGCAACCAAAATCTGTAAAAAGTATGCTTGTTATGATATTTGAATCTTGGCCATCCTAATATTATTCCTTCTGCTGCCCTTCGAATGGCATTCAAGACAATTCCAAAAATCATTCCCGCACACAACAAATAGGCAACTTCTCGCGACCAATTAAAACCAATATTTTCATACATTGAGAGCAGATACATGGCAACACCAACCAACCAGGAAATTGGTTCAGTATTGGCAATATAAAAACATGAGCATAAATGAATCACGAACGACACACCATACAAAACCTCGGAGACTCTATTATCTGTCATGTTAAATACTCTTTAACCAAAACGAAACACAATTAGCTTGGGCTTTCAGAACGTGAACAGACCACGATTCCCCATGACCACAGGAAGCAGACCGTGAAACCGGATTCTGCCTTCTACTTTCTTTTGCCTGAGACCTGTCTAAAAACATACGAAGCCTGCGCCAAGATTTGAAAAACACCATTATCCTGAAATTTCGACACTCGTCAACCAGTATAGATGCATATCCTTGGTTCCCGCTCCTGCTGCGTCGTGTTGACCTCCAGTTCCGATTGCGCCAGCAACCCAAGATACCGCTTCCCATTTCCAAATCTGCCCCGATACGGCAAGACCAAGACGAAGCATGGACATTGAAGTATCCTGCAATATGCTCATTTATTTCCCCTCAAAAGTTGATTCCAAAAAACATCCAAAAACACACAATAACACGAAACCATCCAGAATATCTGCTGGATGTAAAAGGTAACTGCCGAAGCCATACTAAGACCACAAAAATCAGCAATGGTGAAAATGATAATAGAGTAACCGCTGTATTAAAATCATCATGTTTTCTGACAGGTATAAATTTTGTACCAATCAGCAAATCAATAAAAATAACAAGAGAAAAGAATAATGTGACAATCCATGCTTTACCATCAATTTGGCGTACAAATGTATTCATAAACTCACACAATGAAATTTTTAGATTATCCGCCATACATCCCCCTATTTTTCAGTAGAAAACCAACACCAGAAAAAAATCACCGCAACGGTGAACTCAAAAGCAACAAAACCATATTTTCCAAAACAAGCGATCAGTAAATCAGAAAACCAACCCCACTTTACAAACGATGGCTCCCATTTTTCTTGAATTGTGTCCGACACAGCATTAAACAAGGACAAGAAACCGACTATGAGAAAAATTTTTCTTTTCTTTTTATTGAGAGTTTTTCTGTCAGCAGCACTAATTTTTACTTTTGTTTTATCGAAACACATTTTACTCATTCCTCACAAAAATAAAGTACACAAATTCTACGGTTTCTATGGTTTGATGGCTGCACCATACGCAGCCCGATCTCTTGTCGCAGGATCAAGTGCATTTCGTGCGATTATTGCAGCATCAACTGTGTCTTTCAACTTACCAATAGTCCAAGCCAGAGATCCAAGTTTATGATATAGTGACATTGTTTTCCTCTTTCAAAATGAAAAATGTTGCAGAAATTGCGTCGTCAATATTTAATATTTTCAAAGCCAGCGCCTCGAAAATATGCTGTGGTTTCTTTCAAGCTTGACCTGCTTGCTTTTCGGTAACATCGCATTGCCAGGAATTTGTACCCACGCTTATACAACAAAACGGCATGTTCTACACTTTCACTGCCAGACTTTGGATAAATACCTTTCCATCGAAAATATGTTACACAAAGCCGAGGAACAAATATCGCAAAAACAAGAATTGTTCCATAAATGCACGAATATAAATAATGTGAATTCGCAAGAAGGTAAAGCATCACACCGACTGCAAGCGTCAACATTAAAACATCCATATAGTGTCCAAATTTATGAGTCATGCTGCATCTCCATTAAAGTTCAATACAAAGCAATCAAAATTCTGCCTTCTGGTTGCTTTTGTCTGAAACCTGTCTAAACACATACGAAGCCTGCGTCAAGGTTTGAAAAACGCCATTATCCTGAAATTCCGGCACTCGTCAATCAGTATGGATGCATATTTTTGGTTCTCGTTCCCGCTGCGCCATATTGACCTCCAGTTCCGATTGCGCCAGCAACACATCGAAATAGGCGGAGCCGACCCGCACGGCAATCTCCTGAACCGCCCATTCCAGACACAAGTCCATGTCATCAACCGTTGATCGCTCACGAATTTTCATGTTCCAGCCCTGACCACGATGACGACACCTGATTCCTGTCCCTGGGTGTACGGCATAATTACCGCTATTTTCTTTCCTCCATTTTGAGAACGACGCCATGAGCGCTCCCGCGACTGCCGAATATAGTTTGTCTACTTCCCTTGTTCTGTTGGCGGAGCTGGCGACTGCCGAGGCAAAGCGGATGGGGGTGGAATATGCTGAAACGCTGGAAAATCTGCGCCGTAAAGAAGCGGAGCGGCGGGCGGAGCAGTGTGCGGCGCAGGCGGCGCGAGTGGCGCGTCTGGCGGATTTGCAGGCGCAGGCGGAACGGTTGTCGGCGCGTTGTTTGCGGCTTGGCGGGCTGACGCGGCAGGATGGGGCAGAATTACCGATCGCGCCAGTTGGGTTTGAAGCGGCTGACGCTTACGCCTGGGGCGCGTATGTTGAGCGGCTGGAAACGGCGCTGGATGCGCTGGAAACGCAACTGGATCACGAAAATAACGAAAGTCAGTGCGAAGCCCAAAAGGTTCTGGCGGCGGATGCGGGCGAACGGCTGGATTTGTCGGGTGTGCTGGCGCTGTACCTCAGCCAGCGTCAGGTGGAGCGCGACGCCGCCGAACGCGCCGCGTGGCGGGCAATGGTTGAGCGAACCCTGGCACGGCTTGATTTGCCGTCCGGCGAGCCGCTGCCGATACGGATTGAAGCCTTGGCGCGGGCGGTCATTCTGGCGGAAACGGCGACGCGGGCGGAATTGTTGGGGAACGAATTGCGGCGGGAAGTGCAGCTTTATCGCGCGGAAGTCGAACAGGCGAAGCAGGACGCGACGTTGGCTGCCGACTGCTTGCAACGCTTCGTGCTCGCCAGCGAATTAGAGGCGAGCGTGGCGGGCGACCATGCTCTGGTCGAATGTCTGCACGCCGTCGCCGCCGGTCTGCTGCCACTGGATGCGGTGACGCGCGACGCTGTTTTGCGCCGTGTGCAGGACATTGACGCGCTCATCCGCGCGCGGGAGCAAAAATCCGCCGCGCGGGTGTTGGCGCAATCCTTGCAGGATTTGGGTTATCAGGTCGAAGCGGTGAGCGAAACCCTGTTTGCCGAAGGCGGGATGCTGCATTTTCAGCGCGCGGGCTGGGGCGGCTATCATGTGCGGCTGCGCGTCAATAGCAAGGAAAAACATCTCAATTTCAATGTGGTACGCGCGAAGAATGACGATGCGAACCATGACGTCGCCGCGCAGAAAAAGCAGGATTTCATCGCCGAGGAACGCTGGTGCGCCGAGTTTCCCAAACTGCTGGCGACCCTCGCCGCGCGCGGGCTGAAACTTGACGTCATCCGTCAACTGGAAGCGGGCGAACTGCCAGTGCAGGAAGTCGACGCAAAACGTCTGCCCAACTTTGCGACTGAAACCGTAGCGGCGCGTAAAAACGCGCCCAAACACTTTGGCTTGTCAGGAGAAACATGGTGAATGAATTGAACGCCGCCGCCGATTTTACGCCGCGCTGGTTGCGCGACCTTGAACGCTTGTTGCCGATTCGTTCGCAGTTCGTGGTATCGGGCAATATCCGCGACCATTTTTTGATGCCATTGGAAAACGGCGCGTCAACGCCCGCGCCGTTGATCCGCTGCTTGTGGTCATCCCTGCGGCGGCAGGGTTATCGCTTTTTGTTGATTTTCGATCCGGTGGAAGGCTTGCGCCCCTATCCCAACGAGCCGGAAGCGGTGGCGCTGGCGACC
>JAITSU010000009.1 GCA_031287525.1 Zoogloeaceae bacterium | reverse complement strand
CCCTGAACAAAACCGGCACCGGCAACCTCACCCTGACCGGCGTGAACACTTACAGCGGCAACACCACCATTCGCGCGGGCACCCTCATCCTCGCCCGCGCCGCCGCGTTACCCAACAGTAATGTTCAGGTCTTCACCGACGCCGCCCTGACCCTGCAAGGTCGCCTCGGTCAAACCCTCACCCTTGCCCATAACGCCAACCTGAATGTCCATCAAGGCGCGAGCATCACCGGCGACCTCTCCGCCGCTGGCAGTCTGCTGAATTTTTATCTGCCCGCGAACGTAACAAACGGGGCGACCCTGTTGAACGTCGGCGGCGCTGCCAACATCACCGGCAGCACCGTGAATGTCGGCATCCTCGGCAACGCCTCGCCCCTGAACGCGGGCGACAGCGTGACCCTCATCGACGCCGGAACCCTGACCGGCACCCCGAACAACCGCGTCGCCCACGGCACGGGAATGCAAGGCGTCAGCCTGCTCTACGACTTTGATTTGACGACCAACGGTCATCAACTGCTGGCAACCGTTGCCGGAGGCACACCCCCCGTCGACCCGAATCCGCCAATAGACCCCAATCCGCCCGTCGACCCGAATCCCCCCGTCGACCCGCCCAAACCCCCCGGCATCCAGTTGAACCCGCAAACCAAGGCGCTCGCCGAAGGCTTTTTAAGCGGCATGGCGTTTCTGAATCAGGCGCAGGATTTTGTCACGGACAAAGGATTTGCCGCCCTTAAAAACGCCCAATCCCTGAACGACGAAAAACCCGGCTGGCGCGCTTTTGTCGCAATGGGCGGCGGCAGCCTCACCCACAACACCGGCTCGCACGTGGAGGTAGATGGCTACACCCTCATCGCGGGACTTGCCGGCGTCAAAGAAACCGAAGCCGGTACCTTAACCGCTGGCGCTTTCATCGAACACGGCGAAGGCAATTACGACAGCTACAACAGTTTTACAAACGCCGCGAAGATTCACGGCAAAGGGGATACAAGCTACACCGGCGGCGGCATTTTGGCGCGTTTCGACTTCAACGAAACCCTGTACCTCGAAGCCAGCATAAGAGGCGGACAAATCAAAACCGACTTCAACAGCAACCTCTACGACGGCCTCGGACGCGCCGCCGCCTACGATGGCAAATCCCGTTACATGAGCAGCCACATGGGAACGGGCTACCGCCTGAACCTGAACGAACAAAACAACATCAACCTGTATGCCCAATACCTCTGGAGCCATCAGGATGGAGACAGCGTAAAACTCACCACGGGCGAAACCGTCAAATTCAAGGCGGTAGATTCACAAAGGACAAGACTGGGCATGAAGTGGACGCATGCAATCAACCCAAAAACCCACGCCTACCTCGGCGCGGCATGGGAACACGAATACGACGGCAAGGCAAACGCCAGCATCTACGGCTACAGACTGGACGCGCCGAAACTGAAAGGCGATACGGGAATGGCGGAAGTCGGGCTGACGGTAACGCCCGCCGCCAACAAAGCGGGCTGGGCGGTGGATTTGGGGGTGCAAGGGTATGGTGGCAGACGGGAAGGGATTACGGGGAGTTTGAGGGCTAGGTATCGGTTTTAACGGTGATTCTCCTCTAGCATTGCGGGGTGTACAGTGGGAGAGGGTTAGGGAGAAGAGAGAAAATCACCGAACGCGCTTTCTACGGGCGGATAGAGTAGCGGGAGCAGGATGCTCCCGCTACTCTATCCCGCAGGGGTGGGCAGGGCAGCATCGTGGAACGCGCCGTTGTTGACTGCGGCGGTTCTTGGGGCGGCGTTATCATCGGTGTAAATGTTGAAGGTCGGGGACGCTTCGTGTGATTTGTGCGTACCGACCTTCACGATTGTTCACGCTGAACCGTTAATGGATAATGGGTCATTGCCCTTACGAAACTCGCCCCGTCTTGCGGTCGTTCTGTCATTTATGGCGCGGGGCGCGGTCTGGGTTTTGATTTCTGCGCCCTGTTTCCTTGCTTCTGCGCCTGTCGTATCATCCGACGTTTCCCCTATCCCCGACGCCGGAGTTTTTACATCGTGTCCATCATCGCCCAGGAAGTGGCGCGTCGCCGCACTTTCGCCATTATTTCCCACCCTGACGCGGGGAAGACCACGCTGACCGAAAAACTCCTGTTGTTCGCGGGCGCGATTCAGATTGCGGGCAGCGTCAAGGCGCGCAAGGCCAGTCGGCACGCTACTTCGGACTGGATGGAAATCGAGAAGCAGCGCGGGATTTCCGTGGCGTCTTCGGTGATGCAGATGGAGTACCGCGACGCGGTGATCAATTTGCTGGATACGCCAGGGCACCAGGATTTTTCGGAGGATACCTACCGCGTGCTGACCGCCGTAGACGCGGCGTTGATGGTGATTGACGCCGCCAACGGGGTGGAAGCGCAAACCCGGCGGCTGATTGAGGTTTGTCGGGCGCGCAACACGCCCATTCTCACCTTCATCAACAAACTCGACCGCGAGGTGCGCGAGCCGCTGGATTTGCTGGATGAAATCGAAAGCGCATTGGGGATGCCCTCCGCGCCGCTTGCCTGGCCTGTCGGACAGGGCAAGCGTTTTCACGGCATTTACAATTTGCGGAATGCCACCATGCGGGTCTTTCGCCCCGGCGAAGACCGTCGCTCCGACGAGGACGAAATGCTGGACGGCAGCGATAACGCCCTGCTGAACACCCGCTTCGGCGCGGAATACGAGACCGCCCGGCAAGAAATGGAACTGGTCACGGAAGCCATGCCCGCCTTTGACCGCGCGGCTTTTCTCGCCGGTCGCCAGACGCCGGTTTTTTTCGGCTCCGCCATCAACAATTTCGGCGTGCAGGAGGCGCTGGACGCGCTGGTGGATTTGTTCCCCGCCCCCGGCGCGCGGCAGGCGGTCAGCCGCGAGGTGAAGCCGGAAGAAGAAAAATTCTCCGGCGTGGTGTTCAAGATTCAGGCGAACATGGACCCGGCGCACCGCGACCGCATCGCTTTCCTGCGCGTTTGTTCCGGTCGCTTCGAGCCGGGGATGCGCCTGAAAGTGCGGCGCACCGGCAAGGACATGCGCCCCACCAATGTCGTCACCTTTCTCTCGCAACGGCGGGACAGGGTGGATGAAGCCTTTGCGGGCGACATCATCGGCATCACCACGCACGGCGGGCTGCAACTGGGCGACACCCTCACCGAAGGCGAAAGCCTGCAATACACGGGGCTGCCCTTCTTCGCGCCGGAACTGTTCCGCACCGTGGAACTCGCTGACCCGATGAAAAGCAAGCCACTCAACAAAGGGTTGAAGGAATTGGGCGAGGAAGGCGCGATTCAGGTTTTCCGCCCCATGATGGGCAGCCTGATGCTGTTGGGCGCGGTCGGTCAATTGCAATTTGAAGTCGTCGCCCACCGCCTGAAAACCGAATACGGCGTGGAAGCGCGCCTGGGCGCTGCCAACTACGCGGGCGCGCGCTGGATTACCTGCCCCGACCCGGTAGAACTCAACCGCTTCACTCACGCCAACGGCGCAAAAATGTTTCTGGATGCCGCCGACACGCCCGCCTATCTGATGACCTCGCGCTTCGACCTCGATTTGACCAAAGAACGCTGGCCGAAAATCGAGTTTCATTTGATGCGCGAACACGCGGGGCTGATGTTGCACAGTTAGTTTGCGTGGAGCGGCATCTAACGATACGACATCAAAATTGTCGCCCTGGGTTACACTGCACATCATTTTCCTCTCTGACCTTAAAGCCATGAAACCATCCTCTCTCCTGGAAACGCTCACCGCCTTCATCGACCAACTCAGCGGCTATGTCTGGGGGCCTTATGTGTTGATTCCATTGTTGCTGCTGGTCGGCGTTTATCTGACCATCGGGCTGGAATTCATCTCGGTGATGAAGCTCGCCCATTCCTTCGCCGTGATGTGGCGCGGACGTCACCATCATCCCGAACACAAGGGCGAATTGACGCCGTTTCGGGCGCTGATGACTTCGCTGGCGGCAACCGTGGGGACGGGCAACATCGTCGGCGTGGCGACAGCCATTTTGTTGGGCGGTCCCGGCGCGGTGTTCTGGATGTGGATGACGGCGTTGATTGGCATGGCGACCAAATTCTGCGAGGCGACGCTGGCGGTGAAATACCGCGAAGTCACGCCAAGCGGCAGCTTCGTCGGCGGACCGATGTATTACATCAAGAACGGTCTTGGCCCCAAATGGCGCTGGATGGCGACGCTGTTTGCCGTCTTCGGCGTGGTGGCGTCCTTCGGCATCGGCAACATGACCCAGGCCAACGCCGTCGCCGCCAATGTGCTCAATGTGGCGGGCGATGTGCTGACGCCGGAATTTCTGGCGTTCTTGCTGCTGATTCTCACGGCGTCCATCCTCATCGGCGGCGTCAAGCGCATCGGCGCGGTTACGGGCAGGCTGGTGCCGTTCATGGCGATCCTTTATGTCATCGGCGGGCTGTACATTCTCATCACCCATTTCAGCGCGGTTCCGGCGGCCTTTGCCTCGATTTTTTCCAGCGCCCTCACGGGACACGCGGCGGTGGGCGGGTTTGCCGGTTCGACGCTGGCGATGATGATTCGCTACGGCGTCGCGCGCGGTCTGTTTTCCAACGAGGCGGGGCTGGGCAGTTCGCCCATCGCGCACGCCACAGCCATTGTCAGACATCCGGTCAAACAGGGTTTGCTGGGGATGCTTGACCCTTTTCTGGATACCATCGTTGTGTGTTCCATCACGGCGCTGGTGATTCTGGTTTCCGGTCAATGGACATCCACCGGCATCGACAGCGCCGGTACGCTGGCGGCGACTGCCTTCGACGCCACCATGCCGGGCGGGTTCGGCAAATGGCTGGTGACGGTGAGCCTCACGCTGTTCGCCTTCTCGACCATTCTGGGCTGGTGCGTCTATGGCGAGCGTTGCGCCATCTATCTGTTTGGCGACAAAGCCGCGTTGCCCTTCCGCATTATTTTCACGCTGGTCGTTCCCGTCGGCGTGCTGGCGAAACTCTCCCTGGTATGGGCGCTCTCCGACCTGTTCAACGGGCTGATGGCGATTCCCAATCTGGTGGCGCTGCTGTTGTTGAGTCCGGTGGTGTTCAAGATGACCAAGGAATTTTTCGACGACCCGAAGAATCTGGAGTAGTGCGTGTAGGTTGGGTAAGCCGTAGGCGTAACCCAACATTTGGCGATTGTGCGCGTTTTGTCGTCAATGTTGGGTTACGCCGCGCTGACCCGGTCTACATATTTCCGGGCTGCGCTTGCTGGATTATGAGGTCAGGTACTGCCATACATGGGTAGCCAAAGAAACAATCAATAACGATAGACCAGCAATGATGAGTAGCCAAAAATACAAAACCACCTTCTTTGAATAGACATCCGCCTTTTTATCAAGCCGCTGGGCATGTTCATGGTATCCTTGGTTTCTCCACCCTTTCGCAGTATTGCGAAAAAGGGACTCACCATTAGACGATGACCACACAAAGCGGATTGCACACGCAACAAAAATGAAACATATTCCTGCTGCCCAAAGGTCTAACAGAAACGGAAAGAAATTTTCCATTTTTGATATCACTTCCCCTTCGCCGCAAACGTAAAAGCATCCGAGAAAAACGCTTCTTCCGGCAGTTTGCCGACGCTTTCAAAATCCTTGCGGGCGGCGTTAATCATGGCGGGCGCGCCGCAGGCGTAGACTTCGTGAGCGGAGAGGTCGGGATAATCCGCAAGAACGGCCTGGTGCACGAAGCCCGTGCGCCCCTGCCAGCCGGATTCGGGTTCGGAGAGTACCGGCGTGTAACGGATGTGGGCGTGTTCGGCAGCCCAGGCTGCGGGCAGGGCGGCGAGGTAGAGGTCGATTTCCTTGCGGCATCCCCAGTAGATGTGCAGCGGACGGTGGCTGTTCTGCGCGATGGCGTGTTCGACGATGGATTTGACGGGAGCGAAGCCCGTACCGCTGGCGAGCAGGATGACGGGTTTGTCGCGGTCTTCGCGCAGGTAAAAGCCACCGCGCGGGCCTTCAAAACGCAGGATGTCCTTGACTTTCATCTGTTCAAACACCTGTCCGGTGAAATGACCGTTCGGCACGCGGCGGATGTGCAATTCCAGGCTGCCGGTTTGTTCCGGCGCGTTGGCGAGGGAATAGCTGCGGCGTTGACCGTCTGCCAGCAGGATGTCGATGTATTGTCCGGCGCGAAAGGTAAACGTTTCGCTGGCGGGCAGGCGCAGGTTGAGGGTGATGACATCCGGCGCGCACTTTTCCATCGCTTCCACCCGCGCGGGCATGAGTTTGACGGGGATTTCCGCCGCGCGACTGGCTTGACGGTTTTCGATGCTCACGTCGCTTTTCGCTTTGGCGCAACAGAGCAAGACCTTGCCGGCGGCGATTTCGGCTTCGTTCAAGGCATGTGGCTGGTAAGCGCCAAAATCGACTTCACCGGACAGGATGCTGGCTTTACAGGCGCAGCACGCGCCGGTTTTGCAGCCGTAGGGGAGGGTAATGCCCTGGCGCAGGGCGGCGTCAAGCAGGGTTTCGTCGGCTTCTGCCGTGTAGGTCGCGCCGCTGGGCTTAAGGGTAATCTGGTGGGACATGGTATTTTCGCGTGTTCTCAAATCCGTGGGAGTGGGTTAAATGCGGCGATGGGCTAAAATGCCGTCCGTGCAAAGACTGTTAATCGTTGGCAGCGGAGATATTGCCCGTCGTGCCGCTTCATGGCTCAGCAAACACTTTCTGGTGTTCGCGCTGACGCGCCGCGCCGAGACCGCCGAATCGTGGCGCGGACTGAATGCGCGCCTGATACGGGGAGACCTGGACAATCCCGCCAGCCTGAAACGATTGGCGGGATGGGCGGATTTGGCGTTGCATCTCGCGCCGCCGCAAGGCGAAGGCATCCATGATCAGCGTACCCGCAATCTGCTGGCAGCATTGAGCCGGGGCGAAAGTCTACCACGCCGTCTGGTTTACGTAAGCACGACCGGCGTTTATGGCGATTGCGGCGGGGCAACGATTGACGAAACCCGCCCGCGCCGCCCCTCGTCGGCGCGCGCCCTGCGCCGACTGGATGCCGAGCAAACCCTGCGTCGTTGGGGCGCGAGTCGGCAGGTGTCGGTGATTCTGCTGCGCGCGCCGGGCATTTACGCAGGCGACCGGCTGCCTGTAGCGCGGCTGCAAGCGGGGTTGCCCGCGCTTGCCGAGGCGGATGATGTGTATAGTAACCACATCCACGCCGACGATTTGGCGCGCGCCTGTTGCCTTGCGCTGTTTCGCGGCGGGGCGGGGCGCAGTTTCAATGTGGTCGACGAGAGTGAACTGCGGATGGGCGCCTGGTTCGACCTCGTTGCCGACCGGCTGGGTTACGCGCGTCCGCCGCGCCTGCCCCGCGTCGAGCTGGAACAAAGGCTTTCTCCCGCGCAGTACAGTTTTATGCTTGAATCACGACGCATTCGTAACGACAGGCTCGGCAAGGAACTGGGTCTGCGTCTTTTATACCCCACCGTATCCGCCGGATTAGAACATCCGGCAAGCGCGTAATTTCGAGAGAATTTCAACATGTTCATGCTCACCCTGAAAGCCCTGCACATCTGTTTCGTCATTTCCTGGTTCGCCGGTCTGTTTTATCTGCCGCGTATTTTTGTCAATCTGGCGATGACGCCGAAAGAAAATACCGCCGAAACGGAGCGCCTGCTGCTCATGGCGGGCAAGCTTTATCGCTTCATGAATCCGCTGGGCGTCCTCGCCGTGGGTTTGGGGCTGTGGCTGTGGTTCGGATTCGGTTACAGCGGCGGCTGGCTGCACGTGAAAACCCTGCTGGTCGTTTTTCTGGTCGCCTTCAATTTTTATTGCGGCGTGGCGCTGCGCCAGTTTCAGGCGGGAAAAAACACGCGCAGCCATGTCTGGTATCGTTACTTCAATGAAGCGCCGACCCTCATCATGTTCATCGCCGTGTTCCTCGCTGTTTTCAAATCCTTCTGAGAAGCCATATGGAAAATTTTTTCGCAAGCTGTCCGCGCGGGCTGGAAACATTGCTGGCGGAAGAACTGGTCGCCGCCCAGGCGCAAACCACCCGCGTCGCGCATGGCGGCGTGGCGTTTACGGGCGATTGGGCAAGCTGTTACCGCGCCAATTTGCATTCGCGGCTGGCAACCCGCATCCTCTGGCGTTTTTCGTTCGCGCCCTATCATCGGGAAGAAGACATTTACCAACAGGCGGTGAAGTTGCCCTGGGAAAAGCAATTCGCCGTCTTTCGCACTTTTCGCGTACAAACCACGGCGACGCATTCCCCGCTGAAAAGCATTGATTTCGTCACCCTGCGGGTCAAGGACGCCATTTGCGACCGTTTTCGCGCCCAATGCGACGAACGCCCAAGCGTGGAAACGCGCGAACCGGATGTGCGTGTGCAGGTCTATCTTTCGGAACGGGAATGCGCCTTTTATCTCGACACTTCCGGCGCCCCGCTCTGGCAGCGCGGCTTGCGGCACGCCAATGTGGAAGCGCCGCTGAAAGAAAATCTGGCGGCGGGCATTTTGAAACTTTCCGGCTGGCAGCCGGGCACGCCGCTGTTCGACCCGATGTGCGGCAGCGGCACTTTCGCGCTCGAAGCCGCTTGCATGGCATTGCGCCGCGCGCCGGGGCTGGAACGGGTGCGCTTCGGCTTTGAGGCGTTGCAATTCTATCAACGCGACGTTTGGCTCGGCATCCGCAACGCCGCGCTCGCCGCCGTCGAAGAAAGCCGCTTCCTGCACATCTGGGCAAGCGACAACGACGCCCACGCCGCGCGAGCGACCCGCAAAAATCTGCGCGACGCGGGTCTGGAGGGCGCGGTGGAAGTGACGGAAAGCGATTTTCTGGACGCCACCGCGCCTGCGGCAAGCGGCATTCTCGTTGCCAATCCGCCCTACGGCGAGCGCATCGGTGAACTCGACCGACTGGCTGAACTGTATCCCGCCATGAGCGCCGTCCTGAAACGCCAGTTCCCCGGCTGGCGCGCGTTTTTTCTCACTGCCGACACGCGCTTTCCCAAACTCCTGCGCCTGAAACCCAGTCGCAAAACGCCCTTGATGAACGGGGCGCTGGAATGTCGGCTGTACGAAATCGAACTGGTCGCGGGCAGTCATCGCAAACCCAAACCCGAAACGCGGTAAACGTCAAAGGGCAGACCCGTGGGTCTGCCCTTGTTCGCTCGCAACCATTTTCAGAAGGGAAGCGCGCTTTCCGCCTGATCTTCTTTAATCGCCAGATGTTGCAGCCCGGCAGTCAGGTCGCGGTCAGCGGCGTCCTTGCTGTTCAACTTGATGTGCAGACGCAGATCATTGACAGAATCGGCGTTTCTGAGCGCGTCTTCATAGCTGATTTCGCCGTTTTCGTAGAGTTCAAAGAGCGACTGGTCGAAGGTTTGCATCCCCAGTTCGCGGGATTTTTTCATGATTTCCTTGATCTCGTAGATATCGCCCTTGAAGATGAGATCGGCGATCAACGGGGAATTCAGCATGACTTCAAAGGCAGCGGTGCGACCCTTGCCGTCTTTTTTGGGAATCAGGCGTTGCGAAATGGCGGCGCGCAGGTTGAGCGAAAGATTCATCAGGAGTTGTGTGCGCTCTTCCTCGGAGAAGAAATTGATGATGCGCTCAATCGCTTGATTGGCGTTGTTGGCATGTAAGGTAGCGAGACAGAGGTGCCCGGTCTCGGCAAAAGCGATGGCGTACCCCATCGTCTTTTTGTCGCGGATTTCGCCCATCAGAATGACATCGGGCGCCTGCCGCAGGGTGTTTTTCAGGGCGGGATCCCAATCTTCGGTATCCACGCCCACTTCCCGCTGGGTAATGATGCAGTTCTTGTGCTCATGCACATATTCGATGGGACTCTCCAACGTGATGATGTGCCCGAAACTGTTTTCGTTGCGGTAGCCGACCATCGCCGCGAGCGAAGTGGTCTTGCCGGTACTGGTGCCGCCCACCATGATGACCAGACCCCGCCGGGTCATGGCGATATCCTTGAGAATGGGAGGGAGCCGAAGCGCTTCCATCGTCGGGATTTCGGTATTGATGGTACGACAGACAACGCCGATGCGACCTTGCTGGACAAAAGCGTTGGCGCGGAAACGCCCGATACCGGAGGGCGAAATGGCGAAATTACATTCCTTGGTGGCTTCAAATTCCGTCGCTTGCCGGTCGTTCATGAGAGAGCGCGCCAGTTCCGCCGTATGTTGCGCCGTGAGCACCTGATTGGAAACCGGGGAAATACGCCCATCGACCTTGATGGCCGGGGGAAAGCCCGCCGTAATGAAAAGGTCAGAGCCACCTTTGCTGCTCATCAAACGCAGCAGGTCGTGCATGAATTTTAGTGACTGGTCGCGTTCCATCCTGAATTCCTTTTAAGAGTCAAATCATTGTCGAGGCATATCACAAAGAGCAAAAATCAGCCGATCGGGAAGCTATCCTTGTTGGCGGCGCGGACACGCGCTTCGTTGGCGGAAACCACGTTACGGCGCACGAGGTCGAGCAGACATTGGTCGAGGGTCTGCATCCCCAACGCCTGCCCGGTCTGAATTGAGGAATACATCTGCGCTACCTTGGCTTCCCGAATCAGGTTGCGGATGGCGGGCGTACCGATCATGATTTCGTGCGCCGCCACGCGACCGCTGCCATCCTTGGTTTTCAACAGCGTTTGCGAAATGACGGCGCGCAGGGATTCGGACAACATGGCGCGCACCATGTCTTTTTCGGCAGCGGGGAAAACGTCGATGATCCGGTCAATGGTCTTGGCGGCGGATGAAGTGTGCAGGGTGGCGAACACCAGGTGACCGGTTTCGGCGGCGGTCATCGCCAGACGGATGGTTTCCAGGTCGCGCATTTCGCCCACCAGAATCACGTCCGGGTCTTCCCGCAGCGCCGAGCGCAGCGCGTTGCTGAAGGAGAGCGTATGCGGCCCGACTTCGCGCTGGTTGATCAGACATTTTTTCGATTCATGCACGAATTCGATCGGGTCTTCCACCGTCAGGATATGCGCGTGTTCGGTTTCGTTCACATGGTTGACCATCGCCGCCAGCGTCGTGGATTTGCCCGAACCTGTAGGGCCGGTGACGAGCACGATACCACGCGGATACTCGGAAATCTCCTTGAAAATCGCCGGACAGTTCAGTTCTTCCAGGGTCAGAACCTTGCTGGGAATGGTACGGAATACCACCGACGCGCCCCGATTCTGGACAAAGGCATTGACGCGAAAACGGGCAAGATTGGGAATCTCAAAGGAAAAGTCGCATTCGAGCGTTTCTTCGTAGGTCTTGCGCTGGGAGTCGTTCATGATGTCGTACATCATGCCGTGCACGTCTTTGTGTTCCAGCGGCGGCAGGTTGATTTTTCGCACATCGCCATGCACCCGAATCATGGGCGGCAGACCGGATGAGAGGTGAAGGTCAGAAGCGCTGTTTTTGACGCTGAATGCAAGCAATTCTGTGATATCCATGGCGTGTCCTGGTTCGTCCTGAAATGAAAATGGGCGGTATACTGCAAAACCCATAAAGAAATAAGTAGCGATTCCAAATGATTATGAGCGCAAATGCCCCTAATCTGCAAGCTGTTCGGCAAAAAATAATGACGCAAGTTGCAAAATCCGGACGGCAAGCGGAATCTGTCAGGCTTCTGGCCGTGAGCAAAACGCGACCTGTCGCCGATGTATGGGCAGCCATTCAAGCCGGGCAACTGGATTTCGGCGAAAACTACGCGCAGGAAGGCGTGGATAAAATCCTCGCCTTACGTGAACTGCTGCGTAAGCTGCCCCCCGACACGCCCCCCGACTTTGCGCCAATCTGGCACTTCATCGGTCCTCTGCAAAGCAACAAGACCCGTCTGGTCGCCCAACATTTTACATGGGTACACGCCATTACACGCCTGAAAATTGCCGAACGACTATCGGAGCAGCGTCCCGAACACCTGCCGCCCTTGCAGGTTTGCGTACAGGTCAATGTTTCCGGTGAGGCGAGCAAAAGCGGTTGCGCTCCCGCCGAAACCCGCGAACTCTGCCACAAGGTGGCGGCGCTGCCCCGCCTGCGATTGCGCGGGCTGATGTGCATCCCTGCGCCCACCGCCGATTTTGCGGCACAATGTCGCCCTTTCGCGGCGTTGCGCCGGATTTTTCTGGATTTGCAAGGTGAAGGTCTGGCGCTGGATACCTTGTCGATGGGCATGTCCGACGACCTGGAAGCCGCCATTCATGAAGGCTCAACCCTTGTGCGCGTGGGCACTGCCATTTTTGGAGTACGGAAATCATCATGAAAATTACATTTTTGGGCGGCGGCAACATGGCTTCCGCGTTAATCGGCGGACTCGTCGACAAGGGTTTTACGGCGGCGAACATTCAGGTGATTGAGCGTCTGCCGGAGCAGCGCGCGAGCCTCGCTGAAAAATTCGGCGTCACTCCCCTTGCCGACGCCGACGAAAGCGCGCTGACGGCGGCGATTCTGGTGCTCGCCGTCAAGCCACAGCAGATGCGGGAGGCGCTTAAACCCTTTGCCGGCAAACTCACGCACCAGATTGTGCTCTCCATCGCCGCCGGACTGACGCTGGACATTCTCTCCGGCTGGCTTTCCGGCTACCGGCGCATCGTGCGCGCCATGCCCAACACGCCCGCCCTGATTGGCGCGGGCATGGCGGGGCTGTGCGCCCTGCCGGAAGTCACCCCCAACGAGCGGATGCTTGCCGAACGGATATTGCAGGCGGCGGGCGAAATTTTGTGGGTGGAAAACGAAAGCCAGATGGATGCCGTCACCGCCATTTCCGGCAGCGGTCCCGCCTATCTCTTTTTGTTCATCGAAGCCTTGCAACAGGCGGCGACAGACCTGGGATTCACGCCGGAAGCCGCGCGTCGGCTGGCGATTGGCACAACACTGGGTTCGGCGCAGCTGGCGGCGGCATCCGACGAATCGCCCGCCATCCTGCGCGAGCGCGTCACCTCCAAAGGCGGCACGACGGCAGCCGCTTTGCAGGTGATGACCGAAACCGGCGTGGTGGCAGGCATCGTTGCCGGCGCCAAGGCAGCCAAGGCGCGCAGCGAAGAGATGGCCCGGCAATTGGGCAACGGATAAAGGGAGCGGACACCGATGCAAGCGATCTACTTCCTGCTCAAAACCATCAGCGATTTGTTTTGCCTGTTGTTCATCCTGCGCCTGCTGATGCAATGGCGACGCATCTCCTTCGCCAACCCGTTCGGCGGCTTCATCCTGAAACTCACCAACTGGGCGGTACTGCCCCTGCGCCGCGTCATCCCCGGCTTTGGCGGCGTGGATTGGGCAAGCCTCATCGTCGCGCTGGCGGTGCAATTCGTTTTCGCGCTGGCGATTTTCGGCTTGATGGGCGCCGCCCCCGCTGGCACAGGCTTGCTCGGCGCAATCTGGGTCAGTTTGCTGCTGGTGGCGCTCTTCAATCTGCTGCATCTGGTCATCTACCTGTTCATCATCGCCCTGATTGTGCAGGCGGTGCTGTCGTGGGTGCATCCCTGGTCGCCACTCGCGCCCACCTTGCGCCAATTAACCTATCCCCTGCTCGCCCCCGTGCAAAAGCTGATTCCGCCCATTTCCGGCATCGACCTCTCGCCCCTGGTGGTCATTCTGGTTTTGCAAGCCCTGTTGATGCTGTTGCCGCAGTGAACTGGTTTCACATCGACAAGGACGGGGAATTCTGCCTCACCCTGCACATCCAGCCCGGCGCGAAAAAAAGCGGTGTCGCGGGCTTGCATGGCGAAGCCTTGAAAATCCGCCTCGCCGCCCCGCCGGTCAATGGCAAAGCCAACGCCGCCCTGCTTGCCTTTGTCGCAAAAATTCTGGACATCCCCAAGAGCGCCGTCAGCCTGAAAAGCGGTCAAAGCTCGCGCCAGAAAGTCGTGCGGGTGGAAGGGGTGGATGTTGCGAGGTTATTGGCATTGGCGACATAGTGGGGGGAGCTTCTAGCTCCCCATTCCACCCCAGAGGGAGCAGGATGCTCCCTCCACTTCTTAATACACCACCCGTCCGCCGACGACGCAAACCTGCGTCTTGCCGGTCAGTTCCCTGCCCAAAAACGGCGAGTGCTTGCTGCCGCTCAATAAATTTTCCGGCGTGACCTTCCAGAGCGCGTCGGGCGCGAAGATGCAAAGGTCGGCTTCCGCGCCGACGCCCAGATGCCCCAAATCAGCGCGTCCCAGAATGGCGGCGGGCGCGGAAGTGAGGGGGGCGAGGGTTTGCGTCAGCGACAAGCCCGCTTCCCTGCCCCATTGCAGGGTGAGGGGTAGCAGGAGTTCCAGCCCGGTCGCGCCGGGTTTGGCTTCACCGAAGGGCAGGAGTTTGTCGTCGTAACCCAATGGCGTATGGTCGGAGCAGAGCGCGACATTGCCGACGCCGTTGCCGGAAACTACGCCTCGCCGCAGACCGTCGCGGTCGGCAAGGCTTCTCAGCGGCGGGTCGAAACGGGCGTTGGTATCGAAAAAGCCGATGTCGTGTTCGGAGAGATGCAGATGGTGGATGCCGATGTCACAACTGACGGCAATGCCCCCGGTTTGCGCCTTGGCGACCATATCCAGCCCGATGGCGGAAGAAATGCGGCGCAGGTGCAGGCGCACGCCGGTATCCGCCGCCAGCGTGAGGTAAGTGGCGATGGCGACGGTTTCGGCGCTGACGGGGATGCCGGTCAAGCCTAGACGACTGGCGACTTCGCCATCATGCGCGAAGCCGTTTCTGGACAGATAAAAATCCTGCGGCTGCATCCAGATGGAGAAACCGAAGGTGGCGGCGTATTCAAAGGCGCGCAGCAAAGCCTGTGTATCCAGCACCGGACGCTTGCCTTGCGAGAAGGCAACGCAACCCGCCGCGTGCAGCCCCGCCATTTCCGCCAGCCGCTCGCCGTCGAGATTCTGGGTCAGCGCGCCCAGGGGCAGGAGCCGGGTCAGCCCCAAATCGGCGGCTTGCAGCACCAGACGCTCAACCAGTTCCGGCTCGTCCAGCGGCGGGTCAAGGTCAGGCGGGCAGACGAGGGTGGTGACGCCGCCCGCGACGGCGGCGCGTAAATCGGTTTCCAGATTGCCGGGGCGGGCGGAGAGGTCAATCAGACCGGGGCAAACGATATGCCCTTGCGCGTCGATTTCCCGTTCCGTCGTGAACCCCGCTGGCGCATTGCCGATACCCGCAATTTTGTCGGCGACGATGAACACGTCCGCCTGCTGGTCAATCCGGTTTTTCGGGTCGATGAGGCGACCGTTTCTGATGGCGATGTTCATGTTCAGTTCCCTGCCAAAATGCTCATGACGGCCATCCGCACGGCGATGCCGAACGTGACCTGATTCAGAATGACCGCCTGCGTTCCGTCGGCGACGGCGGAGTCGATTTCCACGCCCCGATTCATCGGACCGGGATGCATGACGATGGCGTCAGGCTTGGCGAGCGCGAGTTTTTCCGGCGTCAGCCCGTAGTGTTTGAAATACTCACCCGCGGAAGGCAGCAACGCGCCGTCCATGCGCTCGTTTTGCAGACGCAGCATGATGACCACATCGCAATCGCGCAGCCCGACGCGCATGTCGTGATAGACCTTCACGCCCATGCTGGCGAGGTCGGTGGGCAGCAGGGTTTGCGGGCCGATGACGCGCACTTCCCGCGCGCCCAGCGCGATGAGCGCGGTGATGTCGGAACGGGCGACGCGCGAATGCAGGATGTCGCCCACGATGGCGACGGTCAGCGGCTCGAAACGCTGCTTGTAATGCCGGATGGTGTACATGTCCAGCAAGCCCTGCGTCGGGTGCGCGTGGCGACCGTCGCCCGCATTGACCACGTGAATGTCATTGTGCCCCATGCGGGAAAGGTGTTCGGCGATCAGGTAGGGCGCGCCGCTGGCGGCGTGGCGCACCACGAACATGTCGGCGTGCATGGCGCAGAGATTGTCGATGGTATCCAGCAGGGTTTCGCCCTTGGCAGTCGAAGACTTGTTGATGTCCAGATTGATCACGTCGGCGGACAGCCGCTTGGCGGCAATCTCGAAGGTGGTGCGGGTGCGGGTGGAATTCTCGAAAAACAGGTTGAACACGCTCTTGCCCCGCAGCAACGGCACCTTTTTCACTTCCCTGTCGGCAATGCCGAGAAAGGAAGCGGCGGTGTCGAGAATGTGCAGCAGCGTCTCGCGCGGCAAGCCGTCGATGGCGAGCAAATGGGTGAGTTCGCCGTTGGCGTTCAACTGCGGGTTAGGCATGGTCTTCAAGCTCCCAGAAAAGGTGTCCGTCGTTACCTTGACTCAAATCGCGGCTCAAAATCAACCCCGTGCTGCGCGGCAGTTCCAGATTCCAGACGCAGTAATTGGGCGCGACCGGCAATTCCCGACAACCCCGATCCGCCAGCACCGCCAGCTCAATCGACGCCGGACGCCCGTAATCGAACAATTCGTTCAAGGCGGCGCGGGTGGTGCGCCCTGTATAGAGCACGTCGTCCACCAGAATCAGGCGGCGGTCATTCACGTCGAAGGGAATTTGCGTCGGGCGCACTTGCGGATGCAAGCCCTTTTCAGCGAAATCGTCGCGGTAAAAAGAGATGTCAATCATGCCGGCTTCTTCGGGCAAGCCCAGAAGTTGCACAAGGCGCTCGGCAATCCAGGCGCCGCCACTGAAAATGCCGACTAACGCCGTGTCGGGCGTGAGACCCGGTCGAATCAAATCCGCGAGAACGCGGCATTGCGCCTCAGCGTCAGGCAGGGGCGAGATTGGGGAGAGCGGTTGAGGAGAGGTCATGTGGAAAGTCGAACCAGGTTTGTAAAATCAGTTGGGCGGCTACGGCGTCAAGCATGGGCTTCATGGTTTTGGCATTGCGCCCGCTTTCCCGCAGCCGGTTTTCGGCGTCAAGCGAAGTCAGGCGTTCGTCCGCCTCCTGTACCGGCAAACCGAAACGCTCGCGCAGGGCAAGCGAAAACGCCCGCGCCCGCGCCGTCATTTCGTGCGCCGTACCATCGGCATGGGTCGGATGCCCGACCAGCAAAAGTTCCGGCTGCCATTCCTTAACCAAACGGGCGATGGCAGCCAAACGTTCGTCATCAACGCCCGCCTTGATGACCGTGAGCGGATGCGCCTGCCCCAAAGCGGTTTCCCCCACCGCCACGCCAGTGCGCTTTTCGCCAAAATCGAAGGCTAAAACAGTCCCCATTCAGGAATGTCCGGCAGGAAGGGAAGGAAGAACGGCAGCTTTCATGGACGTGAATTGTAGACCGCTTCGGAAATGAAAGGCAGGGGAAATCGTGGTCAATCTTCTGTTTTCTGCGGCGGTTCGCGTATCGCTTCCCGAACAGGGGGTTCAAGTTTCACACCGCCGAGTGGGGCTATGCGGGCACGGATTGCTTCACTCAAAGAGAGGTATATGGACAATCTGGAATCACGGACAAAGACGACCAGCGCGATGAACCAGATGATGAAGATGACAAGACAAGTGGTTCGCAGACGCCAATGCCGTCCATCCATAGCATAAACAGCGATAAGACTGGCGATGAAAAATCCGGCGAATTGCAGCCAGAAATATCGCTTTCGGATGCCCCAAATCAGAAGCCCCGCCGCGATGACAAAAGTTACGGGGTATGTCCAGTAAACTGCGTAAGAGAACAATATGGTCACGACAAAACCCAACAAACCACCCGAAGACACAAGCATCCACCCCGTCAGGCAACTCAACACCACAGCGGCAATCCATACGCTCTGGTCATTATGGCGCTGTTTACGGCGATACCCCGCAATGAACAAAACCGCGCTTGCAAGCCCCAAATTGCCAACGGTCGCTAACATCACCCGACCAAAACCTTCAAACATCATTGCTCTACCCCCTCTACGGCTTCCGGGCTACGCTTGCTTTTTGACGGCGCTATGCATGTCCCGCCACATCCGACAACTGCGCGAAGCTCACGCCCAATATCTGCATGGCGGCGGGCAGGCGTTCTTCGGGGGGTTGCTCGAACAGGATGTCGGCGCTGGCGGGGACGGTGAGCCAGGCGTTTTGCGCGACTTCGTTTTCCAGTTGCCCCGCGCCCCAGCCCGCGTAGCCCAAGGTCATAATGATTTCCCTGGGTTCGCCGCTGGCGCTGATGGACAGGAGGATGTCTTTGGAACTGGTCAGACCTACGTCGTCGGTGACGCGCATACTGGATTGCCATTCGCCTCTGGGACGGTGCAGCACGAAGCCGCGATCCATTTGCACGGGACCGCCGAAGTGTACGGGCAACGCGCCGATGTCCTGTTTTTGCAGGTCAAGTTCGACTTTTTCAAAGAGGTTCGCCAAAGTCAGGTCGAGGGGGCGATTGACGATCACGCCGAGCGCGCCCTGTTCGTTGTGCTCGCAGACATAAATCAGGGCGCGATTGAAATAGCTGTCTTCCATGGTGGGCATGGCGATCAGAAAGTGGTGGGTGAGGTCAAGAGGTTCCATGAATCGAATTCTAGCTTATCAGGCGTCATTGAACCGGATTTGGAGGAGAGAATTTTTGCCCCTGCCCCTGCCGCAGACCGCATAAAAAATGACTGATCAACATGCGCGTCATGGCTTCGGCGTCCTGATTGCCCGCGAGGGTCAGGCGTTGGCGGATTTTCAGGAGGCAGATGCCGTGCACGCTCGCCCAAAGGACACGGGCGATGCGTTGGGTTTCGAGCGCGTCGGCGCTCAACGGGGCGAGCGCGGCTTCAACCAGACCGAATACCCGCCCCAGTTTGTGCAGATACCATTCCGGCTGCGCGTTTTCCTGCACGGCGTATTCGAACAACATTGACCAGCGCGGTGTTTCGGCTTCGGCGTAGGCGGCGTAGGCATTCGCCAGCGCGAGAATCGCCTGTTCGGGGTCGTTGCCCTTATCCTGACGCGCCCGCAACCATTCGTAGAGAGCGTCCAGGGTGCGGGCATTGACTTGCAGGGTCAGGTCATCCAGATTTTCAAACACCAGATAGAGTGTGCCGACCGTGTAGCGAATCGCCGCCGCCACCTTGCGGGTGGAAAGTCCGGGATAGCCTTCGCGGGCAACAATGGTTTCCGCCGCGTCCAGCGCCATCTGGCGAATTTCCTCACGACTGTGTTCTCCCCTGCGCGCCATGTTTCCTACCCCTTTTGTCAATTTCAAAGCAGTGATGAGTTTAGCAGGCTATTGAACAGTGTTCAATGTTGTGCTATAAAGCTAACTGAACGCTGTTCAATTTGCTCGTCGCGTCGTTTATGAACACCGTTTAATTTCTGACAACCAATCGGGGAAGCATGAATCCGGCAATTCCGCCACTTGTCTGTTACGCGAAACTTGATAAATGGTTAAAATCGGCGGTTCGCGCGGATTTTTGCGCGACACGAACCTGCAAGCCCGAACACTATGGAAAGACCCGACATGAACACGAACGAAAATCTGTACCGCATCGGCATTGACATCGGTTCCACGACAGTCAAGGTCGTGGCGCTTGACGCTCACGGCAGACTGCTTTCGCGCGCCTATGTCCGCCACTTTTCCGAAGTACGGGCAACGGCGGCGCGACATGTGGCGCTGCTGGCGGAAAACGGCATAGTGCCGCCGCTTGCCAGGGTCGCCATCGTCATCACCGGGTCGGGCGGGGTGGGCGTAGCGGAAACCCTGGGGTATCCCTTTGTGCAGGAAGTCATCGCCTGCGCCGAAGCCGTTGAAGCGCGTGTGCCGCAGACGGATGTCGCCATCGAGTTGGGCGGCGAGGACGCCAAGATTACTTTTTTCACGAACGGCATCGAACAGCGCATGAACGGTTCCTGCGCGGGCGGCACGGGCGCGTTCATCGACCAGATGGCAACGCTCCTGAAAACCGACGCGCCGGGGTTAAACGAGCTGGCGAGTCGCGCCAAAAATCTCTACCCCATTGCCGCGCGGTGCGGCGTGTTCGCCAAGACGGATGTGCAACCGCTGTTGAATGAAGGCGTGGCGCGGGAGGACATCGCGCTGTCGGTGTTGCAAGCCGTCGCCCACCAGACCATCAGCGGATTGGCGTGCGGGCGCAAGATTCGCGGCAATATCGCCTTTCTGGGCGGGCCGCTCAACTTTTTGCCGGAACTGAAAAAACGCTTCATCGAAACGCTGTCCATCACGCCGGAAAATCAGGTCGTCACCGAAGACAGCGAATTGTTCGTTGCCATCGGCGCGGCGTTGCACGGCAAGACGGCTGAGGCGCAACCTTTCGCCAGGGCGCTGGACAACTTCGCGCGTCTCTCCACGACCCGCGAAGTCGGCACGAGCGCCTTGCGCCCCTTTTTCAAGGATGATGACGAACGCCACGCTTTCAACGAGCGGCACGCACAGGCGCGGGTCAAGCGGCGCGAACTCTCCGCTTATCGCGGCGCGGTTTTTCTCGGTATCGACGGCGGCTCGACCACCACCAAGGCGGTGCTGATCGGCGAAGACGACGAGTTGTTGTACACCCACTATGGCAGCAACGAAGGCAATCCCGTCAAGGTGGTCGGCGACATTCTGGCGGACATCTACGCCAAACTGCCGGAAGGCGCGCGCATCGCCGCCTCGTCGGTGACGGGTTACGGCGAGGCGTTGATCCGCGAGGCGTTCAAACTTGATTTTTCGGAAGTGGAAACCATCGCCCACTACATGGCGGCAGAGCATTTTTTACCGGGCGTCGATTTCATTCTCGACATCGGCGGGCAGGATATGAAGTGCCTGCGCGTCAAGGATGGCGTGATCGACAACATTCTCCTGAACGAAGCCTGTTCGTCCGGCTGCGGCTCTTTTCTGGAAACCTTCGCCCAATCGGTGCAGATGCCGATTGCCGAATTCGCGCGCGCCGCGCTGGAATCGAACGCGCCCGCCGACCTGGGTTCGCGCTGCACGGTGTTCATGAATTCCAGCGTCAAGCAGGCGCAGAAGGAAGGCGCGTCGGTCGCGGACATTTCGGCGGGGCTGTCTTATGCCGTCATCAAAAACGCGCTCATCAAGGTCATCAAAATCAAAAGCCCCGAAGATTTGGGCGAAAAAATCATCGTGCAGGGCGGCACTTTTTACAACGACTCGGTGCTGCGCGCCTTTGAACTCATCGCCGGACGCGAGGCGGTGCGCCCCGACATCGCCGGATTGATGGGCGCGTTCGGCTCGGCGCTGATTGCCCGCGAACGCTGGCAGGGCGTGGCGGACAGCAGCCTGTTGCAACCGGAAGCGTTGCGATCCTTCGCGGTCAAACATTCGATGGCGCGTTGCGGCTTGTGCACCAACGCCTGCAACATGACCGTCAACCGCTTCTCGGACGGGCGCAAATTCATTTCCGGCAACCGTTGCGAACGCGGGCTTGGCAAGGCGAAAAACATGAGCGACCTGCCCGACCTGTACACCTGGAAATATGAGCGCGTATTCAATTACGCGCCGTCGCAAAACGCCCCGCGCGGCAGCATCGGCATCCCCCGCGCCCTCAACATGTTCGAGAATTATCCGCTTTGGCATACCTTCCTCAGCGAACTCGGCTATGCAGTGCGCCTCTCCGCGCCCTCGTCCAAGGCGCTGCTGGAACAGGGTTTGGACACCCTGCCCTCGGATACCGTCTGCTATCCCGCCAAACTCGTGCATGGACACATCGTCGACCTCATCAAGCAGGGCGTCAAAACCATTTTTTATCCCTGCATTCCCTATGAACAAAAGGAATTTCAGGAAGCCGACAACCATTTCAACTGTCCGGTCGTCACCTCGTACCCGGAACTCATCAAAAACAACATCGACTTTTTGAAAGAAAACGAAGTCACGCTGATTCAGCCCTTTTTGTCGCTGGAAGACCGCGACAAGCTTGCCCGCCAACTCGCCCGCGTTTTTCCCGACATCGCCGCCGCCGACCTGCGGCGCGCGCTGGCAAAAGCGTGGGAAGAACAGGCGAAAGTGAAAGCCGAATTGATGGAGCAGGGCGAAAAAGTCATCCGCGAACTGGAAGAAACCGGCGGACACGGCATCATCCTCGCCGGACGCCCCTACCACATTGACCCCGCCATTCACCACGGCATCCCGCAAATCATCACGTCACTTGGGCTAGCGGTGCTCACCGAAGATTCCGTCGCCCATCTCGGCAAACTGGCAGCCCCGCTGCGCGTGGTCGACCAATGGACGTACCACGCCCGCCTCTACCGCGCGGCGGCGCTGGCGTCCGCGACGAAAACGCTGGATGTCATCCACCTGAATTCCTTTGGCTGCGGGCTGGACTCCATCGCCGTCGATCAGGTGCAGGAAATTTTGAGTCAGCGCGGCAAAATTTACACCGGATTGAAAATCGACGAAGGCAACAATCTGGGCGCGGCGCGTATTCGCATCCGTTCGCTGAAAGCCGCGCTGGAAAAACGTCGCAGCGTCCCGGCGCAGGTGATTCAATTCCACCCGCCCAAATACCCCCGTGTACCCTTCACCCGCGAAATGCGCGACAAATACACCATCCTCGCGCCACAAATGTCGCCCATGCATTTTCAATTCATGGAACCGGCGTTTCGCGCCTGCGGCTATCAACTGAAAGTGCTGGAAGACATCGGCGGCAGCGCGGTCGACACGGGCCTGCGCTTCGTGAATAACGACGCCTGCTTCCCCTCGATTATCGTTGTCGGTCAACTCATCGAAGCCCTGAAATCCGGCAACTACGACCCCGCCGCGACCGCCGTGATGATTTCCCAGACCGGCGGCGGCTGTCGGGCGACCAATTACATCGGCTACCTCCGCAAGGCGCTCGCGGACAGCGGTTTCCCCGAAGTGCCGGTGATTTCCCTGAACGCCGCCGGCGGCGAAAAGAGCGAGGGCTTCAAACTCTCCCTGCCGCTCTTGCATCGCCTGATGATGAGCATCGTCTACGGCGACACCTTGATGAACGTGCTGTTCCGCACCCGCCCCTACGAAAAAGTCGCGGGCGCAGCCAACGCGCTCTACGCAAAATGGGTGACGCGCTGCAAAACAGCGGTATTCGACGGCAGTTTCAAAACCTTCAAGCGCAATCTTTATGGCATCGTGCAGGATTTCGACACGCTGGACATCGGCGCGCGTGAAAAACCGCCCATCGGATTGGTCGGCGAAATTCTGGTCAAATATCACCCCGGCGCCAACAACGACATTGTGAAAATCATCGAAAAAGAAGGCGGCGAAGCCGTGATGCCGGGCTTGATGGATTTTCTGCTCTATTGCGCCTACGACCACGATTTCAACCACCGCTACCTGTCGCGCAGCAAATTCGCCGCCCTCGCGGGCAATGCCGCAATCAGGGCGATGGATTTTTATCGCAAGCACATGCGTAAGGCATTAACCGCCAGCGCGCGTTTCACCCCGCCGCCCACCATCGACGGACTCGCCTTCCACGCCGAACCCTTCCTCTCACGCGGCAACCAGACCGGCGAAGGCTGGTTCCTCACTGGCGAAATGGTCGAACTCATCGAAGAAGGCGTACCCAACATCCTCTGTATGCAACCCTTCGCCTGTATGCCCAACCACATCACCGGCAAAGGCGTCATCAAGGCGCTGAAAGACAACTACCCGCACGCCAACATCGTCGCCCTCGACTACGACCCCGGCGCATCGGAAGTCAATCAGTTGAACCGCATCAAACTGATGCTGTC
>JAITSU010000003.1 GCA_031287525.1 Zoogloeaceae bacterium | reverse complement strand
TCGCGGCGAAACGAAGCGACGCCATTGCCGCCGTCGCCGGCCTTGATGTAAATTTTCGCTTCGTCGATGAATTTCATGATTTTGATTTCCGAAATTAAAAAACCCTATCCGTACTGGATAGGGTTTTTATCTTCCAGCGGACGCCTTTTCAGAGGGCTGCTGCGGGCAGGATGCTGACCACGCGGCGGTTTTTCGCGCCCTTGATGGCGAAATCAACCGTGCCGTCTTTCAGCGCGAACAAAGTATGGTCTTTGCCGATGCCGATGCCGTCGCCCGCGTGGAACTGGGTGCCGCGCTGGCGCACGATGATGTTGCCCGCCAGCACGAACTGACCGCCGTAACGCTTGACGCCCAGGCGCTTGGATTCCGAGTCGCGACCGTTACGTGAACTGCCGCCAGCTTTCTTGTGTGCCATGTGATAACTCCTTCAAACCCGACCGCGTCAAGCCGCAATGGCGTCGATACGCAACTCGGTGTAATTCTGACGATGCCCCTGATGTTTCTGGTAATGCTTGCGACGGCGCATCTTGAAAATTTTGATTTTGTCATGACGACCGTGCGAAACCACGGTCGCCTTGACGGCGACCCCAACCACCAGCGGGGCGCCGACTTTCACACTTTCGCCTTCGCCTACGAGAAGGACTTGATCGAGTGTGATTTCTGCGCCAACGTCTGCCGGTATCTGTTCTACTTTAAGTTTTTGACCAGCGGAAACACGATACTGTTTGCCTCCGGTTTTTATGACCGCGTACATGTTGGACTCCAAGGAACTGCGTGAAAAAGAACCGGAGATTATACCGTCTTCTGGTTTTTGGTCAAGTATTTCAGGCAGGGCGGGATCTACGATACCGCGCCCTACCTGAAACCGCACCACCTGAACCGCCCTGCCAACACGCCATCTGCTTTATGATAGACCTCCTCGCCGCAAACGAATTTCGCCATTATGACCAACACCAACGACATCAACGGCTTTCTTGACTATTGGGAAGCGGAAGGCGCGGCTTATGCCCGTGCGGGCGATTACCTCTGGATGGCGGAGCAAGTGCCTGCCGCAACAAAGGTTCTGGAAATCGGCTGCGGCGTCGGCTTTGGCACGCAAGCCTTGCTGCAACGAGGTTTTTCGGTGCTGGCGGTCGACGCGCTGGACATCTGCCTGACGACGACGCAAGCCAGAATTGCCAGCACCACCAACGCAAACAAAGTCATTTTTTTGCAAACCGACATCGCCGCATTGGACGCAACCGCGCGCCAAACCATCACCGACTTCCAGCCGCAAGTCGCGCTCTGCTGGCTCATGGGCGCGCCGCAGGAAACCACTGGCGCGGCGGGCAAACCAGACCGGGAAGCATCGGAAGCCGTCGCTGCCTACCGCGAAAAAACGCATCGCCAGATTGCGGAACTGGCGACGAGCCTGCCCAGCGTCGTTGCCGCGCATCTCATCGACCGCACCGCGATTCCCTGGCAAGCCAAGGATTTGGGGCGCGATACGCTGGCGCGCTATCACCTGTTCAAAACTTTCGCGGGGTTGCCCTTCGACGCCACGCGCCGCGACGCGCTGTATCGCAAATTGACCGGACGCGCAGAAGAAGCGGGCAAGCTGCAAAGCGAACTGCGCCGCGCCCACCCCGCCCTGAAAAGCGTCACCCCCACCCTCGCCTCGCTCGTCCTTCGACGCAGGACGACCTGAACCCCAAAAGGAGAATCAAACATGCTGGCAATCATCGGCGGAAGCGGCTTGACCCAACTTTCCAATCTCGAAGTGTCGCACCGCGAAGTGGTACGCACTCCCTACGGCGAACCCTCCGGCGCGTTGACCTTCGGACGCGTGGGCGGGCGCGACGCTCTCTTTCTGGCGCGGCACGGTCACGGACACTCCATCCCTCCGCATCTGGTCAACTATCGCGCCAACCTCTGGGCGCTGAAAGAAAGCGGCGCAAAATACATTGTTTCCGTCGCTTCGGTGGGCGGCATCCGCGCCGATTTGAACCCCGGCGACATCGTGATTCCCCACCAGATCATCGACTACACCTGGGGACGCAAAAATACCTACTTCGACGGCAACGGCGCGCCCGTCACCCACGTCGATTTCACCGAACCCTATGACGCCCCCCTGCGCCGCCAACTGCTCGCCGCCGCTACCGCCGTCGACATCCCCGTCAAGGATGGCGGCGTTTACGGCGCGACCCAGGGGCCGCGACTGGAAACGGCGGCGGAAATCGATCGCTTCGAGCGCGATGGCGTCGCCGTCGTCGGCATGACCGGAATGCCCGAAGCCGTCCTCGCCCGCGAACTCGGCATCCCCTACGCCGCCATCAACCTGATTTCCAACCACGCCGCCGGACGCGGACAAAGCGCCGACGGCATCCATTTTGAGCGACTGGAAGAAGTGCTGCGGACGGCGATGGGACAGGTGAGAAAGGTGATTGAGCAGGTGGCTTTGCGGGCGGGGGACAGGTGACAAATACCAAAACCGAAGCAGGTATGTCCTGCTTCGATTCCTGATTTCACAAGGATTTACCTTCGGCGGACTATTCTGACATTTTTTTCATTTCGCCCAAAATCTCATGGTGGGCGACATCAGGCAGCCTGACATCTTCCTCTTTTTTATCCGTCACATTCCGCGCCAAAAGCGCCATCATGTCCTGCTGTATTCGGAAAAGCGCCAGATGATGGGCGAGCTTGTCGATTTTTTCCAACTTTTCGCCTTTTTCTTCTGCCATCGCGTAAGCCAGTCCAAGAAGATTTTTGTCGTCATGGGTAAGAAAACTACGCATGAAAGGATTGATGCGCCCGGCGTATTTTCCGAATCTCCCTTCTTCTTTTGATGCGACATCACCTCGTTGCTGCGCGAGAAAATCTTCAAGTCCAATTTTCTCCTCGTTCCATCCCTGGTCGCGGAAACCCTGCCTGAACATTTCCAACTTTTGCCAGGGACGCAAAGGCACCACAGCATCAGGGTTAGCTGAACCATCGGAGCCAGAGGCTGAATGAGAAAAAACCACCTCTTGTAAAAACTCAAAACTAAAATCGGAACGAATTGTTTTGTTAGGACGGTCAAACATGTATTCCAAAAAAGCATGGTCGATGGTCGTATCTCTGATGGCATTGCTGGTCATCAGCCTTTGAATTATTTTTTCATCTTCTTCCCGGAATTCTGCGGTAAAGTTCTTATCGCCCGCGCCACCCAAATAACCACTTTGACTATCTGGAAATTCTCGATAACAGGCAAGATTAAAAGCAAACGAGTCTACTTTTTCAAAGCCAATTCCATTATCGCGCGCATATTCGTACAATTCTGAAACCAGATTTCTATCGTCAGAATTCAGGAACGCATAAACCTTTCCATTGTACCCATCTCTTTCAAATCGACTCAAATAGGGCGGCTCATAATCGGGACGGCTAATTTCCCATAAACGTGACAGCATCAATTCCCGCCCGCTTTTGATTTCCACAATAGAGGAAGCAGACGAACTTACTGCATTCGCCAGCCCTGTTTTTTCCGCCCCTGCCGCCTGTTTTGCAAGCGCCGTCTGTGCGGAAAATGTAACTCCGGTTTGTAAAGCTGTAATCGTCATGATGAAAGCCAAAATTTTTTCATTGTCAAAAATTACACACTGTAAACATACAGCATATAGCGGCTGCTCCAAACAGAACTTTAGAAGCCACTTAAAAAATAATTGCCCTTATGCGGATGACGCATAGCCATAGCCCGTGTGGTGCGTTAGGTAAGCCGCAGGCGTAACCCAACATTGGGAGGTAACACAGGGATGAACCGTTTGCCGTTGGGTTGTGCTTTGCTTATCCAAGCTACATACACCCACGTCGCGCCTACGCTATCACGCATCAAATCAACGCATCACGCACCATTACGGTGCCAAAACCCTCACCCCTTCCAGCACCAACCCTTGCGCGTGTCGCACTGGAATCTTTAACAAGGATTCCAGTTGTGGCGCTGCGCCGCCGGAAAGGAAGCAGCAGGCGGCATTGGGGAGGCGGTGGAAGGCGCGTTCTATTGCGCCGATGTGGGCTTCCTGACAGCCGCTGACAATGGCGTCGGCGGTGTCGCGGGGAAAATCTGCGTAGGCGCCTGCCGCTTGCGACAGGCGCGCCGTACCTTTTGCCAATGCGGTTTGCATCATGTCCAGACCGGGCAGTATTAGGCCGCCGACAAAATTTCCGGCGGCGTCCAGACTGTCGATGGTGGTTGCCGTGCCTGCCATGACCACCAGACAGGGACGGGGTTCGAGTTGGCGCGCGCCAATCAGGGCGCACCAGCGATCTACGCCCAGCGTTTCGGGGCGGGCGTAACCATTCTTCACGCCCGCAGCGGCGGCGGTGGCGCTTAAACGGGTGAGCGTCAAAGCGGGGGAGTGGCGGGCAAGGATGTCTTGCAGCGCGGCTTCCCGTTTGGCGTCGACAACGCTTGCCAGCAGCGCGGCGCGCGGTGTGGCCCCCGCCGCCGCCAAAACCGCTCCCAATTCCGCCAGCCGTCGCCATTCCAGCGCGCCCTGGGCGTACCAGCCGGTTGTGTGGGCGATCCCCCATTTCAGGCGGCTGTTACCGGCGTCGAGGCAGAGCAGCATCAGGCTTCTCCCGCCCGCAGGCTGACATCGCCTGCCCAGAAGCGTTGCAAACCCGCCGCCGTTGCCAGCAGCAGCGCGCCTTCGTCATCAACGCCCCGACAGATGCCTTCGACGGGCGGGTTGCTGTCGGCGTACAGGCGCACGTTTTTATCCTGCCAGACGTTTCGCAATTGCCAGTCGGCGCGCAGGGCGGCGAAACCGGCGCTGGCGAACAGGTCGAGATGGCGTGCCAGCCCGGTCAGCAGCGCCGCCAGCAGAATGTCGCGGGCGGGCATTTCCACGCAGCAGTCGTCCAGTCCGGCAGTGGCTTGTTCCGGCACTTGCGGCGCGCGCAGGTTGATGCCGACGCCGATGACCGAGGCGATGCCGCGCGCGTCGCTGGCGAGTTCAATCAGGATGCCCGCCAACTTCGCATCCCCTTCTCCGCCGCAATACAGCAGGTCATTCGGCCATTTGAGTCCGAGGTCGCGCGCGCCCAGACCGCGCAGGGCGCGATGCAGCGCCAGCCCGACAGCGAGGCTCAATCCGGCGAGATGGGCGTTTTTCTGCCAGCGCCAGAGCAGGGAAAAGGTGAGGCTGTCTTCCGGCGAGGAAACCCAAACCCGCCCGCGCCGCCCGCGCCCCGCCGTTTGCCGTTCGGCGACCAGCACAGAACCGGAAGGCGCGCCCTCGGCGGCGCGTTCCAGCAACAGGGCATTGGTGGATGAACATTCGGGCAGGATGTCGATGTCGAAACGGGCGGCGTATGTGCCGAGGGCTTGGCGGAGGCGCATCATCGGGAATCAGGGGACAGGTGACAGATGACGGCAAACATACAGGACGAAAGGGATGCCAGCAAGCGACGTGCTCATTCAGGTCGGGCGGTTGGGTAGGGTGCGCTCTCCGAGCGCGCCGATGGTTAACGACGGCGCTTTCTTCGATTCCGCCCTACCTGACCCCGTGTACAGACTGTTATCCCCACAAGGAGGGAGGGAAAACCCGATTATTCCAATCCCAATTCCTGAATTTTGCGGGTGATGGTGTTGCGACCGATGCCCAGGGCTTGCGCGGCTTCGATGCGGCGTCCGCCGGTGTGCGCCAGGGCGCGGTTGATGAGGGTGCGCTCGAAGACTTGTACCAGTCGCTCATGCAGGTCGGGAACGGCGGCGGCGAGCAGGCGGTCGACTTCGGCGGCCAGACCGCTTTCCCAGTCGCCACTTACGGCAATGGGCGCGGGGGTTTCGCGCAGTTCGGGCGGCAGGTCGTTGATTTCTACCTGCTGACCGGGCGCCATGACGGTAATCCAGTGGCAGAGGTTTTCCAGTTGCCGCACATTGCCACTGAATTCCAGACCCGCGAGATATTTCAGGGCGGCGTCGGACAGGCGTTTGGTCTCGCCGCCCAATTCCTGCGCACTTTTTTGCAGGAAATGTTTAATCAGCAAAGGAACGTCTTCGCGCCGTTCGCGCAGGGCGGGCAGGCGGATTCTGATGACATTCAGGCGATGAAAAAGGTCTTCGCGAAACAAGCCTTCTTTGACCCTGCCTTCGAGATTCTGGTGGGTGGCGGCGATGACGCGGACATTCGCCTTGATGGGCGCGTGTCCGCCGACGCGGTAGAAATGTCCATCGGAAAGCACACGCAGCAAACGGGTCTGCAATTCCGAGGGCATGTCCCCGATTTCATCGAGGAACAGCGTGCCGCCGTCGGCTTGCTCGAAACGCCCGCGCCGCTGGGTTTGCGCGCCGGTGAATGCGCCGCGTTCATGTCCGAACAGTTCCGATTCAAGCAAATCTTTGGGAATCGCCGCCGTGTTGATGGCGACGAAGGGCGACTCCTTGCGCGGGCTGTGCCGGTGCAGGGCGCGCGCCACCAGTTCCTTGCCGGAGCCGGATTCGCCGGTAATCAACACCGTGGCGTGCGATTGGGACAATCTGCCGATGGCGCGAAAGACTTCTTGCATGGCGGGCGCTTGACCGAGAATTTCCGGCGTCAGCCCGACGGCTTCGGTCGCACCATTTTGGTGCAGACTTTCTTCGATGGCGCGCCGAATCAGTTCAACCGCTTGGTCAACATCAAAGGGCTTGGGCAGGTATTCAAATGCTCCGCCCTGAAAAGCGGCGACGGCGGATTCCAGATCGGAATAGGCGGTCATGATGATGACCGGCGTTTGGGGATGGCGCTCCTTGACCCGTTGCAAGAGGTCAAGACCGGAAGCGCCGGGCATACGGATGTCGGAAATCAACACCTGCGGCAGTTCGCCAGCGTCCAGCGCCTCCAAAGCTTCGCTGGCGGAGGCGAAACTCTTGAAGGGAATATCCTCCCGTGTCAGGGTTTTTTCCAGCACCCAGCGGATGGAACGGTCGTCGTCAATAATCCAGATTGGTTTCATGGCAATGTTTTGAGCAAATTTTGAGCCAGTTAGGGATCAGGTGTCACCTGCCACCTGATTCCTGATCCCTGATCGGAAGCCTGATCAGAAAACATGTATATCCCGGTCGGCTTTCGCATTCTATGGTGCCTTGATGCTGTTGCACGAAACTTTGCGCCAGCGTCAGACCAAGCCCCGTGCCGTCGGGACGACCGGATACCAGCGGATAAAACATGCGTTCCTTGAATTCGTCGGGGATACCGGGGCCGTTGTCGATGATGGATACGTCGATGGCTAACCGGAAACGCCGCTTGACCAGCGTCACCTGCCGCGCTGAACGGGTGCGAAAAACAATTTCACCCTTGCCGTCCATTGCTTGCGCGGCGTTTCTGGCGATATTGAGAAAAACCTGAATCAACTGTTCGCGGTCAGCGGTCAAATCCGGCAAGCTGGTGTCATAGTCGCGCTGGATGGCAAGGGTTTCTGGAAATTCCATCTGCAACAGGCTGCGTACCCGCTCAAGGACTTCATGCACACTCATCAGGTGCGGCTGCATGGCGACGCGGTGCGGGGAAAGCAGACGTTGCATCAAGTCCTGCAAGCGGTCGGCTTCCTTGATGATGACTTGGGTATATTCGCGCAGGGCGGGATTGCCGAGTTCGTGTTCCAGCAATTGCGCCGCGCCACGAATGCCGCCTAGGGGGTTTTTGATTTCGTGCGCCAGATTGCGAATCAGCTCGCGGCTCGCCTGTTGTTGCTCAATCAGGCGTTCTTCGCGGCTCGCCTTCAACTGCTGGTCGATGGGCTGCAATTCCACCAGCATTCGCGCGTCCGGCGCTTCGTCGCATTGCATCGGCGTCACCGTGCAATTCAGGTGCAACACCTCGCCGTCTGACTTGCCGAGGCGAATTTCCACGTTCTGTCCGGTGTAGCTCCAATTGTTGGCGACGGCGTTATCCAACGCCTGTTGCAGCGTCGCCGTGTAATGGATGACCGTTTCCAACGCCTGTCCAAGCAGGGCGCGACCTGCCGATTTGAGCAGGTTTTCGGCGGCGCTGTTGGCGTAACAGACCCGACGTTCGGCGTCGAGCAGAAGAACGGCGGACGCCAGATAATCAAGTCCGCCGAGAGGAAAGAAGGTTTTGTGCATGGGTGGGTCAAGCAAATTTTGCGCCCGCCCCGAAATGCGCGAACTACCGGAGATTGGCAAGTTCTTTGTTGATGGCTTCGATATTGCGTTCGCGGCTCGCCACTTCTTCGCGGAAGGGTTGCAGGCGGTCTTCGCGTTTTTGGGCATTTTTTTCATTGCCCGCGCGGGTTTTTTCTTCTGCCGCCAGTTTTGCTCTCGCTGCGTTCAGCGATTGCAGTTCGGCGGAGAGTTCCTGATTCAGAATCGCGCGCCGGTCATTATCTCTGGCTTTCTGGGTATCCGCGCTCACGCGGGGAAAATCGACGGGCGTCGGAGTGGCAGCCGCGCCTCTGGTACGAACCGTGGTGGTTGCCGTGGACGGCGGGGCGTCCGACTCGATTTGCATCTTGACGCATTTCTTGTCCACAGGAACATTGGTGTAAGTGGGATGGTTGTCCTCATTCACACACTTATAAATCTGACCCCAGGCGGGCGATGCCGCCAGAAGGCTTGCAGTCAGCAGCAGGCAGGCGGAAACAGGCTTTCTCATAATCGCGACACTCCAAGCAGAGGGCATACAGTGTAGCAACATCTTCAGGGATATGAAAGCAATGAAAACAATCACATAAAACAAAACCCGTTACACAGTCACGAAAGTGTAACGGGTTTTGTGGTGTTCAGGATGGCTTACGGCAAAGCGTCAGCGCAATCCGGTGGCATATTCGGAAACGGCGTTGAGGTCGTGATCATTCAGCCGTTCAGCGATGGTACGCATCATGTTTTCCGGGTCGTTGGCACGTTCGCCGCTGCGGAATTTCTGCAACTGCGCGATGATGTATTCCGGCATTTGACCCGCCAGACGGGGATACTGGGCAGGCAAGCCGCGACCGGAAGCGCCGTGACAACCGGCGCAGGCGGGCACGCCCTTGGCCGCGTCACCGGCGCGCCAGATTTGGCGACCACGGTCGACCAAATCCACCCGCGTGGCTTGCGAAGGCTTGACGATCTGTTTGGCGTACCAGGCCGCGATGTTGCGTTCGTCTTCTTCCGTCGCCACCGCGACTGCCATAGCGGACATGAACGGGTCATTGCGCCGCCCTGCCTTGAAATCCTTTATCTGCTTGATGATGTAGTCCGCGCCCTGTCCCGCCAGATGCGGATAGATCGGGTCTTTACTCACGCTGGTGCCGTCTGCGCCGTGACAGGCAACGCAAACCGATTCCGCGAGTTCCTGACCGGGAGCCTTGGGGGTTTCAGGGGCTGCTTCCTGAGCCAGCGCGTTAAAACTAAAACCGGCTGTAACGAGCAATGCCAGCGCCGTAGTGCGAATCATGTCCAAACTCCTTTACTCAAAAGAGGCGAGAAAATCTTGCCAAGGGGGTCGATATCTCCAAACCTGTTATTCTATAACAACTCCATTGTTTGTTCCCGGAAAACCCGTCATGTCCCTGTTTCAAAATGCAGTTTTTTTCACCACGGTCGCCCAGTTGCGCGACATGCCCACGGATTCGCTGGCCGAAGTCGCGTTTGCGGGGCGCTCCAATGCGGGCAAGTCTTCCGCCATCAACACGTTAACGAACCGCACCCGCTTGGCCCATGTCAGCAAGACGCCGGGGCGCACCCAGCATCTTAATTATTTCACCCTCGCGCCCGGCAAATATCTGGTGGATTTGCCCGGCTACGGCTTCGCCAAAGCGCCGGAAGCCATCAAGGGGCAGTGGGAAAAGCTGCTCGCGCCCTATCTGGAAGGTCGCGCTCATCTGGCGGGGCTGGTGGTCATCATGGATTGCCGCCGCCCGATGACCGATCTGGATTGCCGCCTGTTAAACTGGTTCGCTCCCACCGGACGCCCGATTCATGTCCTGCTCTCAAAGGCGGACAAACTTTCCCGTCAGGCGCAGACGGCGACGCTCGCCAAGGTACGCGCCGCCCTGAAACCCCTGGGCGAACAATGCTCGGCGCAACTTTTTTCCAGCCTGAAAAAAACCGGCGTCGAGGAATGCGAAGCGGTAATGGCGCGGTGGTTCGCCCAGAAGACCGGCGACGGAAGACAGGAGACAGAAGAAAGGTAAGGCGGGATCGAAGAAACCGCCGTTGTTAACATACGGCGCGCCGCGCCGCTAACTTTTCTGTCCCCTGTCCTCTGAATCCTGCCCCCTGAACCGTCTTCTGATTACAATTCCGTTTTTGCCGCTTTTCCAAAAGGTTCCCCCATGACCGTTTCCGCTCACTTCCCTGCCACTCGTATGCGCCGTATGCGCCGCGACGATTTTTCCCGCCGTCTGATGCGCGAATCCGTGCTCACGCCTGACGATTTCATCTATCCCGTTTTCGTGCTCGACGGTGAAAAGCGCGAAGAAGCCGTGCCGTCCATGCCCGGCGTCAAGCGTCAGAGCATCGACCTGTTGCTGCAAACGGCGGAACGGGCGGTGAAACTGGGGATTCCCGCGCTGGCGCTGTTCCCTGTCATCGACGCTCCGCTCAAAACATGGGGCGCGGAAGAAGCCTGCAACCCGTCCGGTCTGGTGCCGCGCGCGGTAAGCGCCCTGAAAAAACATTTTCCCGAACTGGGCGTGATCACCGACGGGGCGCTCGACCCTTACACCAGCCACGGTCAGGACGGGCTGATTGCCGCTGGCGACCCGAAGGGTTACGTGCTGAACGATGAAACGCTGGAAATGCTGGCGCGGCAGGCGCTTTGCCATGCGGAAGCCGGCGCGGATGTGGTCGCGCCTTCCGACATGATGGATGGTCGTATCGCGCGCATTCGCGCCGAACTGGACGGCGCGGGGCAAATTTACACGCGCATCCTCGCCTATTCCGCCAAGTACGCTTCCGCGTTTTACGGCCCCTTCCGCGACGCCGTTGGCTCGGCGGGCAATCTGGGCAAGGGCGACAAAAACACCTACCAGATGGATCCCGGCAACGGCGACGAAGCCCTGCGCGAAGTCCAGCTTGACCTCGAAGAAGGCGCGGACATGGTGATGGTGAAGCCCGGTATGCCCTATCTCGACGTTGTGCGGCGGGTGAAAGAAAAATTCGGCGTTCCCACTTACGTCTATCAGGTCAGCGGCGAATACGCGATGCTGAAAGCCGCCGCGCAAAACGGCTGGCTGGACGAAAAAGCCGTGGCGCTGGAAAGTCTGCTGGGGTTCAAACGCGCCGGAGCGGATGGCATCCTGACCTACTTCGCGCTGGATGCGGCGGAATGGTTGAAGGCGTAAAAATGCGCCACGTAACGCACTACGTTCTGTTGGTAGCGAACCTCGTCAATCTGTTTTTTCTGGCGTGCATTTTCTTCCGCGCGGGTTCCATCTATTCGGATGGCCCTTCTGGATTCGGGGAAATGATTGTCTTGAAATTCCTCGCCACGATTGCGCTCTTTCTTTTTGCGGGGGGCGTCATCATCTCCTTTTTCAAGTGGCAACCGAAACCCAAAGCAAGCAGGATTGCCGTCTGGCTGGGGAGAATTGCAATCTGCCTGATGACCCTGATTCTGACAGGACTGGGGTCGCTTTGCATTTACGATATGTGCAGCAATGACAAGGGTTATTGCCGTAACTGGAACCTGACCACCGGACGATGAGCGAGATAACGCTCCCCCCTGACGAACAAGACCGCCCACAAGAGGATAACCAGCCCCGACGCGCGCTCGTCCGCCAGCTTGCCCTGCAAGCCGCTGCCGTCTTTCTCGTTCTCAGTCTGGCGTGGCCGTTTTATTTTTTGCGCGCCGCCGAGTGGCACTGGGCGACGGTCTCCGCCGTGACCGGCGCGGTCGCCTTTCTCGCCGCCCGCCTGTCGCGCCAGCCTTGGTGGTGGCAACTCATCCATCTCCTGTTCGTCCCCCTGCTTTGGGTCGGGCTGCAATTCAACATTTCGCCGCTTTGGTATCTGGGCGCGTTCATGCTCCTCCTGCTGGTCTTTCGCGGCGCGGCGACGGGGCAGATTCCGCTGTATTTGAGTGGCGCGAACGCGGCCGGACGGCTGCGTCCCCTGCTGACAGAAGGCAGCGCCCTGCTGGATGTCGGCGCGGGCATTGCCAGTCTGTTGCTGCCGCTTGCCAAAATGCGCCCCGACCTCAAGCTTGCGGGCATCGACAACGCCCCTCTGCCCTGGCTCGTGGGCTGGCTACGCACCAGAAGCACGGGCATCGGCTGGTTCTGGGGCGATTTCTGGAAACACTCCCTCGCCCCCTATCAAGCCGTGTATTGCTTTCTCTCCCCCGCGCCCATGCGCGCGCTGTGGGCAAAAGCCTGTCGGGAAATGCCGCCCGGCAGCCTGTTTATCAGCAACGCCTTCCCCGTCGATGACGCGACAGAAGACGCGGAAATTCTGGAAGACCCGGAAACCGGGCTGATGCTCTATGTGTACAAAATCGGCGGCGAAGCCGCCGCAAATGCCTGACCCCTGTCACCCGATCCCTGACCCAGGCAACTCCTGTCGCTTGATAAAGGCGATAATTTCTTCCAGACTTTGCGTGGATTTCAGGTTGCTGAACACAAAGGGTTTGTCGCCGCGCATTTTTTTGGCATCCCGCGCCATGACTTCAAGCGAAGCGCCGACCAACGGCGCGAGATCGGTTTTGTTGATGACCAGAAGGTCGCTTTTGGTAATGCCGGGGCCGCCTTTGCGCGGGATTTTGTCGCCTGCCGAAACGTCGATCACGTAAATCGTGAGGTCAGCAAGTTCCGGCGAAAAGGTCGCCGCCAGATTGTCGCCGCCGGATTCGATAAAGATGAGTTCCAGACCGGGGAATTTTTTTTGCAGATGGTCGATGGCTTCGAGGTTGATTGAGGCGTCTTCACGAATCGCCGTGTGCGGGCAGCCGCCGGTTTCCACTCCCAGAATGCGCTCAGGCGGCAAGGCTTCGTTGCGAACAAGGAATTCGGCGTCTTCCGCCGTATAAATGTCATTGGTGACAACGGCGATGTTGTACTGCTCGCGCAACGCGCGGCACAACGCCAGCACGAGCGCCGTCTTGCCGGAACCGACCGGACCGCCCACGCCGACGCGAAGCGGTTCTGTCGCATGAAATTCGGGAGTGTTCATCTTTGCCCCTTTCGTGAGTCAACTAAAAATGGTGAAAATTATGAGCGAAACAGGCGGGTATATTGAGTTTCGTGCTGACTGCTGGCATGTGCCAGACCGGGCGTGAAATTCTGCCAGTCGCCATCGGCGTTCGCCATTGCCTCCTTGACCAGCGCGGGAATCGGCAGGGAGAGTTGAAGCAGCATTTGCTGCCCTGCCGTCTGACCCAGCGGCACGAGCTTGATCGCTGCCATCACCTGATTTTCCAGCCACGACCAAAGATAGGCTTCTGTCGCCATGCGTTCGGAAAGGTTCCAGTGTTGGGCAGCGGCAGACCATGCGGCGGGAAACGCGATTTCTTCGCAATCGCGCAAGATTTGCTTTGTTTCTGTCGGGATTTCCGCAAGGTCGCACAACAGGCGCATGAGCGAATGCCCCATCTGCAAAGTCTCGGCGCGTAACTCCGCTGTTTCGCGCATGGCAATGAATCGCTCGTTCAATTGCCCGATTCGCGCCCGGTCGCCCACTCGCCATGCCCGCATCATCGCTACCAGCGCGGGAGCTTCGCAACCCGAAACCGAAAAACGCAACACGTCGCCAATCCACGCCGCCGCGCTCGCCGCGTCCCGAATTCGCCCGTGCTCTACACACCATTCCAGCCCCTGCGAATACGAAAACGCGCCGACCGGCAGGGTCGGGCTGGCAAGCTGGAGCAGACGCATCAGCGTCAAGGGATTGCGCCCTGCGGTCATGGCGCGTTCAGTGGGAATGATGATGTCCGCCCATGCGATGAATTTTTGCCGCTGTCGCGCCGCCATCGCTGTGGTGATGCCCGTGGGCATAGGCGCCGGCTTCCGGCTCGAAGGGGGCTTCCACGGGGCGGACTTTCATGCCCAAGCCCTCCAGCATGTGGCGCAGCACATGGTCAGGTTGAATGCGAAGCCAGTGCTCGGAGTCGCTTCTCCCCTGCGGACTGATTTGCACGGCGACATGGCGATTGCCCAGATGGTAAGCGGCGCGGGCAAGTTCAAGGAGATTGGCAGCGCGGGCTTCGAGCAGTTTTTCGGGCGCGGAAACGACTGCGATGATGGTGCCATCACTGGCCTGTAATTTGTCGCCATCGCGCAAAATAACGCCGCGTCGCAAAAAGAGCCTGACTTCAAGACCGGATTCGAGGCGAAGAAGCAAGCGGCTTTTGGCGCGATGGTCAAAATCCAGCAGGAGCCGTTCGGTGGCGGGGGCGTCGCCTTCATAGCGGGTTTCGATAAGCAGCATGGAGGGAAGGTCAGAACAAAAAATAACGCTGCGCCATGGGCAACACGCTTGCCGGTTCGCAGACCAACAATTGTCCGTCGGCGCGGACTTCGTAGGTTTCGGGGTCGACTTCCAGACGCGGGGCGTAATCGTTGTGAATCATGTCGCGTTTGCCGATGGCGCGGGTGTTTTTGACGGCTTCGAGCGGTTTTTGCAACGCGAGCGCGGCGACTTCCGGGTTTCGCAGGGCGGCTTCAGAAACAAAGGTGACGGAAGTCTGCGCCAGGGCTTTGCCGTAAGCGCCGAACATGGGGCGGTAATGCGCGGGCTGCGGCGTGGGGATGGAGGCGTTGGGGTCACCCATCGCCGCGCCCGCAATCATGCCGCCCTTGAGAATCAGGCTGGGTTTAACGCCGAAAAACGCGGGTTTCCAGATGACCAGATCGGCAAGTTTGCCGGGTTCGATAGACCCCACCCGATGCGAGATGCCGTGCGTGATTGCCGGGTTGATGGTGTATTTGGCAAGATAGCGTTTGACACGGGCGTTATCATGCCGCGCCGTGTCGCCGGGCAAAGCGCCGCGTTGCGTTTTCATTTTGTGCGCGGTCTGCCAGCAGCGCAAAATGACCTCGCCCACGCGCCCCATCGCCTGCGAATCGCTGGAAAACATGCTGATGGCGCCCAGGTCATGCAGGATGTCTTCGGCGGCGATGGTTTCGCGGCGAATGCGCGATTCGGCAAAGGCGATGTCTTCGGCAATCGCCGCGTCAAGGTGATGGCAGACCATCAGCATGTCAAGATGTTCGTCCAGCGTATTGACGGTGTAGGGGCGCGTCGGGTTGGTGGAAGAAGGGAGCACATGCGCTTCGCCCACGGCTTTCAGAATATCGGGCGCGTGACCGCCGCCCGCGCCTTCGGTATGAAAGGTATGGATGGCGCGTCCCTTGAAGGCCGCGAGGGTCGTTTCCACAAACCCCGCTTCGTTCAAGGTATCGGTATGGATGGCGACCTGCACGTCGTGCGCGTCCGCTACGGTCAGGCAATTATCAATCGCCGCCGGGGTGCTGCCCCAATCCTCGTGCAGTTTCAGCCCGATGACCCCGGCGTTGACCTGTTCCACAAGCGCGTCGGGCAGGCTGGCGTTGCCTTTGCCCAGAAAACCCAGATTGACGGGCAACCCCTCGGCGGCTTCCAGCATCCGGTGGATATGCCAAGGCCCCGGCGTGCAGGTCGTCGCCAGCGTTCCGGTCGCAGGCCCCGTGCCGCCGCCGATTAACGTGGTTACGCCGGAATACAGGGCTTCGTCGATTTGCTGCGGGCAGATGAAGTGAATGTGCGAATCAATGCCGCCCGCCGTCACCATCATGCCTTCGGTCGCGATGATTTCCGTGCCGGGGCCAATCGGGATGGTCACGGCGGGTTGCACATCCGGGTTGCCCGCCTTGCCGATTTTCCAGATGCGCCCCGCTTTCAGACCGATGTCCGCCTTGACGATGCCCCAGTGGTCGAGAATCACCGCGTTGGTGAGCACCGTATCGGCGGTCTCACTGCTCACCCGCTGGCTTTGCCCCATGCCATCCCGGATGACCTTTCCGCCGCCGAATTTGACCTCTTCGCCGTAGACGGTAAAGTCCTTTTCAATCTCAATCAGCAAATCGGTATCCGCCAGCCGCACCCGATCGCCCGTGGTGGGGCCGAACATTTCCGCATAAGCCTGTCGCGCAATGCTTGTCATCATTCATTCCTTTCCGATAAGCGGTTCACAGGCTGCCCTGAACCTGACCCTGAAACCCGTATACGAGGCGATCCCCGGCGTAATCGACCAGTTCCACGCTACGCTGTTGTCCTGGCTCAAAGCGCACTGCCGTTCCGGCGGCAATGTTGAGCCGCATCCCGCGCGCGGCTTGCCGGTCAAACTGTAACGCCGGATTGGTCTCGGCAAAATGAAAATGCGAGCCGACCTGAATCGGTCGGTCGCCCGTGTTTTCGACCGCAAGCGTCAAGGTCGAGCGATGGGCGTTCAACGTAATTTCGCCTGCTTCCGTGAGTAATTCGCCGGGAATCATGATGATTTCCTTCGCTTCAAACAATGGGATGATGAACGGTCACGAGCTTGGTGCCGTCGGGAAAAGTGGCTTCAACCTGAATGTCGGGAATCATTTCGGGCACGCCTTCCATGACTTCATCGCGGGTGAGCAGGGTTGCCCCGTCACTCATCAAATCCGCGACGCTTTTTCCGTCGCGCGCGCCTTCCATGATGGCGGCCGAAATCAATGCCACGGCCTCCGGGTAATTGAGTTTGAGACCGCGCGACTTGCGCCGCTCCGCCAGTAGCGCGGCAGTAAAAATCAGGAGTTTGTCTTTTTCGCGGGGAGTGAGTTCCATCGTAATTCCTTCAGGTTGTCCAGATGCGCGGCGTCATGGCTTCACGCCCCAGGAATTGTAACCGCGCGGCTTGCCACAAGCGAATGAAATGCGCTCGCAGCGTTTCGCTGGAAGGGGCGAGCGCGCGAATGATAACAACATGGGGAAGCGGGGTCACGGCGGAATCGCCAGCACAGAAGTCGATGCCGCGCAGCGTGTCGAGGAGATTCCGTCTGGCGGGTTCTGCCCCGTCTTCCGCTTGCCCCCCCGCCAGCCACATCGTGCCATAGACAACCTGCCCGCCCAATCCCGCCTGCGATTGCAGCAGGGGGTTGTCGCCGCTCAGCCGCCCGTGTTCGCGCCAGATCAGGCGGTCATCCAGAAATAAATCCATCTGTTGAATGAGCGTCCCCTGGATAAATCGCTCGCCGCTGGCGGCGCGTCCCAGACAAACGATTTCCCAGCCAATGACGCGCGCGCCCGCCGCAAGGCGCATCTGGGTCGCAAGGGTCGCTTCGGCGGCGTTAAAGATGATATTTTCTTGCGGCAACCATTCCAGCACGGCGTTTTCCGCCACCCGCGCCTTGAGCGTCTGATCGCTTTGCGCCCCCTGGCTGCGATACCATTTGGTCGCGCCGGGGGTGGTCAGGAGCGCGCGCGCGTCGTTTCCCACGTCAATTTGCATTTCCAGTTTGTCCCCGCCCGCAATGCCGCCGGGGGGATGCACGATGATGGCATGACAGATTTCCTCCCCTTCCGGGTGCAGGGTTTTTTGCACGACGAGGGGGCCGCAATGCCGCCGATGGGTCAGCAGACTGCGCGCGCCCCTTCGGGCGAATTCGAGTTCCAGCCGCGCCTGCCAAGCCGATGTCATCATTAAATGGCGACCAGCGCCCGCACGTTTTCGGCCTGCATGGTATCGCCTTGCCCCGCCTTGATGATTTCGCCCCGCGCCATGACCGCGTAGCGGTCCGCCAGCGATTCGGCGAAATCGTAGTATTGCTCCACGAGCAAAATGGCCATGTCGCCGTTTTGCGCCAGTTGGCGGATGGCGCGTTCAATATCCTTGATGATGGAAGGTTGGATGCCCTCGGTGGGTTCGTCCAGAATCAACACCTTGGGGCGCATGGCCAGCGCGCGGGCGATGGCGAGTTGTTGTTGCTGCCCGCCGGAGAGGTCGCCGCCGCGACGTTTTTGCATGTCTTTCAAGACCGGAAACATCTCGAAAATGGCGGCGGGAATCTCCTTCCCCAAGCCATTGGCAAGCCCCATCTGGATGTTTTCCGCCACCGTCAGGCGCGGAAAAATTTCTCGTCCCTGCGGCACATAAGCCATGCCCCGCGCCGCGCGTTTTTCGGGCGAAAGTCGGGTGATGTCCTGACCCGCCAGCGTCACGCGCCCCTCCCGAACGGGTAACAGCCCCATCAAACATTTGAGGAAAGTGGTTTTGCCCACGCCATTGCGCCCCAGAAGGCAGGTGACTTCGCCCTGTTTCAGCGCGAGGGAAACGCCGCGCAGAGTATGGCTGCCGCCGTAGTATTGGTGAAGATTGTCGATGGTTAACATCTTGTTTTAGCGTCCCAGATACACTTCAATGACGCGATCATCGGCTTGCACCTGATCGAGCGTCCCTGCCGCCAATACGCTGCCTTCGTGCAGCACCGTGACCTTGCTTGAAATCTGGCGGATAAATTCCATGTCGTGCTCCACGACGATGAGCGAATAACGCCCCGCCAGTGATAAAAACAATTCGCCGCTCCGCGCGGTTTCTTCGTCGGTCATGCCGGCGGCGGGTTCGTCCAGCAACAGCAGTTTGGGTTCCTGCATCAGCAACATGCCGATTTCCAGCCATTGCTTTTGACCATGCGAGAGCGCGCCCGCCCGCCGATGCGCGTCGGATTGCAGGCGGATGAGTTCCAGCGTTTCGTCGATTTTCTGTTGCTGCTCGCCCGTCATTTTGAAACGGAGGCTTGCCCAGACGCTTTTGTCGGTTTTTAACGCCAGTCCCAGATTTTCATGCACCGTCAATTCTTCAAAAACCGTCGGTTTCTGGAATTTGCGCCCAATGCCCGCCTGGGCGATTTGCGGTTCGTTGAGTTTGGTGAGATCAATGGTTTGCCCGAAAAACGCCGTGCCGAAGTCCGGGCGGGTTTTGCCGGTGATCACGTCCATCATGGTGGTTTTGCCCGCGCCGTTGGGACCGATGATGCAGTGCAGTTCGCCCTGGTCGATGGTGAGCGTGAGCGCGTTCAACGCCTTGAAGCCATCGAAACTGACCGTGATGTCTTCAAGGTACAAAATGGGGCCGTGCGTGGTGTCGAGTTTTCCCGGAGTGACCACGCGCTCGATGCCCGTCAGGTCGCTCCCCATCCCCCCCACTTGCGCGGATAATGCCGACGCGCTCATGCCTTCGCCTCCGTTTTGGTTCTTTTTTGCAGATGTTCCGCCAACCCGACCACGCCACGCGGCAGGTAGAGCGTGACCAGAATAAAGATGAGTCCCAGCACATACAGCCAGTATTCAGGAAAACTCACGGTAAACCAGCTTTTGACGCCGCTGATCAGGCCCGCGCCGATGAGCGGGCCTACCAGCGTTCCGCGACCGCCGACCGCGACCCAGATGGCGATTTCGATGGAGTTGGCGGGTGACATCTCGCCCGGATTGATGATGCCGACTTGCGGCACGAACAGCGCGCCGGCGATGGCGCAAATCACCGCCGAAAGCGTCCAGATAAAAAGTTTGTACGGCAGGGGATTATAGCCTGAGAACATGACCCGCGATTCGGCGTCGCGGATGGCCATCAATACCCGTCCCAGTTTGGATGTGACGATGTAACGCCCCAGCAGCAAAGCCCCGATCAGGGCGAGGGCGGTCAGGGCAAACAGCGTGACGCGCGTCCCCGGCGCGGTGATGGAATGCCCCAGGATGGACGTAAAGCCGGTAAATCCGTTATTGCCGCCAAACCCGGTTTCGTTGCGAAAAAAGAGCAGCATGGCGGCAAGCGTCATCGCCTGCGTGATGATGGAAAAATACACGCCCTTGATGCGCGAACGAAACGCGAAAAATCCGAACACAAACGCCAGCAGCCCCGGCGCCAGCACAATCAACAGCAGGGCATAGAGGAAATGTTCCGTCCCCTGCCAGAACCAGGGCAGGCTTTGCCAATCCAGAAACACCATGAACGCGGGCAAGCCGTCAGGGTCGATGGCGCGCATCAGATACATTCCCATCGCGTAACCGCCCAGCGCGAAAAACACACCATGCCCCAGGCTCAAAATGCCGGTATAGCCCCACACCAAATCCATCGCCAACGCGACAATGGCGTAACACATGATTTTGCCGAAGAGACTGACCCAATAGGTCGAAAGATGCAGCGGATGCCCTTCTGGAATGGACAGATTAAAAATGGGCACGATGACCAGCGCGATGAGCGCAAACCCGGATAACAGCATCCAGCCTTTTTGACCCGACAAACGGGAAACCAAAGATTTGTTCATGACGGGTTTTTCCCTGTTACGCATCCGCAAAACGACCTTTGAGGGCAAAAATGCCCTGGGGACGTTTCTGGATAAAGACGATAATCATCAGCAAAATGGCAATTTTGGCGAGTACCGCGCCCGCATACCCTTCGATGAACTTGCTGAGCACGCCAAGCCCCAGCGCGGCATACACCGTCCCCGCAATCTGACCCACGCCGCCCAACACCACCACCATGAACGAATCCACGATATAACCTTGCCCCAATTCCGGGCCGACGTTGCCGATTTGCGAAAGGGCGCAACCCGCAAGCCCCGCAATGCCCGCGCCCAGACCAAAGGTGAGCGCGTCGACCCGCGCTGTGGCAACCCCCATGCACCGCGCCATCGGGCGGTTTTGCGTGACGGCGCGCACAAACAGCCCCATGCGGCTCCGGGTGAGCAGGAGTACCACCGCAAAGAGCACAAACGCCGCAAAAACGAGGATGGCAATCCGGTTGTAGGGCAAAATCAGGTTGGAATAAATTTCGATGCCACCGGAGAGCCAGGCGGGATTTTCCACCGCCACATTTTGCGCGCCAAAAATCGTGCGTACCGCCTGAATCAGCATCAGGCTGATGCCCCAGGTCGCCAGCAAGGTTTCCAGCGGACGCCCGTAGAGGTGGCGAATCACCAGCCGCTCCAGCAGAATGCCCACCAGCGCCGCCGTTAAAAAAGAAGCGGGCAGGGCAAGGAGCGGATACCAGTCAAACCAGTCAGGCGCGTATTGACGCACCAGCATTTGCGTCACATAGGTGGCGTAAGCGCCGATCATGATCAGTTCGCCATGCGCCATATTGATGACGCCCATCAGACCATAGGTCACCGCCAGCCCCAACGCCGCCAGCAGCAAAATGCTGCCCAGCGAGAGACCTGAAAAAACTTCGCCCATGATTTCGCCACGCGCGAGCCGCAGATTGATGTCCCGAATCGCCTGTTGCGCGGCGGCGCGAAGCTCGGCAGAGGATTTTGCGTCGGAAACCGGCAATGCTTCCAACAACTGCTTGTTGGCAGGGTCGCTGGTCTCTCCCAGAATTCGGATCGCGCGCAGACGCACCGTTTTATCCTCGCCTTGCAACTGAATCATGGCGCGGGTGATTTCAATGCGGTTTTTGACGCGGGCGTCCGTTTCCTTCAAAAGCGCGCGCTCAAGGAGCGGCAGCAGTTCAGGTTCAGGCGTATTTCGCAGGGTTTCGATGGCGGCAAGGCGCATTCCGGCGTTATCGGAGGAGAGGCGAATCGCCGCCAGAGTCAGCGTGAGCGCGTTCCGCACACGGTTGTTGATCATGACCCCCTCCGCCGTATCGGGCAGCGCCGCCAGCGTTTCGCCCGTCAGGGCATCGGTCGCTTCGCCATTTTCGTGAAGTATCAGCACGCGCTTTGCGTCGACGGTATAAAGCGCGTCATTTTGCAGGGCTTCCAGTATCGGCAAGGCGTCGCTTTCCGCAGACGCGGCGATTTGCTGGAGCGCCCCGATTTTTCGGTCGTTATCGTCCGAAGCCAACGCGGATAACTGCCCGGCGTCGGGCTTCGCCTGCGCGGTGAAACTCGCCAACAACACCCCTGAGAGCACCAGCGTCAAACGCAACGCTGGACGTATCGAACCCCAAGAAAAAAACCGCAACATGAATCCCCCTGAACGTATCCCTGCGCTCCCTAATCTCCCTCTCCCCTCGTGGGAGAGGGTTGGGGAGAGGGGGCGACGGTTCAGTACGACACTACGCAAAAACATGGTGAACCATCCCCTCTCCCACAAGGGGAGAGGGAAAATCGTCACTCATGAACATGAATCAATCGCCGCGCGATTATTTCGATTTGCCGTCCGGCTCATCCTTCTTTTTGTCATTGCCCGCGATGAAGGGACTCCAGGGCTGCGCCTTGATGGGGCCAGATGTTTTCCAGACCACGTTGAACTGACCATCCGGGCGGATTTCGCCGACAAACACGGGTTTATGCAGATGATGGTTTTTCGCGTCCATCTGCACCGTGAACCCGCCGGGCGCGGCAAAACTTTGTCCGGCAACGGCGGCAATCACCTTGTCGGTATCCGTCGATTTGGCTTTTTCCACCGCCTGCGCCCAGAGGTGAATGCCGATGTAAGTCGCTTCCATCGGGTCATTGGTCAAAGGCTTGGCGGCGCCCGGCAATTTTTTGGCTTTGGCATACGCCGCCCATTGTTTCTTGAAGGCGTCATTGGTCGGATTTTTCAGGCTCATGAAGTAATTCCACGCGGCAAGATGCCCCACCAAAGGCTTGGTATCCACGCCGCGTAATTCTTCTTCACCCACCGAAAACGCCACCACCGGCACATCCGTCGCTTTCAGACCCTGATTTCCCAATTCCTTGTAAAAAGGCACATTGGAATCACCATTGATGGTGGAGATGACCGCCGTCTTTTTGCCTTCCGCAGCGAACTTCTTGATGCGGGCAATAATGGTCTGATAATCGCTATGACCGAAGGGCGTATATTCTTCCAGAATATCCGCTTCCGCGACGCCCTTGCTTTTCAAAAAGGCGCGCAAAATTTTGTTGGTGGTGCGCGGATAAACATAATCCGTCCCCAGCAGCACAAAGCGTTTGGCGCCGCCGCCCTCCTTGCTGATCAGGTATTCCACCGCCGGAATTGCCTGCTGGTTCGGCGCGGCGCCGGTATAAAACACGTTTTTGGAAAGTTCCTCGCCTTCATACTGCACCGGGTAGAAAAGCAGACCGTTTAGCTCCTCGAACACCGGCAATACCGATTTTCTGGAAACGGAAGTCCAGCACCCGAATACCACCGCCACCTTGTCCTGCGTCATCAACTGCCGGGATTTCTCCGCGAACAGCGGCCAGTTGGAAGCGGGGTCGACCACCACCGGCTCAAGCTTCTTCCCCAGTACGCCGCCTTTGGCGTTGATTTCATCAATCGCCATCAACGCCACATCTTTCAGTACCGTTTCCGAAATGGCCATCGTACCCGAAAGCGAATGCAAAATGCCCACCTTGATGGTGTCCTCTGCGGCCTGTATCGGCGAAAAAGCCAATGACATAATGGACAAAGCTGCCGCCGACAATGCGGATTTGATCAATGAACGACGCTTCATAACGTACCTCACGTGGATGGTTAACAGGAGCGAACACGCGGCGATAACGCCGACATGCTCGACATGAATTAACAGAAATCATGCCAACCATGTTGAACGATTGATTTGACTGCGTTTTTTCACATAACCCGCCTCAAAGCGAAGTCCCGCATCGGTCGGCGGGTTTCGGTTATCACAAATTTGGTGCATCCGAAAATGCCGCTCGCACCAAAGAAGGGCAATATAAAAAATGGGGAAATGGCTCCGAACACGCCGGAAGCTCAAAACAAATCAGGAACGCCTTCCCCGTCAGGGCAATCGCGCGAATGTTCTTGTCATAGCAAGCCCGTCTTGCTGACGCGCTCCCCTTATGGGCGACCACCGTGGGTAAGGGGATATTTCGTAGGGGCAGGTTTCAAACCTGCCCGCAGTGGTATTGTCGGAGCACAGGGCGGGTTTGAAACCCGCCCCTACGAGGAGGCAGGTAGGGCGGTTTTTCCAAAACCGCCGCAGTCAACAAACGGCGTGTTCGGAGAACGCGCCCTACCTGGAATATGTCCGACTCCCCCTGTGGGCGTACACCGTGGGTAAGGGGATGTTTCGTAGGGGCAGGTTTCAAACCTGCCCGCAGTGGTATTGTCGGAGCGCAGGGCGGGTTTGAAACCCGCCCCTACGAGGAGGCAGGTAGGGCGGTTTCTCCGAAACCGCCGCAGTCAACCGGAGCGAAAAATTTTTCGCCCCTACCGGACGATGGATTTAATCCCTTGCCGATTCGCCATGACGATGGCTTGGGCGCGACTGTTGACCCCCAGCCCCTTGAAAATAGCGGCGACATGCAGTTTGACCGTGCCTTCCGACAGCCCCAGTTGCAGGGCGATTTCACGGTTGGAACGACCTTTGGACATCAGGGTCAGCACTTCGCCCTGACGCTCGGTAAGCCCGCATTCCACCGGATTCAGGTTGTTGCGGCTGGACAGGACGGGCGTTTCATTATCCAGTTGCGCCATGTTGACGCTCCCGTCGGGATAAAAAATGTGACCGGAAAGCACTTGCGACAGGGCGTTCAAAAGCTGGTCGCCGGAATAGGATTTCGGGATGAAGCCCGCCGCGCCGTTATTCAACGCGCGATGGATGGTCGGCGGGTCGTCGAATGCCGACAGGATGACCACCGGAATATCGGGATAGCGTTGGCGCAACAGTTTCAGGCCGGTAAACCCGTCCATGCCCGGCAGCGCCAAATCCAGCAGCACGAGATCAAAATCGTGTTCCTGTTTCAACATATCCAACGCCTGATCGCCGCTGGACGTTTCCTGCACCTGCGTATCCGCGTCCAGCGCGCGCAGCACCCGTACCAATGCTTCCCGCACCAGCGCGTGATCCTCGACAATTAAAATTTTCAACATGGCGTCCCTCGAAAGACATGTTTCCATATGACGGGAAACTGTAACAGATTTCGTGTCTTCCTTGTAAGAAGATATATCCACAACAGCATAAAAAAAGAGCCGTTGCCGGCTCTTTTTTGCGGGCGGGGAATTTCCCTTACTGCCGGGTTTCCACCATCACCAAGGCTTCTTCTTCGCGGGCGACGGCTGGCTTGCTGCGACGCGGGCGACCTCTTGACCCGGCGGGGGGTTCCGCGGGCGCGACCGGCGCGGCGATGTGGGCGGCGGTTTGCACCAACACCAGCCCGCTGTCTTTCAGCTCGGCTTCCAGATTCAGCGGAGCAGGGGCGGGGGCTGGCGCTGGCGGGACGACGTTTGCCAGCGGCGCTTCCACCACGCGGGAGGCTGTCGCCAAAGGCGCGTCGGGCGTTTCCACCGGAGCGACGGAGAAGATGATTGGCTCGGCGGCTGGCGCGCGGATGGTTTCTACGGGAGCAACGGGCGCGGGTTGCGGTACAACAGGTTCGACCGGCGCGGCGGGCATGGTGGATATAGCGGGTATGGCGGCTTGCGGAGCGACGGCTTCGACGGGCGCGCTGACGACCACTGCGCTCACCGGAATGAGAGGGTGGTTTTCGCTGATCGTTTCGCTGACATCGGCGATGTCAGTCGATGCGACTTCCGTTGTGTTCTCGCCAGCGTTTTCCGCAGCGTTGTTGCGACCGCGACCACGGCGGCCGCGACCGCGACGGTTGCCGCTGCCTTCGTCGCCGCTTTCCGCTGTCCGCGCGGGGGCTGCGTCCTGAATTTCCGGCGCTGCGGCTTCGGCGGCTTGCGGGCGTTGTTGACGGGGTTCGCGCGGTTCGCGGGGTTCTCTGGGTTCGCGTGGCTTGCGCTCGCGCGGGGCGGCGGGTTCGGCGGCGTTGTCGCGGGGTTCGCTGCGAGGTTCACCACGACTGCGACCACGTTCACCGCGCGGCTGACGTTCGCTGGTGGGCCTGTCCGCCTTCTCGCTGGTCTTCTCGCCGTCGCGTTCTTCGCCGCGTTTGGCGTCGTTGCGGTTGCGGCGCGATTCGCCGCGTTCGCCGCGCGGCTCGTTGCGGCGTCCGCCGTCGCGGTTTTTGCGTCCGGTCGGGGCGGCAGGTTTGGCTTCCGGGGTTGAACTCTTGAACCAGGAGATGATGCGGGAGAGGATGCCGGGCGCGCTGGCTTCCGGCGGCGCGAGCATGATGGGCGCCTGCACGTCGGGGACGACATTCTTGATGGCGGCTTCCTGACGCGGGCGAGCGGCTTCCGCCTTGCCGTTTTCCGCGCTGGCTTTCTCTTCGCCGGGGGCTTCCATCAGCTTGTAAGAGGGTTCGCGCAGGTCGTCCGCGTTCAATTCCTCGTGTTTCAGACGGCTGATGTCGTGCGCCGGGGTTTCCAGATGGACGTTGGGAATCAACAGGATGGAAACCTTGTGGCGCAGTTCGACCGCCTGAATGTCGGCGCGTTTTTCGTTCAGCAGGAAGGTGGCGACATCGACCGGCACTTGCACATGCACGGTGGCGGTGCCGTCCTTCATCGCTTCTTCTTCGAGAATCCGCAGGATGTGCAGGGCGGCGGATTCGGTGGAACGGATATGTCCGGTGCCGGTACAGCGCGGGCAGGGGATGTAGCTGGTTTCCGCGAGCGCCGGACGCAGGCGTTGGCGGGAAAGTTCCATCAGACCGAAGCGGCTGATTTTGCCCATCTGCACGCGGGCGCGGTCGAATTTCAGCGCGTCTTTCAGGCGGTTTTCCACCTCGCGCTGGTTTTTCGCGGATTCCATGTCAATGAAGTCGATGACAATCAAGCCGCCCAAATCGCGCAGACGCAACTGGCGGGCGACTTCTTCGGCGGCTTCGAGATTGGTCTTGAACGCCGTTTCTTCGATGTCCGCGCCGCGCGTGGCGCGACCGGAATTCACATCCACCGCCACCAGCGCCTCGGTATGGTCAATGACGATGGCGCCGCCGGAGGGCAGATTAACCTGCCGCCCGAAGGCGGTTTCAATCTGGTGTTCAATCTGGAAGCGGGAAAACAGCGGCACGTCGTCGCTGTAACGCTTGACCCGGCTCACATTGCCCGGCATCACCTGCGCCATGAACGCCCGCGCCTGCTCAAAAATTTCGTCGGTGTCGATCAGGATTTCGCCGATTTCCGGCTGAAAATAATCGCGGATGGCGCGAATGACGAGGCTGCCTTCCTGATAAATGAGCAACGCCCCCTTTGATTCTTTGGCGACGCCTTCAATGGCGCGCCAGAGTTGCAGGAGATAGTTCAAATCCCACTGCAATTCTTCCGCCTGACGACCGATGGCGGCGGTGCGGGCAATGAGGCTCATGCCGCCAGGAACGTCGAGTTGATCGAGGGTATCCCGGAGTTCGGCGCGCTCGTCGCCGTCAACCCGACGGGAAACGCCGCCGCCGCGCGGATTGTTGGGCATCAGGACCAGATAACGCCCGGCTAATGAAATGAAGGTGGTCAGCGCCGCGCCCTTGTTGCCGCGTTCGTCCTTGTCCACCTGAATGATGAGTTCCTGACCTTCCCTGATCGCCTCGCGGATGCTGGAACGGGTGTCCGCGCCGGGCTGAAAATAGCTGCGGGAAATTTCCTTGAAAGGCAGAAACCCGTGCCGGTCAGCGCCGTAATCGACAAAAGCGGCTTCCAGCGAAGGCTCAATACGGGTGATGACCCCCTTGTAAATGTTGCTCTTGCGTTGTTCCTTGGCGGCCGATTCAATGTCGAGGTCTATGAGTTTTTGTCCATCGACAATGGCGACACGGAGTTCTTCGGCCTGTGTCGCATTGAATAACATGCGTTTCATGTAGTGTGCTCCAGCGCATGGCAGGGCGAAGCACCCACGCAGCAGGAGCCGGTCAGATAACGGGTAATGTGTGATTCATGGTGGCCGTTGTTTGGATATGCAAAACGAAAAAATGTCTGCTTTTCTGATGTTCGGAAGCGCGTTATGGTCTTCCGGGCGAAAATTCTGCGTCGGTGTTCGCGGATGCTTGTGATGCGCGAATCAAGTAGTATCGCTACTTTTGGTGAGCGAACTTAACCAGTTTGATGTGCGTCGGTCTGAACAAGTTTGGCTGTTCGGCGCGTTTCGATGGACGAAACAGCATGTTTGCCGGAATAAATAAGCCAGATGAGCCGGGCCTGCCGAATGCCGCCGAGATTTTTTCGGGGGCAGATTCAACGCGGCAACCCGTGATTTCGGGCGCCTGCGCTGGTCGGTCTGACGGCGCGGCTTGTCTTGCAGTCCGTAACGCAAAATCGGGGAGCAGTATATTGCAAAATGTCTGATTCAGGAAAAAAATCCATTGCAAACAAGGTCATTTATCAACTGGTTACGGCGGAGGAGGCCGGACAACGGCTGGATAATTATCTTTTTCGCCAGTTGAAGGGCGTGCCCAGGAGTCACGTTTACCGCGTCTTGCGCGGCGGCGAGGTGCGGGTCAACAAAAAACGCTGCGCGGTCGACTATCGTCTGCAAGAAGGCGACAGGGTGCGTCTGCCACCCATGCGCGTCGCGGCGCGAGACGAACCGGAAGCGCCCGCCGCCGGCTGGGTCGAGTTGCCCATTCTCTACGAAGACGCGGCATTGCTGGTCATCGACAAACCGGCGGGCGTCGCCGTGCATGGCGGCAGCGGCGTCAGCTTCGGCGTCATCGAAACCCTGCGCCGCCAGCGCGCGGAAGCGCGTTTTCTCGAACTCGCGCACCGTCTGGACAAGGAAACCTCCGGCATCCTGCTGATTGGCAAAAAACGCGCCGCCCTCACAAAACTGCACGACATGTTCCGCGAGGCGGGGCAGGTGGCGGACAAACGCTACCTGATGCTGGTCAAGGGACGCTGGATGAATCCCGTGCAGCAGGTGAAGCTGCCGCTGCACAAGTATCTGCTGGAATCCGGCGAACGGCGGGTGCGCGTCGATGTTGAAAACGGCAAACCCGCGCACACTGTTTTTCGCCTGATTGCCCGCTGGCAGCGATTTTGTCTGCTCGAAGCGCAGTTGAAAACCGGACGCACGCACCAGTTGCGGGTGCACCTCGCCCATCTGGGCTACCCGATTCTGGGCGACGAAAAATACGGCGATTTCGCCCTGAACAAGGCGCTGCAAAAAGAAGGCTTGAAACGCATGGCGCTACACGCCGGACGCATGACTTTCCCGCATCCGCTGGAAGAAAAACAGTTGCGACTCACCGCGCCGCTGCCGGAACCCCTGCGCCGCTTCATCGCGCATCTGGACGCTGTGGAAACGCGCGAGTTCAATGCGGAAATTTCGGAAAACACCTGAAAGCGTCTAATATCGCCGCTTTCGCGTAAAGAGAGGACATCTGACGATGGAACGTAAAACGAAATACCTGTTCATTGGCATATTGGCATTGGGCTTGGTGACGGCGCTTTATCTGATGACCGGCGCGACCATGCCGCCCGTCTTTCAGGTGTTGGCAGGCGGTATGTTGAACAACATCGGCGGGCAGAACGGACAGAATCCCGTCAGCGCACTGGTCAATGCCATCACTTTCGCAATCGCCGCCAGCATGACATGGACAATGTACTTCCTGCCCGCCTTGATCGCTTTTCAAAGCAGGCATCCCAAGTCCGACACCATTTTCTGGATCGACCTGTTCACGGGCTGGACGTTGATGGGCTGGTTCGTCGCCTTTTTCTGGGTGTTTCGGGGCGACGATACCCCTGACGAGGGCAAAAATGCCGAAGTTTGACCTCATCGTTTTCGACTGGGACGGCACGCTGATGGATTCCGCCGCCACCATCGTCCATGCCATCCAGTCCGCCAGCCGCGATTTGGGGCAGCCCGTACCTGACGACGCGACGGCGCGGCATGTGATCGGGTTGGGGCTGGAAGACGCCTTGCGCCATGTCGCGCCCAATCTGCCAGCGACACAGTATCCTGAAATGGCGGAGCGGTATCGGCATCACTATTTTTCCCGTAGCCACGAACTCTTTTTGTTTGAAGGTGTGCGCGAGTTGCTCATCGAACTGGCGGAACAGGGCGTCACCCTCGCGGTCGCCACCGGCAAAAGCCAACAGGGGCTTGACCGCGCGCTCGATCATTTCGGGCTGCGCCCCAGTTTTCAGGCGTTGCGCTGCGCCGACCAATGTCCTTCCAAGCCACATCCGCAAATGTTGTTCGAGCTGATGGAAGAATTAGGGCGCCAGCCGGAACACACCCTGATGATTGGTGACACCACCCACGACCTGCAAATGGCGCAAAACGCGGGTACGGCAAGCGTCGGCGTCAGCTACGGCGCGCATCCCGCCGCCAGCCTGCGGGCGCTCGCCCCCCTTGTCTGCGTGGACTCGGTGGCGGCGTTGCGGCAGTTTTTCAGGAGTCAGGTGTCAGATGACAGATGACAGATGACAGATGACAGATGACAGGGCTTACCGGCGGCTGCGCCGCCGCAAATTACTGTCACCTGCCCCCTGATGCCTGATATATATCAATAAGAAATATAAAGATATAAAAGCATTCTTAGATACTATTAACCCTCTTGTAAAATGGGGCTTCCGCTTTCATTTTGCCCGCCATGACCGCTTTACCCCCCAAAAACCACACCCCGCTTTCCCACCTCGACGCGCTGGAAGCCGAAGCCATCCACATCATGCGTGAAGTCGCCGGACAGTGCGCCAATCCCGCCCTGCTTTTTTCCGGCGGCAAGGATTCCATCTGCATGTTGCGGATCGCGGAAAAAGCCTTTCGCCCCGGACGTTTTCCCTTTCCGCTATTGCACATCGACACCGGACACAATTACCGCGAAGTCACGGATTTCCGCGACAGTTACGCCAAAGAACTGGGTGAGCGGCTGATTGTGCGTTCGCTGGAAGATTCCATGCAACGCGGCTCGGTGGTGCTGAAACACGCGGGCGAATCGCGCAACAAACATCAGTCGGTCACACTCCTGGAAGCGATTGAGGAGTTCGGTTTCGATTGCTGCATCGGTGGCGCGCGGCGGGACGAAGAAAAGGCGCGCGCCAAAGAACGCATCATGAGTTTCCGCGACGAATTCGGGCAGTGGGACCCGAAAAACCAGCGCCCGGAATTGTGGGATTTGTATAACGCCCGCGTGCACAAAGGCGAAAACATCCGCGCCTTTCCCATTTCCAACTGGACGGAACTGGATGTCTGGCAATACATCGAACGCGAAAATCTGGCGCTGCCGAGCATTTATTTCGCCCACACCCGCCCCGTGGTGCGGCGTCAGGGCGCGCTCGTGCCCGTCACCGAACTGACGCCCGCCCGTCCCGATGAAACGATCGAACCGATCCGCGTGCGCTTTCGCACGGTTGGCGACATCACCTGCACCGCGCCGGTGGAATCCGATGCCGACACGGTGCATAAAATCCTTGCCGAAACCGCCGCCACCACCATCACCGAGCGCGGCGCGACCCGACTGGACGACCAGACTTCCGAAGCCTCAATGGAGCAACGCAAAAAAGAAGGATATTTCTAAAAAATGTCTAACGCATCCCCCGCAAACCATTCCACGCCCGTCGACCACGGTCTGCTGCGCTTTCTCACCTGCGGCAGCGTGGATGACGGCAAGAGCACCCTGATCGGGCGGCTCCTGTTCGACACCAAGACCATCCTTGCCGACGCGCTCTCCGCCATCGCCAAAACCTCGCAAAAGCGCGGCATGGAAACCGTGGATTTGTCGCTCCTGACCGACGGACTGCAAGCCGAACGCGAACAGGGCATTACCATCGACGTGGCGTACCGCTATTTTTCCACTGGCACACGCAAATACATCATCGCGGACGCGCCTGGACACGAGCAATACACCCGCAACATGGTCACGGCGGCTTCCACCGCCGATCTCGCCATCATCCTCGTGGACGCCAGAAAAGGCGTGCTCACCCAGACCCGGCGACACTCCATCATCGCTCATCTGGTGGGCATCCCGCATCTGGTTGTCGCCGTCAATAAAATGGATCTGGTCGGCTACTCAAGAGAAGTCTTTGAAAACATCATGCGCGACTACCTCGAATTCGCCGCCAAACGCGGCATCAAAGACGTGCGTTTCATCCCCATCTCCGCCCTGAACGGCGACATGGTGGTGGAACGCGGCGAGGCGCTCGACTGGTACAAAGGGGCAACCCTGCTCGACATTCTGGAAAACGCGACCCTGGCGCACGACGAACATGCCGAACCCTTCCGCTTTCCCGTGCAATATGTTTGTCGCCCGCAAGATTCCGCCAACCCCGAATTACACGACTATCGCGGCTTCATGGGACAGGTCGAATCCGGCAGCGTCAAGGCGGGCGACGCCATCACCGTTTTGCCATCCGGTCTGGAAACCACGGTCAAAGCCGTGCAACTGGGCGGCGCGAACATCGGCGCCGCCATCGCCGGGCAATCCGTTACCCTGCTGCTCTCTGACGAAATCGACATCTCGCGCGGCGACATGATTGCCGCCAAAGACGCCGCGCCGGACGCGCAAAAGCAGATCGAAACCATTTTGTGCTGGCTCTCCGAAACCCCGCTCGACCGCGCCAGAACCTATCTGATTCGCCACACCACCCGCGAAGTCAAAGCCAAACTCGCCGCCATCACGCACAGGCTTGATGTCAATACGCTGGAAAAACGCCCCGCCGAAAAACTCGTCATGAACGACCTCGCCCGCGTGGAATTCAAACTCGCCCAGCCCATTTTCGCCGACCCCTATGATCGCAACCGCTCAACCGGCGCGTTTATTGTGATTGACCCCAGCAACAACAATACCGTAGGGGCGGGGATGGTGGCGCGGGGAAGCGGGGACAGGTAGCGGGGAAAATCGGGGCTTGCCCCCGATTTTCGGTCTGCCGGTCTGTGTCAAGGCGCGAGGTTGCGATACTCCACGCCATCCTTCACCAAAACAAATCCCCGGCTGTCAATCTCGTGCATCAGCAGCCGGAGCACCTGAGCCGCCGAAATTCTATGCCCGCCAGAGCGGAGGTGCATGGCGCCCGCAATGGAATTTTCCAGATAGGTCCGCAGCGCGTTCTTGCTGGACTCAAATCCATCTTCGTTGGGAGCAGTCGCGGGGCAGGGGCTAACCAGTTCACGCAGCTCATCCCGCGCGGCGCCGAGCGTAGACGCGGCATCATGGATGCACTCGCGCCACGGTTCCAGTGTGGCGGTTTCGGCGGGATTGTCGGTGAGCAGTTGGAGCGCGTCGGCAAGCGGTTGCATCGCCCACGTCAGCTTCGAGTCAACCGCGCGCAAAAATTGTTCGCGTTCAGAAGGTGTGTATTTATTTCCCATTTGAAATCCTTGACTTATTGCAGATTCTCATGCGTCCACCATTGCGCGGTCACGCTTTCCGGCGTCAGTCTTTCGCCCATGAGCGGCGTGAGCAGCTTGACATCCCCCGACTGGGCGGCAAGGGCGGCAATCAGCTTGATGGATTCATCCCAGGGGTGACGCGCCAGGTCGAAGACGCCCCAGTGTACCGGCACAAAGGCGCGCGCGCCGATGTCGTGGTAAGCCTGAATGACCTCTGCCGGAAACAGGTGCGTTTTGGGCCAGCCGGGATTCCATCCGTCGATTTCGATAAAGGCGAGGTCGAAGGGACCGTGTTTGTTGCCAATATCCTTGAAATGTTCGCCGTAACCGGAATCTCCGCTGATGAATACCCGCCGTTGCTGTCCTTTCAGGGCATAGGACGTCCACAGGCTCGCGTTACGGGTCTCGAAGGTTCTGCCCGAATAATGAATGGTTCGTTCCGCCGCGATGCTGATGCCCTTTTCCTCGAAGCGATCCCCCCAACCCATTTCGTGAATGCGCTCGGCGGAAATGCCCCATTTGCGAAGATGCGCGCCGACGCCCAGCGGGACGATGAAACGGATGTCACGCCCGCGCAGCGCGCGCATGGTGGCATATTCCAGATGATCGTAGTGATCATGGGTGATGAGCACGTAATCCAGTTCGGGTAATTGTTCGCGGAGAATCGGCGCGTCGCCGAAGCGACGCACAATGCCCGGCAAGGGCGCGGCGTTGCCGAACACGGGGTCTACCAGCAGCCGCTTGCCCTCCAGCTCAATGATGAGCGAGGAATGCCCCAACCAGTAAGCAGCGAGGGGAACAGACGCGGGTTCCTTGACAGAGAGAGGCTTGAAGGAAGCCGCGTTCAAGGCAACCTGCGGCAAGGGCGCTTTTGGCGCGTGCGGGTTAGGCAGCAAAAAGCGGCTCCACCCGGACGCGCCTTTCCCCGTGACGCGCTCCGGGTAGTGCGGCAATTCTTCGGGACTCTGAAAGCGCCCCTCCTTGAAATACGGCAGCTTTTCGTAGCGCGCTACGGCTTCTGCGTCGGGCACATCCCCCACGGTTTGCAACAGATGGCAACCCACCACCGTCGCCAGCGCCGCCAGCAAACCCAGCGCGATGCCCACGCGCCGCAAGAATTTCTTGATGCCGCTCATGCTGTCCCCTGTTTTCAGGACACCACGCCTGTCAACAAACCGACGCCAAAAACGGAAATCGCGCCCCCCGCGAGACGAGCCAGCATGACGTGGCGTTGCGTCAACACGCGCCCCAGGGAGAGACCGGCGATGTGAATCAGCGCCGTGCCCAACACCATGCCCGCTAGCGCGGCGGCAACCGGCTCGGCGCTGGCGAGTTCCGTGCCGTGCGCCGCGCCGTGGAAGAGGGCGAACGCGCCCACCAGACCGGCAGAAGCCAAGAGCGGCAGTTTCGCCTGCGTCGCCAGCAACAGACCAATGACCAGCAGGGAAGCCGCAATCATCGGCTCAACTGCCGGAAAACTCACGCCCGATATGCCCATCAACGCGCCAATCAGCAGCAGGGCGGCGAAAGAAACCGGCGCAACCCAGACGCGGCGCGTGGTCATGGCGCTCCAGACGCCTACAGCGAGCATTGCCGCAAGGTGGTCAGCGCCGGTCAGCGGGTGCAGCAATCCGGCGACAAATCCCATTGTTTCTTCGCCGTGTCCGGCATGAGCGAAAGCGGCGGAAGAAGCGAGCGCCAGCAGGACACACGCAACGAATTTGAACGGTTTCATGGTCATGGTTTCTCCTTGTTTGATAAAAATCGTCCAGCGGATGAGTATTCCAGATGCGGGGAAGTGTGTAAGGATACGCCACAATTGTGGAAGCTGCATCGGGGACGCCTGTACAATTTGCAACCGTTATCGCACAAGGAAAAATCATGTCCGAACCGCTATCCCCAACCCGCTATAAACTCACCGTCCATGTTCCCGTCCAACACGCCGAAACGCTGAAAACCGCCCTGTTCGCGGCGGGCGCGGGCGCTTATGGCGGTTACGACCACTGCTGCTGGCAAGTGCTGGGCGACGGGCAATTTCGCCCCCTTGACGGCGCAAATCCCGTCATCGGCGTGGTCGGACAGGATGAGCATGTGGCGGAATATCGCATCGAGTTCGTCTGTTGCGAAGCCGATCTGCCCGCCATCACCGACGCCCTCTATGCCGCTCACCCTTACGAAGTTCCCGCCTTCGACTTCGTACCCGTCAGCCGTCCGGCGCGTACCGTGCCTCGCGCGGGTTGAATACGGCGCAGATGTAAAAACAGCCGCGAGATTTCTTGCGGCTGTTGTTCGCTTACCAGAACTTCCACCAACTGCTTTTTTTCTTGTGCTTGTTCATCGCCTCGCGCGACCTGTCTGTCCAGTCATCCATGTTTTTTCGCTGTGCCGCATCGTGCTTTCTGAAATACAAGCCATATTTCATATCTTCGCCGAGGATGTGCTTGGTCAGCCAGTTCCGCAGGAATTGCAGCAGTTCAAAGCTGATCGCCGCCTGACCGGAAGCGATTTTGTGCTGCAACGCCTCAACTTCATCGACCAGCGCCTTATGCAACCCGCAATGTTCCTCGTAACCGGGATAACCGCCGACGCGCATCAGGGTTTGTTCCAGTGAAAAATGGATGCGGGTGTAATCCACCAATTCGTTCAGGATGCCGCCGCAGACCTTGCTGCCTTCCTTGTGCATGATGGCCTGATGCAGCCGGTCAATCAGCGTAAACAGCGTTTTGTGCTGTTCATCAATTTCGGCGATGCCGACGCTGTATTCATCAGACCATTTGAATTCATGTATCATATTGGTTCCCTACTGTTGATGGCTGAACAAATTGTAATGTAATCAAACTTCCTGAAACGCGGTGTCCTGGAAAGAAGGACGTTGTTCCAGTCTGGCGCGCAACTGCGCCAGCAAGGGATGCGTTTCGCGCCATGCCAGATTCGGCAGGCGGAACAGCAAAAACTCAAGCGCCGTCCCCACCGCCAAATCCGCCAGCGTCAGGAATTTTCCGGCGCAGAACGGCTGTTCGCCAAGATTTTGCTCCATGAACGCCAGGCAATGCAAAATTTTTTCCTGCTGCTGGCAAATCAGGGCGGAGCGTCGCCCTTTGGCAGGATGCGCGGATTCCCGATGTGCCTGCTCGATCGCGTCAAGCAGCCCGTCGGCGACGGCTTCCCAGCGTTTCACCTCGGTGCGCTCGCGGTTGGCAGCCGGGAACAACTTGTTGTTGGGAGAAATGTTGTCAATGTATTCGACGATAACGCGCGCGTCGAAAATCGGTGTGCCATCGTCGAGCACCAGCACCGGCAACCATCCGAGCGGGTTGTAATCGGCGCTCACCGCATCCCTGTTACCCGGTGGCGGCAGTTCCAGTTCGTATTCAATCTTTTTTTCGGCAAGCACGATGCGAGCCTTGCGTACATAGGGATTGCTCAATGAGCCAATCAACTTCATCGTTTTCTCAGGGGGGTTGGAAAACGCTAATTATATCGCGTAAGCCCGGTCAAGACGGCATTCTTTCCAAAAACATGGCGTCGCCATAACTGAAAAAGCGATAGTCATGCCGGATGGCGTGCGCGTAGGCGGCGCGGATGTGTTCCATCCCGGCGAAGGCGGAAACCAGCATCAGCAGCGTGGATTTGGGCAGGTGAAAATTGGTCATCAGCCGGTCAACCACCTGAAAACGGTAGCCGGGCGTGATGAAAATGTCCGTTTCTCCCGCCCCCGCCCGCACCGCGCCCGCGCCATCAGCGGCGGATTCCAGCGCGCGCAGGGAAGTCGTGCCGACGGCGACGATACGCCCGCCCGCCGCCCGTATTTCCCGAATGGCATCAGCGGTTGCGGCGGGTACTTCGTAGCGTTCGCGGTGCATCTTGTGCTCGGCAATCCGTGTCACCCGCACTGGCTGGTAAGTGCCCGCGCCCACATGCAGGGTGAGCTTTGCCGCGCGTATGCCCTGTTTTTCCAGCCCCGCGAGCATATCGTCGTCAAAATGCAGTCCGGCAGTCGGCGCGGCGACCGCGCCGGGATGACGGGCATACACGGTTTGATAGCGGCTTTCGTCCTCCGCCTCCGGCGCGTGGGTGATGTAGGGGGGCAAGGGCAGGCGACCATGCGCTTCCGCCAGCGACCAGAAATCGCCCGTGTTTTCAGATTCGTCGAGTTCCAGCGCAAAAAAACCCTCCGCGCGTCCCGTCACGCGCACGGTGAAAGCATCCGCCAGCCGCAGACAAGCGCCCGCTTTCGGTGACTTGCTGGCGCGTACCTGCGCCAGGGCGTGCCGCGCGTCCACGATGCGTTCCAGCATCACTTCCACCTGTCCGCCGGTATCCTTCTGCCCGAACAGCCGCGCCTTGATGACTTGGGTATCATTCATCACCAGCAAATCGCCGGGCAGCAGCAAACCCGGCAAGTCGGAGAAACGCAAATCAGCAAGCCGCCCGCCCGCGACATGCAACATCCGGCTGGCCGCGCGTTCCGCCGCCGGATGCTGGGCAATCAGGCGTTCCGGCAGGGCAAAATCGAAATCGTCAAGAGTAAACAAAGTCAGAACTTGTCGTTAAAGCGTGTTTCATGGATAATTCCGCACCTTCCCGTGCCGGGGTGGCGGAATCGGTAGACGCAGCGGATTCAAAATCCGCCGCCGAAAGGTGTGAGGGTTCGAGTCCCTCCTCCGGCACCAGCAACATCTCCACAGCAGTCCAGAGCAGCCCGTAAAGCCGATCAATACAAGGCTTGTGAGCTTTTTTCTGTCGCCTGTGTCCGAAGCGGTTTGTCCAAAGCGCGCCATTGTAACCCTGTGTGGTTGATAAGGCACAAGCGTACCCTCCCCCTGCGGGGCGTCCCTCCGAAGGAGGGGGCAGACGAAGCCTGACGGGGGGTGGGGTTCAGGCAGGACGACAGTGTTACCTGTTTTCCATCACATTCCCTTGTACAAAACCTGAATTCTTGGCTACTCTGACGCATCTTCAATTCTTGCCAGTCAGACCATGAATCCCACACTCATTCAGGCGGTCGGCGCGTTGTTGTTTGCGACCGCCATTTTGCACACTTTTTCTGTCGGCATTTTCGAGCGTCTGGCGCAAAAGTATCCGAAGCATGAGGGGCTTTTGCGGCTGTTTAGCGAGGCGGAGTTTATTTTCGGGTTTTGGGCGGTCGTGCTGATTTTGTTCATCGGCTTTTCGTCTGCCAGCTCAAAGGCGGCGGTTGAGTATCTGGATAGCCGCAATTACACCGAGCCGCTGTTTGTGCTGGCCATCATGATTGTGGCGGCGAGCCGTCCCGTGTTGCAATTTGCGACCCTCATCGTGCGCCTGATTTCCAGAATCCTGCCGCTGTCGCGTCCGGTTGCCATGTATGTCACGATTCTCGTCATCGTGCCGCTGTTGTCTTCCTTCATCACCGAACCGGCGGCCATGACACTGGCGGCGTTGATGTTGCGCGAACTTTATTACAGCAAAAAACTTTCTTCCAGACTGATGTACGCGACCATCGGCGTGTTGTTCGTCAATGTTTCCATCGGCGGCACGCTGACCAACTTTGCCGCGCCGCCGGTATTGATGGTGGCGCATAAATGGAATTGGGATAGCTGGTTCATGCTGACGCACATCGGCTGGCGCAGCGCGCTGGCGGTGTTTGTGAATGCGACCGCCATAACCATTCTGTTTCGGAAGGAACTGGTGACGGTGGACGCGACGCCGCGCGCGATACAGACGGCCGTCCCCTACGGCGTGATTGCCCTGCATATTTTCCTGTTGTTCCTGATTGTGTTGTTTGCCCATGAACCACGGGTTTTCCTTGGCATCCTGCTGACCTTTCTGGCGCTGGCGCACGCCTATCCACAATTTCAGGACAAGCTGATTTTGCGCGAAGGGCTGATGGTGGGTTGCTTTCTGGGCGGTCTGGTGACGTTAGGCGGGCAGCAGGAATGGTGGTTACGCCCGCTGTTCGCGCATATGAATTCGACTTCCATCTATTACGGCGCGACGGCGCTGACGGCGGTGACGGACAATGCGGCGCTGACTTATCTGGGTTCGCTGGTGGAAGGGCTGACGGATGAATTCAAATACGCGCTGGTGTCTGGTGCGGTAACGGGCGGCGGACTGACCGTGATTGCCAACGCGCCCAATCCGGCGGGAATATCCATTCTGCACGGGGATTTCAGGAATGGCGTGGTGAAGCCCCTGGGATTGTTGATTGCGGCGACGCCGCCGACCATTGTGACAATTCTGGCTTTTCGGGTGTTGTGAGAAAGCCGGGGCGTGTCCTGCCCGCCTACACTGTGGGTAAGGGGATATTTCGTAGGGGCAGGTTTCAAACCTGCCCGCAGTGGCATTGTCGGAGCGCAGGGCGGGTTTGAAACCCGCCCCTACAAGGAACGAGGGGAGCAGGCAACAAAAAACGGACGCCGCAGCGTCCGTTTTTTGTATTCCACGTTCTCCTATTTCTTCTTTGTTGTGGCGCTCTTTTTCTGTGTCGCTTCGTACAGCGGCAACACTTTGGGCAGGTTGGCTTCGATTTCCTCGGCGCGTGTGGAACTGGACGGGTGAGTGGAGAACCAGGGCGCCTGCGAGCCGGAACCCAGCGCGGCCATCTTGTTCCAGAGGCTGATACCGGCGCGTGGGTCATAACCGGCGCGGGCGGCCAAATCAAGACCGACCAGATCGGCTTCGCTTTCGTCGTCGCGGGAGAATTTCAGGTTCAAGAGGTCATTGGCAATATCGAAGACCTTGGCGTATTGACCCTTGCCGACGACCTGCCCCAACAGGCTCGCGCCAACGGAAGTCGCCTGACTCTTGGCGATTTGCGCGCGGGAG
>JAITSU010000087.1 GCA_031287525.1 Zoogloeaceae bacterium | reverse complement strand
AGCCTGTAGCCTGTAGCCTGTAGCCTGTAGCCTGTAGCCTGTAGCCTGTAGCCTGTAGCCTGTAGCCTGTAGCCTGTAGCCTGTAGCCTGTAGCCTGTAGCCTGTAGCCGTATTATACAGGCAACCGTTTGATTTTACAATGTTTTTTACAAAAAAATCAGACTTTCCCCGCGCTTCGCGCATGACAAAAACACGCCGGATTTGGCGTGTATTAGTGACGTTCCGCGATGTTTGTGAAAGCGTTTGAGGCATCTCAATCTGCTTGCCGGTTAAGTTCTGTTTCGGGTGACGGGGCTGCAACCCCATTTCCAGATGGGTTATGACCGTCAACTTCAGCTATTCTACTGTAGTTATGACTGTCAACTGCCGCTATTCTTCTGTACTGCGTGGATTATGCGCCACAGTTATGTCAACGGTAAGAGTTTGCGACGAACGGTATGATTTTGGCGACGAACGGTAGCAACCTCTTTGACAAGAGGATGAGCGGTCAGTGAGGTGTGATTTGCAAAAGTGGCGGGAGCAGGATGCTCCCGCCACTGCCCCTTGTAGGGGCGGGTTTCAAACCCGCCCTGTGCTCCGACAATGCCACTGCGGGCAGGTTTGAAACCTGCCCCTACGAAACAGCACTTCTCCCACTGTACAGACCGGGAACATCATAGATCGGTGTTCGGAGACAGGGTGAACGGTGTTGCAGGGCAATCCGGGCAGTTTCACTGTTGATGTCCAGTGATTTCAAGTCTGCGATTCCAGTCTTGCCGCTGTACCCCCAAAGACTTTCAGCTTTAAGGAAACGCTGAACCAGTGTCATGCCCGCGCAGGCGGGCATCCATCATTCACTGAAAATACTGGATTCCCGCCTTCGCGGGAATGACGATTGTTTACAAGTGGCGGGAGCATCCTGCTCCCGCAGGCAGGTCACGAACGAGAGCAGGATGTGTCCATGTTGGCGGCGGATGACAGGTTGGGGCGGAAGTTGCAGGATTCAGGGTTAACAACACCGAAACGAGTTAGAAGTGAATGAAAAACATGACGTATAAACTGGAAGTCTGGCTCGATGCCGATTTTCTGGATGCCCACCAAGGCGTAAATAGAACACGCGAGCGATACCTTCCGCCCCTTTCAAACGCAACTCAAACAGCCCGCCGCCGAACGCCGGGTTTTAACAGGCGTTTTTTACGTCGCTGTCGTAAGTTCCCCAACGATTTTTCCCCTTTCCTCACCTCCCCACCCCCACACTGCATTTCGATATGCCCCGAATCCCGCGAACAGGATAAACTTATGGTTTTGCTGAACTGTAACAACAGGATATGCACATGACTGAAAAGCTTGAAAATCTGAATGTGGCGGCGTTTGACCCCATGCCCTCCCCCGGTGAACTGCACCAACGGATTCCCATCACCGCGACCGCGCGTCAGACCGTGAGCGCGGCGCGCAAGACCCTGAATGCCATTCTCGACCACGAAGACCCGCGCCTGTTCGTGGTCGTCGGTCCCTGCTCGATTCACGACCCGATCGCCGGGATGGACTATGCGTGGCGCTTGAAGGAACTCGCCGCCGAGCTTGCCGACACGCTGTTTATCGTCATGCGCGTGTATTTTGAAAAACCCCGCACCACCGTGGGCTGGAAGGGTTACATCAACGACCCTTACATGGATGATTCCTTTCAGGTCGACAAGGGCATGGAAAAGGCGCGGGATTTTCTGCTGTGCGTCAATGATTTGGGGTTGCCCACCGGCACCGAGGCGCTTGACCCCAATTCGCCGCAATATCTGGGCGACCTGATTGCCTGGAACGCCATCGGCGCGCGCACCACCGAATCGCAGACCCACCGCGAGATGTCTTCCGGTCTCTCCACCCCGGTCGGCTTCAAAAACGGCACCAGCGGCGATTTGACCGTCGCCATCAACGCCATTCTCTCCGCTTCCCGCCCGCATTCCTTTCTGGGACTGGATTCCGATGGACATGTCGCCATCGTGCGGACAACCGGCAATCCCTACGGTCATGTCGTCCTGCGCGGCGGCGACGGCAATCCCAACTACGACACGGTTTCCATCGCGCTGGCGGAAGAAGCCCTGCAAAAAGCCGGGCTGCCCGCCAATCTCGTCGTCGACTGCTCGCACGCCAACAGCCACAAAAAACCGGAAATGCAGCCCAGAGTGCTCTCCGATGTGGTCGGTCAGATTCGTTCCGGCAATACCTCCATCGTCGGCGTGATGATTGAATCCAACCTTGAAGCCGGCAACCAGTCCATCCCCGCCGACCTGGGGGAACTCAAATACGGCTGCTCCGTCACCGATGCCTGTGTGGACTGGGCGACCACCGAAAAAATGCTGCGCGACGCCGCCAACCAGTTGCGCGACGTGCTGCCGAAGCGGAAACGCTGATGGGCTGTTCCCGGCACAACCGTAGGGGCGGTTCGCGAACCGCCCCTCCCCCATGCGCCATCCTGTCCCAACCCTTCATTTTCACCACCCTCAACAAAAACCCATGTCCGACAAAATTCAAACCCAGACTGAAAACGGTCTTTTCACCATCACCATCAACAACCCCGGCAAACTGAATGCCATCGACTTCGCCATGTGGCGTGACTTGCGTCAGGCGATGGAACGGGTCGCGCGGGACAACGACATCCGCTGCGTTTTGCTGCAAGGCGCGGGCGAGCACTTTGCGGCGGGCGGCGACCTGGAAGAATTCCAGCGTCTACGCGCCACGCTGGAACAGGCGCTCCTCTATCACGACGAAGTGGACAAGGCGCTCACCGCCATCCGTCATTGTCCGCACCCTACCCTCGCCGCCATTCGCGGCTCGTGTATTGGCGGCGGGCTGGAAATCGCCGCCTGTTGCGACATTCGCATCGCGGACGCCACCGCCCGCTTCGGCGCGCCCATCAACAAGCTGGGGTTTTCCATGTATCCGGGCGAAATGTCCGGTCTCCTGAAACTCTGCGGACATGCGGTAATTGCCGAAATCCTGCTCGAAGCCCGCATCCTTTCCGCCGCCGAAGCCGAGCGTAAAAATCTGGTCAGCCGCGTCGTCGCCCCTGAACAACTGGACGACGAAATTCGCGGCGCGGTCAAACGCATCACGGCGGGCGCGCCCAGGGTAGCGACCTGGCACAAGGAATGGATGCGCCGTCTGGCGCACGACAAACCGCTCACCCCCGAAGAAAAAGTCGCCGCTTTTGCCTTTCTGGAAACCGATGACTACCGCGAAGGACTGGCGGCATTTCTGGAAAAACGCAAGCCGCAGTTTACGGGCAAATAAGCGCGGGACGGACGCCCGTTGTACGACCTCATCATCACGCTCTGGATCCCCTTTACGGTCGGCATTTTGGGCGGCGCGCATTGCTTTGGCATGTGCGGCGGCATCGTCGGCGCCATTTCCATGACTGGCGCATCAAGCAAAACGCCGCGTTTTTCGCTGCATCTTGCCTACAACTTCGGGCGCGTCACGTCCTATGCCCTGGCGGGCGCGGTGGCGGGGGCGGTGGGCGCGGGCGGCATGGCGATTGCCGCGCAGCAGCCCGCGCGGATTGTCTTGCTCGTTTTCGCCAATTTAATGCTGTTGGCAATGGGGCTGTATCTGATGGGCGCGACCCGCGCGCTCATCTGGATTGAAAAGCCAGGGCGTCGTTTGTGGCAGCGCATCCAGCCGTGGAGTCAGCATTTCCTGCCGGTGAAGGGCGTCCGGCAGGCGTTTCCGCTGGGGCTTATTCTGGGCTGGCTGCCCTGCGGTCTGGTGTACAGCGTGCTGGCGACCGCATTAAGCGCCGGTTCACCGCAGGCGGGGGCGCTGACCATGCTCGCCTTTGGTCTGGGGACGCTGCCCACGCTGCTCTTGACAGGCTTTTTGTTGTCCGGTTTCCGCCGCTACATTCAGGCTCGCCTCACGCGCCTTCTGGCGGGATGGCTGATTTTTGCCTACGGGTTGTATGGTCTTTATCGGGCGTTCGTTTTCGGCGCAATGCTGTAGACTGCTGCTTTACCCATTGTTTTCTTCAGGGCAATCGCATGAACGCCATTAAAGAATGAATGATGTATGGCGTTTCCCGCAAGGCGCGGCGAACATTCCCTCCCCCCTCGTGGGGGAGGGTCAGGGAGAGGGGGGCGGCGGTTTCGCGCGAAACTACGCTTGCATAGCTGAACCATCCCCCTCTCCCGCCCCTTGCGGGGCACCCTCTCCCACAAGGGGAGAGGGTAAGCAAGCATCGCCTGTAATGATGCTCATGTGATTGCGCTGTTGTTTTTTTCAGGATTAGCGTGAAACAACTGGAACTGCCCATTTCCGGGATGCATTGCGCGTCCTGCGCCGCGCGGCTTGAAAAGGCGCTGAACGCCCTCTCCGGCGTCAGCGCCAACGTCAATTTCGCCAATGAAAAGGCGAGCGTTACGCTGGACGACAACACCAAGACCGCTGAAATCGTCGCCGCCATCGAAAAAACGGGCTTCGGCGTGGTCGCGCAAACGCTGGAACTGGCGATTGGCGGGATGCATTGCGCTTCCTGCGCCACCCGCATTGAAACGATTTTGAACAAACTGCCCGGCGTCGAAGCCAGCGTCAATCTCGCCAATGAACGCGCCAGAATCCGCTGGCAGCCGGGACGCGCCGATGAGCGAACCATCCTCCACGCCGTCGAACAGGCGGGCTTCACCGCCAGCCGCACGGAAAACCGTTCGCTGGAAGAAGACAAGGCGCGCAAGGCGGCGCTCTGGCAGGCGGAACGGCGACGCTTTCTGATTGCGCTCGTCCTCACCCTGCCTCTCGTCGGTCAAATGCTGTTCATGTTTTTCGCCCACGATGAACACGGCATGTCGAATGAATTGCCGCGCCTCTTGCAACTCTGCCTCGCCACGCCGGTGCAATTCTGGATTGGCGCGCGCTTTTACAGCGGCGCGTGGAAATCCCTGAAAGGCGGCGGCGCCAACATGGATGTGCTGGTGGCGTTGGGCACAAGCGCAGCATGGGCGCTTTCCGCCTATGTCACCCTTTTTGGCGACTTGCGTCAGCATGTTTATTTCGAGGGCGCGGCGGCGGTCATCACGCTGGTGCTGCTCGGCAAGCTGCTCGAAACCCGCGCCAAGGCGCGTACCTCGGAAGCTCTGGAGAGCCTCGTGCGCCTGCAACCACGTACCGCCCGCATTGAGCGCAATGGCGAACTTCTTGAAATTCCCGTCGAAACCCTCATCCCCGGTGACATTTTCATCGTCCGCCCCGGCGAAGCCGTGCCGGTGGATGGCGAAGTCATCGACGGACATTCCGCCGTGGACGAGGCGCTGCTGACCGGCGAAAGTATGCCCGTCAATAAAACCGCCGGAACCCCGGTTTACGCCGCCACCCACAATGGCGAAGGGATGCTGCGCTGCCGCGCCACCGGCGTTGGCGAAACCACCCTGCTGGCGGGCATCATCCGCCTCGTCGCCGAAGCGCAAGGCTCGAAAGCGCCGGTGCAACGCTTAGTCGACCGCATCGCCGCCGTTTTCGTGCCGACCGTCTGCGCCATTGCGCTTTTCACCTTCGCAGGCTGGCTGCTGGCGGGCAGCGATTTTGCCAACGCCCTCATCAACGCCGTCGCGGTGCTGGTCATCGCCTGCCCCTGCGCGCTGGGACTGGCGACGCCGACCGCCATCATGGTCGGCACGGGACAAGGCGCAAAAGCGGGCATCCTGATTCGCAACGCCGAAGCGCTGGAACGCGCCGAAAAACTCGACATTCTCGCGCTCGACAAAACCGGCACCCTGACCCTGGGCGCGCCGCAAGTCACCGACATCCTGCCGCTTTCGGAAATTGACACGGCACGCCTCTCCGCCCTCGCTGCCGCGCTGGAACGCGGCTCGGAACACCCGCTGGCGCGCGCCATCCTCGCCCTGCCCGCCGCGCAAAATACGGCTTCCGCCAACATCAAGGATTTTCAGGCATATGCGGGCTGCGGCGTCGAAGCCAGAATCGACGGGCAGCTTTTGCGTCTGGGTACGCCAGCATGGGCATTCGGGGCATTGAACACAACGACGCGCTCCCCGGAAATGACCCGCTTGCAAGACGCGGGCAAAACCGTCGTGGCATTGGCGGATTGGAGCAATCCCGAACACGTCCAGCCACTCGGCGTCTTCGCCATCGCCGACCCGCTCAAAACCGGCGCGTCCGCCGCCTTGAAACGCCTCTCCGCCAGAGGCGTGCGCCTCATCATGCTCACTGGCGACAACCCACGCACGGCAGCCGCCATCGCCGCCGCTTCCGGCGTGGATGAATTTCAGGCAGGCGTATTGCCTGCCGACAAAGCCGCCGCCATCACCCGCCTGAAAGCGGCTGGCGGCGTAGTCGGCATGGCGGGCGATGGCGTAAACGACGCCCCGGCGCTTGCCGCCGCCGACATCAGCTTCGCGATGGGCAAAGGCTCCGACGCCGCCATCAAAACCGCCGACATCACCCTGATGCGAAACGACCTGAACGCCCTCGCGGACGCGCTGGATTTATCCCGCGCCACCTTAAGCAAAATCCGGCAAAACCTCTTTTTCGCCTTCATTTACAACATCATCGGCATCCCCCTCGCCGCCTTCGGCTTTTTGAATCCCGTCGTCGCGGGCGCGGCAATGGCGATGTCCTCGGTTTCGGTGGTGGGGAATTCGCTGCGCTTGAA
>JAITSU010000069.1 GCA_031287525.1 Zoogloeaceae bacterium | reverse complement strand
AATTGTTCAGACCACGGCATGAAAGACACGTTGATTCCTCCGGCAGCACAGCTTGCATCAAAATAGAAGCCGTGAGTATAGCAGAAGCCCTACAGCCGGATGTCACGAAAATACGCAAGCCAAGGCAATCGCGTGAATGCCATTGAAATGCTGACGATGCTCCGCAAGGCATATCGCCCTGTCCTGACCCCGCCCGGTTGTAGGGGCGGGTTTCAAACCCGCCCTGCGCGTTCCGATGAGGTAACGGCGGGCAGGTTTGAAACCTGCCCCTACGAAATATCCCCTTTCCCACGGTGTACGCCCACAAGGGGAGCGGGGAGACAATTGCCGAACGCGCCTTCTGCGGACGTTTTGCGGTTGTAGGGGCGGTTTGCGAACCGCCCCTACGTCTGGCGTGATTGCCCTGTCGTTACCTGTCTGCGGGAGCAGGATGCTCCCGCCACTTTTCGTCAAACCTGATAATCCTCGCCTTCGCCTTGCAAGGCGCTGTCGACTACCCATTTGTCCAGATGCGGCGCGAAGAAATGGATGAAATCGTATTCAAAGCGGCGCGGGAAAACGCCTCGGCGTAGCGCCATGCGGGTGGTGTTGGATTCAAACAGATGGTCGGCGGAAAGCGCCTCCAGCCCGACATCGCGCGTTTTGTCGAACGCCATCGCGGCGATGATGCCCAGCCCCAGCCCCATGCTGACGTAAGTCTTGATTACGTCGGCATCCAGGGCGGTGAGCACGATTTTGGGTTCGAGATTGTGGCGGGCGAACGCCTGATTGATGCGCGAACGTCCGGTAAAATCCGGGTCGTAGGTAATCAGTGGCCAATGCGCGAGGTCTGCCAGCGACAGGGGCTTTGCCTGCGTAATCGGATGGTTTTCGGTGGCGATGACGCAGTGCCGCCACTGGCAAACCGGCAGGCTGACAAGATTGGGGCGGTTGTCCAGCGATTCGGTGGCGATGCCGATGTCCGCGTCGCCCTTTTCTACCCAGTCGGCAATCTGCGTGGGCGTGCCTTGCCGCAGAATCAACTGCACGGTGGGATGCCGCGCCATGAATTCCTTGACCGCAGGCGGCATGGCGTAACGCGCCTGGGTGTGCGTGGCGGCGACCACCAGCGATCCGGTTTCGCCTCCGGCATAATCATGCCCCAGACGCACGAGATTTTCCGATTCACGCAGGATGTGTTCGGCGCGCTCAAGAATCGCCCGCCCCGGCTCGGTTACGCCCGTGAAGCGTTTGCCGCTGCGCTCGAAAATCACCACGCCCAATTCATCTTCCAGCAGCTTGATTTGCTTGGAAACGCCCGGTTGTGAGGTGTATAAGGCTTCCGCCGCTTCGGAGACATTCAGCCCCCGCCGCATCACCTCAACGATGTAACGCAGTTGTTGAAGTTTCATACGACTAACAATAAAAAGTTATAACAATGTAACCTTATATTCTTTTTCGTTGAAATTACAAGCATTACCATGCCCACCCTGACTTTCGTCCCTTGATTTTCCCATGTACAAATACAACGCTGACGACCTCGCCCTGATTCAGGAACGGGCGGCGCAGTTCCGCGAACAGGTGGCGCGCTGGCGCGCGGGTACGCTTGCCGACGACGATTTTCGTCCCCTGCGCCTGATGAACGGGGTGTACGTGCAACGTCACGCGCCCATGCTGCGCGTCGCCGTGCCTTACGGCATGGTGTCTGCCGGGCAGTTACGCGCGTTAGCGCGTATCTCCCGCCGTTACGACAAAGGCATCGGGCATTTCACCACCCGCCATAACCTGCAATTGAACTGGGTTCGCATTGAGGATGTGCCCGACATTCTCGACGAGCTGGCGAAGGTGGAGATGCACGCCATCCAGACTTCCGGTAATTGTATCCGCAACGTCACCGCTGACCAGTTCGCGGGCGTCGCGCCGGATGAGGTTATCGACCCGCGTCCGCTCGCCGAAATCCTGCGCCAGTGGAGCGCCTTGCACCCTGAATTCGCCTATCTGCCGCGCAAATTCAAGATTGCCATTTCCGGCAGCGCGGATGATCGCACGTTAAGCTGGTATCACGACATCGGTTTGCAACTGGACAGCATCAAAGGCGAACCCACTTTCACCGTGTTAGTCGGCGGCGGTTTGGGGCGCACACCGTTACGCGCGCAGGTGTTGAAGAAAAACCTGCCCTGGCGACACATCCTTTCCTACTTGGAAGCCATCGTGCGCGTCTTCAACCTGAATGGTCGGCGCGATAATCCCTACAAGGCGCGGCTGAAAATTCTGGTGCAAAGCCTGGGGCTGCGGGAATTCACCCGTCAGGTCGCCACCGAATGGGCGGCGCTGAAAGATGGCCCCGCCACATTGACCGACGCTGAATATCAACGGGTCGCCGCGTATTTTGTCGCGCCCGATTACAAAACCCTGCCCGCGGAAAACGCGGAACTGCCCGCGCAAAAAGCCGCGCATCCCGATTTTGCCCGCTGGCTCGCCCGCGCTTTGCATCCGCACAAAATCCCCGGCTATGCCGCCGTCACCCTGTCGCTGAAAGCGCCCGGTCAAGCCCCCGGCGACATCACGGCAGACCAGATGGAAGCCGTCGCCCAGCTTGCGGACACGTTCAGCTTCGGTGAAGCGCGGGTCGCGCACGAACAAAATCTGGTGCTCGCCGATGTCGAACAGGGTCGCCTGTTTGAACTCTGGATGAGTGCGCAAAAAGTCGGTTTGGCGACGCCCAACATCGGGCTGCTCACCGACATGATTTGCTGTCCCGGCGGCGCGTTATGCGACCTCGCCAACGCTCAATCCGTTGCCATCGCCCAGGCGATTCAAGCGCGTTTTGACAATCTGGATACGCTCACCCAACTCGGCGAACTCTCCCTCAACATCTCCGGCTGCATCAACGCCTGCGGTCATCACCATGTCGGCAACATCGGCATTCTCGGCGTCGACCGGCAGAGCGAGGAGTATTACCAGATTACCTTGGGCGGGCGGCAGGGCAAGGACGCCCGTACCGGCAAGGTCATCGGCCCCGCCGTCGCCGCCGCCCGCGTGCCTGATGTGGTGTCCGACATCATCGACGTATTCACCCGCCAGCGTCACCCGCAGGAAAATTTTGCGGCAACTTTTGACCGCATCGGCAGCGCCCCGTTCAAATCCTGTTTGAAGGAAAAATCCGCATGAGCGCATTGATTCGATACGTTGATGGCGGATTTCATCGCTCCGTCGACGACTGGCAAACCGCGCCGCTTGACGCCCACTCCGCCGAGCCGCAAACCTTGCCCGCTGGCGACTGGCTGTATCCGCTCGCCGTCTGGCAAGCGCGTGAAAAAGCCATCCGCGCCCAAAACAAACGCTTCGGCTTGTGGCTCGCGGCGGACACCCTGCCCGCCGACCTTGCCGCCCTGAACACGCGGGATTTCGCCGTCATCGCGCTCTCCTTCCCCAAATTCGCCGATGGTCGCGCTTACAGCCTCGCCCGTCTGCTGCGCGAACGTCTTGCCTATGCCGGTGAAATCCGCGCCGTGGGCGATGTGTTGCTCGACCAACTGCTGTTCATGTGGCGCGTGGGCTTCACCGCCTGGGCGCTGCGCGCAGACCAGAACGCGGACGCCGCCCTCGCCCTGTTGCAAAACGCCGCCGGACAGCATATGTTGAGCCACGCCTACCAAGGCGCAATCATCCCGCCCACCCCCTTGTTCCGCCGCAATGCTCCATAAATGAGTGAATTCACCCCCCTGCAAGCGCGTCAAACCGCGCGTAATCCCGCTACCTGCCCGGAATTAACGCCCGTCCTGCTGCAATCGCTGGCCGCCAAAACCGCCGAGGCGCTGGCGCTCTTAACCCGCATCGCCAACGAATACGCCCCCGCCGTCTTCGCCAACAGTCTGGGCGCGGAAGACATGGCGCTCACTGACCTGATTCTGCAAAACCGCCTCCCCATCCGCATATTCAGTCTGGATACGGGTCGTCTGCCCACGGAAACCTACGACCTCATGGCGGCTGTCGAAAAATACTACGGTACGCATTTTGAAGTCTTCTACCCGGAACGCGTCGCGCTGGAAAATTTCGTGCGGACGAACGGCATCAACGCCTTTTATGAATCGGTCGCCCTGCGCCAAAGCTGTTGCCGCATCCGCAAAGTCGAACCCCTTACCCGCGCCCTCGCGGGCAGCAAGGCATGGATTACCGGAATGCGCGCCGCGCAATCCGGCACCCGCCAAAACCTCGCCCTGCAAACCTACGACGCTGACCACGGACTCGAAAAATTCAACCCGCTACTCGCATGGAGCGAAGCGGAAATCTGGGCGTACATCCGTACCCACAACATCCCCTACAACCCGCTGCACGACCAGTTCTACCCCAGCATCGGCTGCGCCCCCTGCACCCGTTCTTTGAGCGTCGGCGAAGACATCCGCGCCGGTCGCTGGTGGTGGGAAAACCCTGAAACCAAAGAATGCGGGTTGCATGTGAAGGGGTGAGGCAGGGCAGGATCTGCGATACCGCCGAACGTTAACATCCGGCGCGTTCGGAGAACGCGCCCCAGACTGTTGACAAACCTCCGAATTAGCTTTCTGGGAACGCCGACGGCAACAAAGGCATGTCGGCACGTCGGCGGTACGCCGACTTTGAGCGCAGATTGCCGCACAAACACTGCTGCCAGCGTGGACGCTGGCGTTCCCAGAAAAACCTTCACTCAAAAAAACGCTCTGTGCA
>JAITSU010000063.1 GCA_031287525.1 Zoogloeaceae bacterium | reverse complement strand
GTCCCCTATAATGTGGGACAATCATTCCTGCTGAATAAAACCATTAAAAATACAAATAGTTTTAGGAACAATTGCCCCATTTTAACTACTTGTATCAAGTTTTTACGGTTTATTCAGCTGGTTTATAATATGAAAAACAACAAATTTTGCAAATTTTTTTATAAATAACATAAAAACACCTTTACTATGGTGTTTTTATGAGGTAAATAATTACCCATTAATTAACTTATCAGTTTTATACAGATTATTTCAACCTTTGCTATTCTAGTAATTTGGCGGAGGAAGTCAAATGAATTTTGTCAAATCAATTGCCTTAATTATTAAAATCCGGGAAATAAATTTTTTCTCAATACTCCAATATTGATTTTCTGACTATTGTCTTTTTTTGGGATTCCAATCCGCATTAGAAACGAGACGCGAAGACAAGCCGAAGACAGTGCTGTAGCACGGCAAGGCGAAGTCGACAAAGTATCGGTTCTAATGCGAATTGGAATAAACCGCGTTTCAGGCTTTACTTCTTCCCGCCACTCAACACCACATCGGCGCGGCGGTTTTCCGCCCAGGAATTTTCATCCTTGCCCTGCCGCCGGGGGCGGTCATCTCCGTAGCTGACCACCTTCATCTGCTTGCGCTTCGCCCCCGCCGCCCGCAAAACTTTTGCGACCGCCTGGGCGCGGCGCATCCCCAGATTCTGGTTGTAACGCGCGCCGCCGCGCTCGTCGGCATTGCCCTCAACCTGCGCGAAAAGCGCGGAATCCGCCGCAAGCCGCTGCCCCAACGTCCGCAAGGTGGCGACGTAGTCAGGCTTGATGTCCGTTGACCGATAATCGAAATAAACGCTGTATTGCCCGCCTTCCGCAATCGCCGCATCCCCTCGTTCGACGGGATGCTCCGTGGGCGCAGCGGTGGAAAATTCGCCGTCATCCTGCGTCGATTCAACAACCGGCGTTTCAATCGGTCGCAACTCCGGCGGCACAGGCTGCCCCAACAATCCCGGATGCGCCTTGAACACGGCAGGCGGCGTGACCTTTTCATCTTGAACAGGCTGCTTGCCGGCGCAAGCGCCGAGCAGCAGAGAAAAACAGGCGAGCGGCAAAACAAAACGGCAGGATAGGGACATAATGGGCGGGAAAAAACGATTGAGAGAACAAGGGCGGATGATAGCCTGTCCTGACAGGTCAGGGAACTGCTTTGCGCGGCGGACATCATCATGGGCGAATGTTATAATTTCACGCTTCATTCATGGCGGCATCCCTGCTGCGCTTTTCCAGTCTACATGACCATTTTTACGCTCGGCATCAATCACCACTCGGCGCCTTTGTCCATCCGCGAGCAGGTCGCGTTCAACGCCGAAACCCTGCCGCAGGCGCTAGTCGCCCTGACGCGCGAGCCATCGGTGCATGAGGCGGCGATTCTGTCGACCTGCAATCGCACCGAAATCTATTGCGTATCCGACAAGCCGGAGCCGGTCGCTGACTGGCTGGCGCAACATCACCATCTCGAAGCGGCGCGGCTGCAACCTTATCTGTATACCCTGCCGCCCAGAGACGCGGTGCGACACGCCTTTCGTGTCGCCAGCGGGCTGGATTCGATGGTGTTGGGCGAAGCGCAAATTCTGGGGCAGATGAAAGACGCCGTGCGCCTTGCCGAATCGGCGGGCGCGTTGGGCATGAATCTGCACAAACTGTTTCAAAACGCCTTCGCCGTCGCCAAGGAAGTCCGCAGCAGCACCGCCATCGGCGCGAATACCGTTTCGATGGCCGCCGCCGCCGTGCAACTGGCGGAACGCCTGTTTGAATCCATCGCCACGCAAAAAATCCTGTTCATCGGCGCGGGCGAAATGATTGAGCTTTGCGCCACGCATTTCTGCGCCCGCTCGCCTAAACAGGTTACGGTCGCCAACCGCACCGTCGAACGCGGACAGGCGTTGGCGGAGCGTTTCGGCGGACACGCCATTCGTCTGGATGAACTTGCGGACAGTCTGGGGCAGTATGACATCGTGGTGTCCTGCACCGCCGCGCCGTTGCCGATTATCGGTTTGGGCATGGTGGAGCGGGCACTGAAAACGCGGCGGCATCGCCCGATGTTCATCGTCGACCTCGCTGTGCCGCGCGATATTGAGCCGGAAGTCGCAGACCTGGACGATGTGTTTTTATACACCGTAGACGACTTGGCGCAGGTCGTCGCCAGCGGCGTGGAATCCCGTCAGGCGGCGGTGATTCAGGCGGAAGCCATTGTCGACACGCAGGTCGACCGTTTTCTGCACTGGCTGGCAACCCGCGATGTCGTCCCCCTGATTCGCGGGCTGCGCGACGACGCCGAACGCGCCCGCCGCCACGAACTCGAACACGCCCTGAAACGCCTCGCCGCCGGAGAAGCGCCGGAACAGGTCTTGACGCAGCTCTCGCAACGCCTGATGAACAAATTTCTGCACGCCCCCACCCAGGCGTTACAACTCGCCGAGTCAGAAGGGCGTCAAGCCTTGCAACAGGCGGCGGCGCAGTTGTTCCAGATTCGGTAGGGCGCGGGAATCCAGAAGTTTGATGCGCGAGACCGGATTCCCGCTTTCGCGGGAATGACGGAGGGACGTTCCCGATTTTTCTTCAGAATCAGAGCGCGTCTTCCAGAACTTTCTGGATCGCTTGTGCGCGTGGGTCAATATCGCTTCCGTTGGCAAAGGGGCGGAAATTCAGCGTCAGTACGCCGCCCTTGAAGCTCACGCCTTTGGCGTAATCCGATGACGGAGCCGTTGCTTCATTGTAGTGAATGACAATCTTTTTAAGGTGTTCTTTAAGCGCCTTTTTGCCCATCGCGTCGATGGCGATCGAAACGAGGGCTTTTTTCAGCGGGACGAAATAGATGTTTGTCCAGTAGTCGTCATGACCATACGCATCGGATTGACCTGAACCCGCGATGGTGTCCCATTTCACCTCGACCGGCACGGCAAAACCGGCGGCGGCGCGGATGTCTTTCAAGTGGACGGCATATGCGCCCGACTCGTAAGCGGTGATGGCGCGACGCTCGGCGAGCGACGGCGCTGCCAACGCCGAACCCGCGAAAAGAACGGCGCAGAGGCTGATGAACAGCAAACGCATGGAATACTTGTGCATGAAAATTCCTTCTGTGAAAAATGGTGGATGCTTGCAAAAACCCGAACAGGGGGCGCTATTTTAGCAAACATATCCCCTGTTTATGCGCCTGGAAAATCGTGGGCATCCGATCTGGACGCATGGTCTTCAAAAAACTTCCGCAAAAACTCAATGAAACAGCGCGTCTTCGCGGGGAGCAGGCGGGTTTCGGTGATGGCGTAGACGGGGACTGGCGCGCCCTGCCATTCCGGGAGCAAGCGACGTAGCCGACCATTCGCAAGGTCATCGGCGACGATTTCTTCCGGTGTCAGGATGATGCCCATGTCAAGCGTTGCCAGACGACGCCTCATGCCGACGCTGTTCAGCACGAAGCGTCCATGCGCCGCGAGCGTGGCGGTTTGTTCGCCATTGTGCAGCGTCCATGCCTCTGCTTTCGTGGCGCTCAAACACTCGTGACGCGCCAAATCTGCGGGTTCGCGGGGTTCGCCCGCGCGTTCCAGATAGCCGGATGAGGCGTAGAGGCAGGTCGGCAGCGCGGCGAGATGGCGGGTAATCAATTGCGAGTTTTCGGATTCGCCCATGCGAATCGCCACGTCAAAAGGCTCGCTCACCAAATCGACCCGACGCGGGGTAAAGTCAAAATCGAATTTGATGTCGGGGTAGTGGCGGGCAAATCCGGCGATGACAGGCGCCAGATAAGTTACCGCAAAATCGACGGGAAAGGATGCGCGCAGCACGCCGCCGGGTTGCGTGAGGATTTCGCCCAGTTGCTCGTGGGCAAGGCGGGCTTCATCCACGATACGCTTGCAGCGGTCAAAGTAAATCTGCCCCGCCTCAGTCAATTCGACCTTGCGCGTCGTGCGGTGCAGCAGGCGCAGACCGATGGATTTCTCCAGGGCGCTGATGCGCCGCGACAGCGTGGAATTCGGTATTCCGAGGACTTCTGCCGCGCCCCGAAAACCCTTGGCTTTGACCACTTCCACAAACAGCGCCATGTCGTTCAAGAATTCCATATTCATTGCTCCGTGAATGGGTCAATTCTATCCGGTTTGACGAGCGGAGCGTACTGTTGCGCCTGTTACGCCCTGTCGAAATGACCATCGGATATATTCAGGCTGACGAAACAGGGCGTTTGCGATGCATGGAGATGGGCAGGAATCAGATTTTTTATCGCCTGACAGCAAAATTGTCATAAAATGAAAAGATATGTGTTTTGGAAGGGGGGTTGCATCCCCTCCCAAAATGGTCGCCGAAACCCCGTCCGCAAGAAAGGGGTATGGCTCCCCCTTTTCTTGCGGACGGGGTGTTTCAACCGGAATTTGTTTACGATGAACAAAGGCTTTTACGTTTCTGTACGAACCAAGTTTTGTATCTCTCTGGTCTTTGCCTTTCTATGGGCAGCCTTTTCCATTCTTGTCGCAGAGAAGTGGATTCTTACGCTCAGCGAAGTGGTCGGGAGACCTGTCGCCTGTCTGATTATTTATGGAATCGCCATTATTCCCGGTTTCATCAATGCTTTTCTGATTCTAAGCATTCTGCTGGATCGTCGCCCCGGATTTATAAAATCCGGGGGGGGGGGGGGGGGAATAAATATTCCCCCCAAACAGCATTATTATCGCGGCGTATAACGAAAAAAAAACCAACCCAATTACCATTTAAAGAAACGGGCGCCAAAAAAACCCTGGAACAATT
>JAITSU010000056.1 GCA_031287525.1 Zoogloeaceae bacterium | reverse complement strand
TCGGGCGTTGCTGCTGGCGGCGTTGGCGGAGGGGGAGACGGATGTTCGCGGTTTGCTGGCTTCCGACGATACGGCGCGGATGCTGGAAGCATTGCGGGCGTTGGGGGTGGAACTGGTTGAACTTGAGCGCGGTCACTGGCGCGTACAGGGTTGCGCGGGGCGGATTCCGGTTCGGCGGGCGGAGTTGTTTTTGGGCAATGCGGGTACGGCGTTTCGTTCCCTGACGGCGGCGCTGGCGCTTTCGGGTGGCGATTATGTGTTGAAGGGTGTGCCGCGTATGCACGAGCGTCCCATTGGCGATTTGGTCGATGCTCTGGCGCAGTTGGGCGCGGACATTCGCTATCTGGACAAGGCGGGTTATCCGCCGCTGCATCTCAGGGGACAGGTAGCGGGTGACGGGGGGCAGGGCAGTCAGGTGGTGAAGATTCGCGGTGATGTGTCCAGCCAGTTCCTGACCGGGGTGTTGCTGGCGTTGCCGCTGACGGGCGTGGAAACGACGGTGGAAGTGGAGGGCGAGCTGATTTCCAGACCTTACGTTGAAATGACCCTGAACCTGATGGCGCGTTTTGGTGTGCAGGTTCATCGGCGGGGTTGGCAGTCTTTTACCGTGTCCGCCTGCGCGCGTTATGTTTCGCCCGGCGTGTTGCGGGTGGAGGGCGACGCTTCGTCCGCTTCCTATTTTCTTGCCCTGGGCGCGATTGGCGCGAGCCGTGAACATCCGGTGCGGGTGGAAGGCGTGGGGCGGGATTCCATTCAGGGCGATGTGCGGTTTGCCGAGGCGCTGGCGCGAATGGGCGCGGTGATTGACATGGGGCAGGACTGGATTACCGCGAGCCGTGGGGATTTGCGGGGTATTACGCTGGATTGCAACCACATCCCCGACGCCGCCATGACCCTGGCGATTGTCGCGCTGTTTGCCAGAGGCGAAACCCGCCTCACCAACATCGCCAGTTGGCGGGTCAAGGAAACCGACCGCATCGCGGCGATGGCGAAGGAGCTTGGCAAACTGGGCGCGAGGGTGGAGGAGGGCGACGATTATTTGAGCGTCATCCCGCCGGATATTGGGCATCCCCTCAAACCCGCCACCATCGACACTTACGATGACCATCGCATGGCGATGTGTTTTTCGCTGGCGTCGTTCGCCGTGCCGCTCCGCATTAACGACCCGTCCTGTACGGCGAAAACTTTTCCCGATTATTTTGACGCCTTTACCCGCGTCGCCCGTCCCGCGCCGGTGATTGCCATCGACGGGCCGACGGCTTCCGGCAAGGGTACGGTGTCGGCGCGGGTGGCGGCGGCGTTGGGCTTTCATTATCTGGATTCCGGCGCGCTCTACCGGCTCACGGCGTTGGCGGCGGCGGATGCGGGCGTGGATTGGGCGGATGAGGCGGGCGTCGCCGCCATTGCCGCCCGTCTGGATGTGGCGTTTGCGGAAAACAGCGTGCGCTTGAATGGCGAAGAAGTGGGCGACAGGATTCGCAGCGAAGCGATTTCCGCCGGAGCGTCGAAGGTCGCCGCGCTGCCCGCCGTGCGTTCGGCGTTGCTCTTTCGCCAGCGGGCGTTTCATCGCGCGCCGGGGTTGGTGGGCGACGGGCGCGACATGGCTTCCGTGGTCTTCCCCGCCGCGCCCTTGAAAATTTTTCTCACCGCCAGCGCCAGCGTGCGCGCCGAACGGCGGTTCAGGCAGTTGCGGGAACGCGGCGCGGTTGACCATAACGCGGCGGATTACGACGCCATCCTCGCCGATTTGGAAGCCCGCGACCAGCGCGACCGCGAGCGCCCCGTCGCGCCTTTGCGACAAGCGCCGGACGCGCGTCTGCTGGATACCGATCATCTCGACATTGAGGCAGTGGTGGCGCAGGTTTTGGCGTGGTGGAAAGAGGTCGGGGAAATCGCATGAACATATTGGTCATGATCGGTCGCGTGTGGCGCGGACATTCCCTCTCCCCTTGTGGGAGAGGGTTAGGGAGAGGGGTATGGTTGAGCATATTCCAGCGTTATTTCGCGCTGAACCGCCCCCTCTCCTGCCCTTTGGGCATCCTCCCCCACGAGGGGGGAGGAGGATTGACCGCCGCGCCTCACGAAATGCGCCGTCAATTACTTCAATGGCATTCAAACGCAAAGGCGCAACATGTCTGATTTTCTCGCCGCCCTGAATGAATCGCAACGCGACGCGGTGATTTTGCCGGTTACGCAGCCACCCACGCATGGGCTGATTCTGGCGGGGGCGGGCAGCGGCAAGACGCGGGTGCTGACCACCCGCATTGCGTGGTTGTTATCGACCGGACAGGTGAGTCCGCACGCCGTGCTTGCCGTGACTTTCACCAACAAGGCGGCGCGCGAGATGCGGTCACGCCTCGCCACGCTTTTTCCCGTCAATCTGCGGAGTTTGTGGATCGGCACGTTTCACGGGCTGTGCAACCGCATGTTGCGCGCCCATTACCGCGAGGCGGGTTTGCCGCAGACTTTTCAGATTCTGGATTCCGCCGACCAGTTGGCGGCCATCAAGCGGCTTTTGAAAAATCTTTCCGTCGATGACGAGCAATACCCGCCGCGTGAGTTGATGTATTTCATCAACGCGCACAAGGAGCAGGGAATACGCGCGGGCGAAACGGAAGCCTACGACGCGATGACGAGAAAGAAGGTGGAGATTTATGCCGAATACGAGGCGCAATGTCAGCGCGAGGGCGTGGCGGATTTTGCCGAACTCTTGCTGCGCGCCTACGAACTCCTGCGGCGCAATGAACCCTTGCGGCGGCATTACCAGCAACGCTTCGGGCATATCCTGATTGATGAATTTCAGGATACCAACCGCCTGCAATACGACTGGCTGAAATTGCTGGCAAATTGCGGTCACGCGAGCGGCGACGCAAACGGCGCGACCCTGTTCGCCGTCGGTGATGATGACCAGAGCATCTACGCCTTTCGCGGGGCGGAAGTCGGCAATATGCGCGACTTTGAGCGCGAATTCGCCAAAAAAAATGTGATTCGGCTGGAACAGAATTACCGTTCGCACGGCAATATCCTGAACGCCGCCAATGCGCTGATTAAAAATAACCGCAACCGTCTGGGCAAAAATTTGTGGACAGAAGCGGGCGAGGGCGAGCCGATTCGCGTCTTTGAGGGGTTTTCTGATCTGGATGAAGCGGGTTTCGTGGTTGATGAGGCGGTGGCGCTGGTGGAAGACGGCATGAGCCGAGACCAGATTGCCTTTCTCTACCGTTCCAACGCCCAGTCGCGGGTGCTGGAACAAACCCTGGTCGCGCGTGGCGTTTCGTATCACGTTTATGGCGGGCTACGCTTTTTCGAGCGGCAGGAAATCAAGCACGCGCTTGCCTATCTGCGGCTGATAGGCAACCCGGACGACGACACCGCCTTTTTGCGCGTGGCGAATTTTCCGACTCGCGGCATCGGCGCGCGCAGTCTCGAAAACTTGCAGGCGACGGCGCACCAAATCAATGCCAGCCTGTACAACGCGGCGGCGTCGCTCTCCGGCAAATCCGCCATCGCCGTGGGCGGCTTCATCCGCCTGATTGAGCGTCTGCGCGTGGAAACCCGCGACCTGCCACTGCCGGAAATGGTGGAACATGTCATCGAAGTCAGCGGCTTGAAGCAACATTATCTGAACGAAAAAGAAGGTCACGAGCGGTTGGAAAATCTGGATGAACTGGTCAACGCCGCCGCCGTGTTCGCGCAGAGCGAAGAAGCCGGCGCGAACGAGGTTGCGGCGGAAGGCGGGACGCTCGCCGCCTTTCTCGCGCACGCCTCGCTGGAAGCGGGAGAGCATCAGGCGGGCGAGGATGAGGCCGCCGTGCAACTGATGACCATCCACGCCGCCAAAGGTCTGGAATTCGACGCCGTGTTCATCACGGGGCTGGAGCAGGGGCTTTTTCCGCACGACAACGCCATAGAGGATGCCGGATTGGAAGAAGAGCGTCGTCTGATGTACGTCGCCATGACCCGCGCTCGCCAGCGGCTTTACCTTTGTTACGCGCAAACCCGCATGTTGCATGGGCAAACCCGCTATTGCCTGCCCTCGCAATTTCTTGATGAAGTGCCGCCGGAATTGTTGAAACTGCTCTCCAAGCCCGTATCCGCGCCCGCCACGCCCGCATGGTCGCGCGGGCAGCAGAAAACGCGCCGGGACGCTTATGTCCCCCGGACAGTGGAGTTGCCCGACGGTCTGAAAGTGGGCATGAATGTGCGCCATGCCAAATTCGGCTTCGGCGTCATCATCGACGCCGAAGGCAGCGCGGGCGATGTGCGGGCGCACATCAATTTCGGTAGCGCGGGCATGAAATGGCTGGCGCTGGCATTCGCCAAACTGGAAAAAGCGTGATGCTGCGCCTCATCCTGATCGCCTTGATGGGCTGGATTGTCTGGCGTTTGCTCGCGCCTGCCAAAATCCCGAAAGTGAAAAAACAACCCGAAATGCCCGGTGTGGAAAACGTGGTCGCCTGCGCCCATTGCGGCATTTACGTGCCGGAACGCGAAATGCTGGCGGACACCGACGGACGGCGTTATTGTTGCGCCGAACATAAAAAACTGGGGGCGGGGACATGAAGGTGGACATCCACATCTCGCCGAACGATGAGAAAGTCCAGCATTGGCGCTCATTTCGGCTGTTTAACGGTTATCGGGTGGCGCAGGCGGCGCTGTTGGGCGCGATGCCCTTCATGCCCTGGATTCACTCTGATTCCATAAAAGGGGTCGATAAAAATTACATCTTCTATATCGCCGGTCTTTATGTGGTACTGGCGGGGTTGGGGTTTGTGTGGTCGCTCCTGTTTCGCAAACGGTTTTACGCGCAGGTCACGATACAGGTCATCGTCGACGCGATCTGCCTGAACGCGCTGCTGTTCCTGGCGGGGGGCTTTCGCAGCGGCATGGGCGGGCTGTTGCTGATTTCCGTCGCGGGCGCCAGTCTGGTCGCGCAGGGGCGTCTCGCGCTGTTTTACGCCGCGCTGATTTCGATGTTCTCAATGGGGATGGAATTCACCAGCATGTTGTTCGGCATTGACGACGATGACCGGATGTCGAGAACGGGATTTTTGTGTCTGAGCTTTTTCGTGACCGCCATTTCCGCAAACCTGTTGGGACGACGTGGGCTGGCTAACGCGGAACTGGCGCGAAAGCGCGGGGTGGAACGGGATAACCAGCGACAAATCAGCGAACGCATCATGGAACGCATACAGGATGGCGTGCTGGTGGTCGACGCGGAAGGTCGCGTGCAAAATAGCAACCTCTCTGCCCGTTCCATTCTCGAACGCTTCGATCTCGAAGGCACGAAGCTCTCCGGCATCGCGGCGGAACTGGCGTTGGGCTATCAGGATTGGCAGACGGGCAATGACCGGGGCGCGATAGAACTGGTCGGCCCCACCGGACGCATCTACACCGCCCGCTTTGCGGATTCGCGCGCCAGCAACGGCGCGGCGCTGATTTTTCTGGAAGATTTGGGCAAGCTGCGCGACGAAGCGCAACAGTTGAAACTGGCGTCGCTCGGACGCCTGACCGCCAGCATCGCGCACGAAATCCGCAATCCCCTGGCGGCCATCAGCCATGCCAGCGAACTGCTCATGGAAGAAGTCAAGACGCCTCTGCAAGACCGCCTCATGCGGATTGTGCGCGAGAATACCGGGCGTCTCGACCGCATCATTCAGGACGTGCTGATTATGGGTCGCCAGCGCATCGTGCAGCGCGAAGCACCGGAACGCTGTGAATTCATCGCCCTCAGACATTATCTTGGTGAATTCATCCGGGAAATCGAATTGCAGGAGAATCTGGAAGAAGGCGTGCTGCTGGTGCGTTCGCCGCCCGAAGCCACGTTGCAGTTCATGTCCGAACAACTGCATCAGGTGCTCTGGAATCTGACGATGAACGCCCTGCGTTACGCGACCCGTGGAAAGGGCGCGGTGCGTCTGGAAGTCCGTCTGCCCGGCGATGGCGTAGAATTACACGTGATTGACGACGGTCCCGGTATTCCGGGTGAATTGCGGGAACAGATTTTCGACCCGTTTTTTACCACTTCGGTGCATGGCACCGGCTTGGGGCTGCACATCGCCCGCGAACTCTGCGAAGCCAACAACGTGCGCCTGATTCTGGGCGCGGAAGGGCCGGGCGCTCATTTCATCCTGAAAGGAAGGTCGGAACTGTGTCAACCCCCACAATCCCAGACAATGAACGAAACGCAAGAAACACAACGCGCCGCGTTCTGGTCATCGACGACGAAGCTGACATCCGGGAACTCATCGAGCTGACCCTTTTACGCATGGGGCTGGACGCCGATTGCGCCGGTTCCGTCGCCGAGGCGCTCGCGCTCCTGAAAGAAAAAACCTACCAGCTTTGTCTAACCGACATGCGCCTGCCCGACGGCAAGGGGCTGGACGTTGTGCGCTATATCACGGAATCCGCCATCGACACGCCGGTTGCCGTCATCACCGCTTACGGCAGCGCCGAAAATGCCGTCGCCGCCCTGAAAGCCGGCGCGTTCGACTACCTCTCGAAACCCGTAGGTCTGGAACAACTACGTGCCCTCGTGAAATCGGCGTTACGCTTCACCGGCGTGGACGCTGACCAGCCCGACGCCGCCGCCAGCGGCGTGCCGATGGTCATGGGCGCTTCGCCCGCCATGATCCAGGTTGCCGCCCTGATTGCCAAACTCGCCAAAAGCCAAGCGCCCATCTACATCTCCGGCGAATCAGGCTCCGGCAAGGAACTCGCCGCCCGCCAGATTCACGCCCAAAGCGCGCGCAGAAGTTTGCCCTTCGTTCCCGTCAACTGCGGCGCGATTCCCGAAAACCTGATGGAAAGCGAATTTTTCGGCTATCGCAAAGGCGCTTTCACCGGCGCGGACAGCGACCGCGAAGGCTTCTTTCAGGCCGCGCACGGCGGCAGCCTGTTCCTTGACGAAGTGGCTGACCTGCCGTTCCCCATGCAGGTCAAACTCTTACGCGCCATTCAGGAAAAAAGGGTACGCAAGGTCGGCAGCACGGCAGAAGAAGCTGTCGATGTCCGCATCATGTGCGCCACCCACAAAAACCTGCTCGATTGCGTGGAGCAGGGCACTTTCCGGCAGGATTTGTATTACCGCCTGAACGTCATCGAACTGCACATGCCTCCCCTGCGCGAACGGCGCGAAGACATCAAGGAACTCGCCCGCGCCATCCTCACCCGTCTGGCAGGCGAAGACGCCCCCGAACTCGACGCCACCGCCTGGGGCGCGCTTTCCGCCTACTCCTTCCCCGGCAACGTGCGCGAACTGGAAAACATTCTGGAACGCGCCACCGCCCTCTGTTCCAGCCAACAAATCAGTTCCGCCGACCTGCAACTGGGCAACGAAGCCGCCAACATCCCTTTGGAAGCGGGCGAAGGAGGCGTTGCCCGCAACACGGAGACCCTCGAAGACTTTCTGGATCGCGTAGAACGTAACGCGATTCAGGCGGCGCTGGAACAAACCAAAGGCAACCGCACCGCCGCCGCGCGCGTACTGGGCATTTCCTTCCGCTCCCTGCGCTACCGGCTGGACAGGTTGAATATGGAGCCGTAAAAGGCGGGCGGTTCTTGAATGCTCCCTGTTATACGCCCGGCTCCACCAGGGCGACCAATGCCTTGCGACCTTCCGCCGCCAGCAGATTGTAGGTGCGGCAGGCGGCGGGAGTGCTCATGATTTCGAGCGTGACGCCTTGCGCGCGCAGCGCCGCTTGCAGGGCAGGGGAGGGAAAATGCTGTTTTTCGCCCGTACCCAGCAGCGCGACATCCGCTCCGAGGGCGCGGATTTTTTCTGCCAGAACCGTCAAATCCGCCGCGTCCAGCGTGGTGGCGTCGTGTGTTGTCCAGCCGGTTTCAAGCAGGTTCGGGGCGACCATCAATGCCTGATGAAAGCGTTGCCGTCCGACATCGACGTAATTGGCGCCGTAGCGGGTAAACAGGTTCAAGCCGGGTTCGTTTTCGGCGCTTTGCAGTTTCATGGGTCGTCAGAGTGAAAAATCGCGCCCCGAAAATTGCGGCATTCCAGGGCTTAAAGTAGGATTATAACTTTTTGCGTTTCAGGGACGGCGTTTGGTGAAATACGCTACCGACTGTTCGACTCCTGAATTCCCCCCCACTGCTGACCACTGGCTCCCAAAAATGAAACCCTTATTCAAATCAACAAAACTCGCCGATGTCTGTTACGACATTCGCGGCCCGGTGCTCACTCTGGCGCGGCAGATGGAGGAAGAAGGGCACAAAATCATCAAGCTCAACATCGGCAATCTGGCGACTTTCGGTTTTGAAGCGCCGGAGGAAATCCAGTTGGACATGATTCGCAACCTGCCCAATGCTGCCGGTTACACCGATTCCAAAGGCATTTTCGCGGCGCGCAAGGCGATTATGCATTACACCCAGCAGAAACAAATCAAGGGCGTGGATATTGAAGATATTTACGTGGGCAACGGCGTTTCCGAATTGATCGTCATGTCCATGAACGCGCTTCTGAATTCCGGCGACGAAGTGCTGGTACCCGCGCCCGATTATCCGTTATGGACGGCGGCGGTTTCGCTTTCCGGCGGCACGCCGGTGCATTACCTGTGCGACGAAGCCAACGGCTGGCTGCCCGACCTCGACAATATCCGCAAAAAAATCACGCCCAACACCAAGGCGCTGGTGGTCATCAATCCCAATAACCCGACCGGCGCGCTGTATCCCGAAGATGTCCTGAAAGCGTTGATTGCCATCGCCCGCGAACACAATCTGATCCTGTGCGCCGACGAGGTTTATGACAAAGTGCTGTACGACGGCAGCGAGCATACCTCGATGGCGGCGCTGTCCGAAGACGTGCTGACCCTGATTTTCAACGGGTTGTCCAAAAATTACCGCTGCTGCGGCTATCGCGCCGGCTGGCTGGTGGTGTGCGGCGACAAGCGCCACGCGGGAGATTACATCGAAGGCCTGAACATGCTGGCGTCGATGCGCCTTTGCGCCAATGTGCCCGGTCAATACGCCATCCAGACCGCGCTCGGCGGCTATCAGAGCATCAACGATCTGGTCGCCCCCACCGGACGCCTCTGCCGCCAGCGCGACATCGCGCATGAATTGCTCACCGCCATCCCCGGCGTTTCCTGCGTCAAACCCAAGGCGACGCTCTACATGTTCCCCCGCTTGGACCCGATACTCTATCCGATAGAGGACGATCAGGCCTTCATTCAGGAATTGCTGATGGAAGAAAGAGTGCTGCTGGTGCAGGGCACGGGCTTCAACTGGCCGAATCCCAACCATTTCCGTCTGGTCTTCCTGCCCTACGAAGACGATCTGCGTGAAGCCATCGGTCGGCTTGCCCGTTTTCTGGAGGGTTATCGCGCGCGGCATGGTGGACGCAAAGGCGCGTCATGACGCTGGAAATCATCCCTGTCACCGACGACGCCGGAGCCATCGCGCCCGCAGCGGCAAAATGGCTCCCCAAAGCGGAAGTCGTGCATCGTCAGTTGCGCGAGCGGCTACCGTCAGGATACGAAGCCTATCGGGCGACCCTGCGGCGCGTATTCGCCAATGGCGGACGCTTTACCCTCGCGGTTGAGGGTGAAGCCGTCAAAGGCGTCGCCCTCTGGCGCATCGTGGAAAACACCTGCGAAGGTCGCGGCTTCTTCGTGGATGATCTGGTCGTGGATGCCGCCTGTCGTTCGCAAGGCGTCGGCAAGGCGCTCATCCTCTGGCTGGAAAATCTCGCCCGCAATCATCAGTGCGACGCGCTCACGCTGACTTCCGGCGTCCAGCGTAGCGACGCGCACCGTTTTTATTTTCGGGAAGGCTTTACCATTCCCTCTTTTTGTTTCAGGAAAAAACTCACATGAACCCAGTTAATGTTGGTCTGCTCGGCATCGGCACTGTCGGTGGCGGCACCTATACCGTTCTTGCAAGAAACGCCGCCGAAATCGCCCGCCGCGCCGGACGCCCCATCAACATCACCGTTGTCGCGGACAAAAATCCTGCCCGCGCCCGCGAACTCACCGGCGGCAACTGCCAAATCACGGACGACGCCTTCGCCGTGGTGAATGACCCGACCGTGGATGTGGTCGTGGAACTCATCGGCGGCTACGGCGTTGCCAAAGAACTGGTCTTGCAAGCCATCGAAAACGGCAAACATGTCGTTACCGCGAACAAGGCGTTGCTCGCCGTGCATGGCAACGAAATTTTCGCCGCCGCCCAAAAGAAAGGCGTAACCGTCGCCTTTGAAGCCGCTGTTGCCGGGGGCATCCCCATCATCAAGGCGCTGCGCGAAGGTCTGGCAGCCAACCGCATCGAATGGGCGGCGGGCATCATCAACGGCACGACCAATTTTATCCTCTCCGAAATGCGCGACAAGGGGCTGCCCTTTGCCGAAGTGCTGAAAGAAGCGCAACGTCTGGGCTACGCCGAAGCCGACCCGACCTTTGACATTGAAGGCGTCGACGCCGCCCACAAAGCCACGCTCATGGCTTCTATCGCCTTCGGCATCCCCATCCAGTTCGACAAAGCCTATGTTGAAGGCATCACAAAACTCGAAGCCATCGACATCAAATACGCCGAACAGTTAGGCTACCGCATCAAACTTTTGGGCATCGCCCGCCAACGCGAAGATGGCGTGGAACTGCGTGTGCATCCCACCCTCGTTCCCGCCAAACGCCTGATCGCCAACGTCGAAGGCGCGATGAACGCCGTGCTGGTCAAGGGCGATGCCGTCGGCGCGACGCTCTACTACGGCAAAGGCGCGGGCGCGGAACCCACCGCCTCCGCCGTTATTGCTGACCTCGTGGATGTCGCCCGCAGCGCCGCCGTAGACCCCGACAACCGCGTTCCGCACTTAGCCTTCCAGCCCGACCAGTTGCGCGACCTGCCGATTCTCCCCATCGCCGAAGCCGAAACCGCCGCCTACCTGCGTCTTCGCGTAGAAGACAAACCCGGCGTTCTGGCGGACATCACCCGCATTCTCGCCGACCAAAGCATCTCCATCGACGCCATGCTGCAACGCGAACCGGAAGAAGGCGAAGGCGAAACCGACATCATCATCCTCACCCACCGCTGCAAGGAAAAACAAACCAACGCCGCCATTGCCAAGGCAGAAGCCTTGAGCGCGGTCAAGGGCAAGGTGACGCGGTTGCGGTTGGAGACGTTGCAGTAAGTCGTTGTCGTGCTTTTGGAGTCCGCGACCACCCCGTCAGGCTTCGCCTGCCACCCCTCCGAAA
>JAITSU010000023.1 GCA_031287525.1 Zoogloeaceae bacterium | reverse complement strand
AGGTTTTCCTGGGAACGCCAGCGTCCACGCTGGCAGCGGTGTTTGTGCGGCAATCTGCGCTCAAAGTCGGCGTACCGCCGACGTGCCGACGTGGACGTCGGCGTTCCCAGAAAGCTACTCATGCAATTGCCCTGAGGTGATGGCAGCTTGTTGTCCACGCTATGCCCCAAGCATCCATTCCAGCGTTTTTTCAAGGGGCGCGCTCTGCCAGTCGCCAATCAGGGTTCGCAAGCGTTGCGGGTTGCCGCCCAGGGTGTGCACTTCGTCCGCCCGGACAAAGGCGGGATTGACTTCGACCTCTATGCGATAGCCCGCAATCCGCTCGACCATACCGATGATTTGCGAGAGCGAAAGGGTACGACCGGAGCAGATGTTGACGATTTGACCGCTTGCCACCCCTCCGACTTCGAGCAGGCGGCGGTAGGCTTTTGCGACGGCGCGGACATCAGAGAAATCACGGCTGACCTCAAGATTGCCGAGTTCGATTTTCGGAGCGCGGCGCTGAAAATGGGCGACGATTTTGGGCAGCAGGAAATCCGGCGATTGACCGACACCGGTGTAATTGAAGGGGCGAACAATCACAATGGGAAGCTGCGTCCGCCAGAGACTCGCCATGTATTCCATCGCCAGTTTGCTGACCGCGTAATCGTTGGCGGGGTTGGGGGGCGTGTTTTCGTCAAGCAACCCGGCTTTTGCGTTGCCATAAACATTGGCGCTGCTGACCAGCAGGACGCTCTTTAGGCGATAGTTGTATTGCGACGTGGTTTTGACCAGCGCGACGAGCAGGTTGCGGGTGCCCATGAGATTGGTCTGGTAAAAAGCATTGGCGTCGCCATGCCCGACAAAGGCAATGGCGGCGAGGTGTACGACAACATCGGGGCGGATGCTGGCGAGCGCGGCTTCCAGCGCGGGGGCATCGAGTAAATCCGCAGGCAGGATGTGGGGGAGCGCCGCTACCGACGTTCCGGCGCAGGTTCCGTAAACTTCGTAGCCCGCGCGTTCCAGCTCAGCGGCGACGTAACGACCGGTAAAGCCTTCAATGCCGGTAATCAGGGCGCGCATGACGGTTAAAACGAAACGCCGCGCTGGATGCGTTGCATGTCGGCTTCGACCATCATGCGACAAAGGGTTTCCAGCGAGGTCTCATGTTTCCAGCCCAGAACGCGGGTGGCTTTTTCGGGGTTGCCGATGAGCAGTTCGACTTCTGCCGGACGGTAGAAGCGGGGGTTTACACGCACCAGAAGTTTACCGGTTTTCGTACAGCGACCGGTTTCGGCTTCGCCGCTGCCGCTCCAGGTGAGTTCGGTATCAACCGCCTTGAACGCCATGTCCACGAAATCGCGCACGCTTTCCGTGCGGTTGGTCGCCAGTACGTAGGTATCGGGCGTTTCCGCCTGCAACATCCGCCACATGCCTTCAACGTATTCACGCGCGAAACCCCAGTCACGACGGGCGTCAAGGTTGCCGAGTTCGAGCCATTCCTGTTTGCCTTGCGTGATTCTGGCGACGCTATCGGTGATTTTGCGAGTGACGAATTCTTTGCCGCGCAGGGGGGATTCGTGGTTGAACAGGATGCCGCTACAGCCAAAAATGCCATAGCTCTCCCGATAATTCACCGTCATCCAGTGGGCGTAAAGTTTGGCGATCCCGTAGGGGCTGCGCGGGTAAAAAGGCGTTGTTTCCACCTGCGGCACCGCTTGTACCTTGCCGAACATTTCCGAGGTGGACGCCTGATAAAAACGCGTCTTCGGGTTCACAATGCGGATGGCTTCGAGCAGATTGACCGCGCCAAGTCCGGTGATTTGCGCCGTGGTCACGGGCTGGTCGAAGGAAACCCCGACAAAGCTTTGCGCGGCGAGATTGTAGACTTCTTCGGCTTCGGTCTGTCGCAACAGGCGGATGCTGGCGGATAAATCGGTGAGGTCGTATTCCAGCAGGGTCAGATTGGGATGCGTGGCAATGCCCAGCGCTTCGATGCGCCAGAAGTTGACCGAACTGGTGCGGCGATAGGCGCCAAAAACCTGATAGCCCTTTTCCAGCAGAAGTTCAGCCAGATACGCGCCGTCCTGTCCGGTGATGCCGGTGATGATTGCTTTTTTCATGTGATGTTCGCTTTATTGATTCGCGCAGTTGCGACCATAAGAGTCTTCAAACCGCACAATATCGTCTTCGCCCAGATAGGCGCCGGATTGTACTTCGATCATTTCCAGTGGAATCCTGCCCGGATTTTCCAGACGGTGAAGGGTGCCGAGCGGAATGTAGGTGGACTGGTTTTCCGAGAGCAGACAGCTTGTATCGCCGATGGTCACTCGCGCGGTTCCGGTGACGACAATCCAGTGTTCCGCGCGATGGTGGTGCATTTGCAGGGACAGGGCGGCTCCGGGATTGACCACAATGCGCTTGACCTGAAACCCCTCGCCGGAATCCACGCGGTCATAATGTCCCCAGGGACGGAAAACCTTGCGATGAGTGTCGGCTTCCGGGCGTTTTTCCTGCTTCAGACGGGCGACAACGGCGCGGATGGATGGCAAGTGGTCGCGGTGCGCCACCAGCACGGCGTCCGGCGTTTCCACCACCACGGCATCGCTCAGCCCGACGCAGGCGACCAGACGATGTTCGGAACGCAGGTAGCAACGCTGGTTGTCCAACGCCAGCACATCGCCTTGTATGGCATTGCCATGATTATCCTTGTCGCCCATTTCCCACAGCGCGCCCCATGAACCCACATCTGACCAGTTCGCGTCCAGCGGCACCACGACGCCCGTCGCGCTGGCAACATCGCTCAGGCGTTCCATGATGGCGTAGTCAATCGAGTCAGAGGGGCAAGCGGCAAAGGCTTCGGCGTCAAGGTAGGTGAATTCGCGGTTGCGCTCGCCTGCCGCGACAGCCTGCTGGCAAGCGGCGAGAATTTCGGGATGGTGGATTTTGATTTGCTCCCGCCAGACCGAGGCGCGCAGAACAAAAATGCCGCTGTTCCACAAATAGTCGCCGGAATCAAGATAGGCGCGGGCGGTCGCTTCATCGGGCTTTTCCACAAAGGCGGCGATTTCATGGCTTTCACCCGCCAGCGTCGCGCCTTCCTTGATATAGCCAAATCCGGTTTCCGGTCCGGAGGGGAGAACGCCCAAAGTCACGACCTTGTTCATGGCGGCAAAAGTCAATGCCTGCCGCAAGGCATCCTGAAACGCGGGCATGTCGCCAATGGCATGGTCGGCAGGCATGACAACCAGCAAGGTGTCATGCTCACCGGCTGCCAGCAGAGTCGCCACCGTCAGCGCCGGGGCAGTGTTGCGACCGCAGGGTTCGAGCACGATATGCGCTTCCATGCCAAGCTGACGCACTTGCTCGGCGACCAGAAAACGGTACTCGACATTGCTGATGACCATCGGCGGCAACAATTTGCTGTCCGCTGGCAATGCTTCCACAGTGACCCGGTTCAGGGTCGCCTGCAACAAGGAGGTTTCACCCATCAGCGGCAATAACTGCTTGGGATATTGTTCACGCGACAGCGGCCACAGGCGCGTACCGGAACCGCCACAGAGAATGACCGGCAGAATATTCATCGTAAAACCAACTCTGGTTGAAACCCCGCCCTTCAGGGCGGTGGGAGCCATACCCCTTTCTTGCGACCGGGGTTTCGGCGACCGTTTTGGGCGGGGAGAGAAACCCCTTCCCAAATGCGTTTGACCGACAGGTCTCTTCGACCTGCCGCTCATTTCTTGCTGGAAGCCTTGCTCACCCTGGCAAGTCAGTCATTACATTGCCATCGACAAGAGCCTACAGGCGGCAAGCCACGGAATCCAGGCATTCCCCGGAACGCGCCGGGCGCGCCACCAGACGCAAAACATCAGTGAGTCGTTTGTGCCACTTCGGGTTCAGGCTGGACATTTGCCAATACCTGACGCAGGGCGGAAAGATAAGCGGCGCGAGCCGTGCCCAGAATGGCAAGTTGTTGTTGGGTATGAGAAATTTCGTTATCGACAACCTGCAAATTCACAATTTGCGCACGCGCGTTGTCGTCCAGATTGGCGATAGCATAACGCTGGTTATCAATGGTCAGGAATTCGGGTTGAGCCATAAAATCTCCGTCAAACAATGGGTTGCGCTCCCGCTCAAAACAGGGAACGATGAAATTGGAAAGCTTCGGATGATAGCAGTGATGGAGATAGCGCGTCTATAGCGCCATCAGAGGCAAAACGCCAAAATTCACCATGCCCGCCCGGCGACATGAAAGAGCGTTCATGGACGAGGGACTATAATCCTCCCTTTCCCGCAAAGCGCCCCAACATGCCAAACAAATTCACCTGCGATGCCGAAACCGGCGTTTGTCAGATACCGGAAATCGAACCCGCCCGTCACACTCCCTCTACCTGCCAGCAAGGTGTGGAAATCGCCTACATTGGCGATCCGCTTTGCTCGTGGTGTTGGGCGGTTTCGCCGGTGGTGGCTGCCTTGCAGGGCTGGTGTTCCGGGCAGAATTTGCGTTTCGCCATCATCGCAGGCGGCTTGCGTCCGGGCGGCGGCGACCCGTGGAACTCCGAATTCAAAGCCTTTTTGCGCCACCATTGGGAAGAAATCGGCAGAGTTTCCGGGCAGCCGTTCAGCTTCGACCTGTTCGAGCGCGACCATTTCAACTACGACAGCCTGCCGCCCTGCCGCGCCGTGGTGGTGGCGCGTGATTTGCTGGCAAATCGTAACGACAACAACCGCATGTTGCAAAAATTCTTTGCCGCCGTGCAAGAATGCTTTTACGCGCAAAACGACGACCCTGGGCAACTCGACTTTTACCGCGAACCCTGCGCGCAAACCGGGATCGATTTTGTCGCGTTCAGCGCGGGCTTCACCGCGCCGGAGAGCGAAGAAAACGCCCGCGCGGATTTTCGCCTGAGCCGCAGTTGGGGGATTCGCGGCTTTCCGGGTTTCGCGCTCATCAAGGGCGAAAAAGTCGAAATCCTCGCTTCGGGTTACGTGGATTTGGCGACGCTCACGGCGCGCATCCGGCCACTTTTGTAGAAGGTTTTTACCCCCGGTCAGCCGGTTATAATCCCTCACGTCATTCCTTCAACTTTCCAGCGAGTCGACCATGAACCCCCCCTCCCGTTTCCAAACCCCGCGCAAACTGGCGCGGATGTGCGTGTTGGGCATCTTCCTTGGCAGTGTCTTTTGCGCCAGCGCCCACGCGCAAACCGCGTTGCAACCCACGCAGGTGCTTGACCTTTATCTGAAAGTCCTCGTCAATCGGGACATCAGGAGCGCGACGGAAATCAACGACTACATGCGCCCGTTCGATGGTCAAAACGTCTTCAATCTGCAAGCCATTCTGGAGATGGAAGACCCCCCGGCATCCGTGCAAAACGCGCATGAACGCCTGTTTCTCAAAACCCTGCTGGCGACCGTCCGGCGTTCTGGTTGCCTGTCGGTCGCCAGCGCGTTTGAGCAGGATGCCGCCACGGGCAACCGGGTCGCCCTCGTCAACTATGTTTGCCACATTCCCGACGCGCGGATCGCCTCCCTGCTCGCTGACTTTGAAAACGAGGCGTCAGATTCGGCAAAAGCGGAACGCATGGCGAAGATTGTCGCGACACTGGAGGGGGCGGCGGTCGACAAACAAATTTCCGGCAGCCTGCGACTGCAAGAAGTGAAAGCCGGGGACAAATCCTGGTGGCGTCCCGTTTCCGTCGGCGACACGCTTAATCGGGTGCTGGAGAATTTGCTTTCGGAATAACGCGCGCTGGCATGAGCAAACGACCAACCCGCAAGCCAAACCGCCTGCAAGGATTTGATTACGCCGCGAACGGCGCATATTTTGTCACCGTATGCGCCGCAAACCGCGCCCCCTTATTTGGCAAAATCGTAGGGGCGACCGCCCTCGGTCGCCCGCCGCAGATGGAATTCACCGAACTGGGCAAATGCGTCGAAAAAACAATATCCCTCGCAAATAGAGACAATATTGTGATTGATCAATATGTGGTTATGCCGAATCACATCCATATGATGATTGTTCTCTGGTCGGAAGCGGGCGACCGAGGGCGGTCGCCCCAGGCTGCTAACAAAGTTGCACAGAGCGTTTTTTTGAGTGAAGGTTTTCCTGGGAACGCCAGCGTCCACGCTGGCAGCGGTGTTTGTGCGGCAATCTGCGCTCAAAGTCGGCGTACCGCCGACGTGCCTTTGTTGCC
>JAITSU010000113.1 GCA_031287525.1 Zoogloeaceae bacterium | reverse complement strand
GTGGGGTTGGGGGGCGGGGGGGGTTGTGGGGGCGGCCCCCCCCCCCCCCGCCTCGCAGCAACAACGCGCCAGCCGAACCCCCCCGCCACTTTGCGCCCCCTCCCCCCTCGTGGGGGAGGGTTGGGGAGAGGGGGAGTTCGCCCCTATGCAACCATCCTGTCGGCGTATCCATGACCATCACGTCGCCACGCGCCGCGCGGAACGCTTTAACCGAAAGCGCAAACAATGCGCGCCGCTGGCGGTCAGCACATCCTGCGCGGGCAGGCGGCGGCTTTTGAAATCCATCGCCCGACAGCCATACGGAAAACGCACATCATGGGTGATGTAGTAATGCTGACATTCCCGACAGTTGGGCAGGTTTTCCGGCATGGACGGGCAAGGTCAACAAGGCTTAATGGCGGGCGAATTTCTGCGCCAGCAAAGCGAGTTTTTCGGCAGTCGTGCGCCCGGCATCGGCTGGATGTTCCGCTGGATGTTCTGCCTTTGGCTGCTGACGCTCCGGCTTGGCGTGTTCCCGCCTGGGTCGCTCACCCTGGGGTTGTTCCCGCCTGGCTTGCTCACGCTTTGCGGTCTGTGGCGGACGCCCGGTTTTCTGCTGTTCCCGTTCCGCTTTTTGTTGCTCGCGCTCCGCTTTTTGCGCGGCGCGGCGTTCGTCCGCCTGTTTCTTCATGCGCTCGCGCAAGGTATCGGCGGCGTGCTGACGATGTTCTTCCGTCACCTCGCCAGCGGGCGAACCATCCAGATTAAACCGCTCTGTCGCCTTCGCCATGCCGCGCAAATAGCGGTTGCCGTGCGTGTGCAGGGAAAGCGCGATACGCAAGGCTTTCTTGTTCACCTCCGGCAACGCCAGCTTGATGGCTTTGTCGATGCCGATGGAAAGCGGCAGACAATCGCGGAACGCCGGAAACTGCGTCTGCAAGGTTTTCAGCAGATGACGCGGATGCTGCGCGGCGAGTTCGGACGCGGATTCCGGCGTGGGCGCGGCTTCGGTCGCGGATTCCGGCGCGGTTTCCGGCGATGTTTCATGCGGGGGCGATTCGGGAACCGTCCCGCCCGCATCGGCGGGTTCATCGGACACAACAGGCGTTGCAAGGGACGTTTCAGACAGTTGGGCGGCTTCGGAATTCATTACAGCAGGCTCGGATGAAAAAGGATCGGGTTGCAAATGAATGTGCAGGGTAGCACATCAGGGGTCAGGGGGCAGGCATCAGGTGACCGATGCGGGCGATGAAAGCGATGACGGCGGCACCGGGCAATCCAGACTTTGCGCGAAGGCGCGCAGGAGTTCGGATTCGGTGACGGTGATTTTGCCGTCGTGTTCGACAATGGCGACGCAGGCTTGCAGGAGTTTCTGGCGGAAGCGCGGGTTGGCCCCGGCGAGGCGGGAGATGGCGCGTTCGACGCGTTCGGGTTGGAGGTCTTTTCTTGCCGGAAATGGCAGCGGATTGCTGATGGGCGACAGGGGAAGCGCGTGTTGATAGGCGGCAGCGGCGGCGGTTTCGTCGGCGTTGCCGGCGTGGGCGATGAGCGCCAGCAGGCGGGTGATGTCGGTGTCCAGTTCTGCCAGTCGCAAAGGCATCCGCGCGGGAGCGGGGAGCAGGATGTTTTTCAGGATGTGGCGCAGGGCGAATTCGGAAGCCGAGAGGCGTCCATCGGCGTTAATCAGCGTATCGACGCATTCCAGACATTGCTTTTTCGCGTCCGCGTCCAGTTCACGCAGGGCGGGGAGCGCCATGTCGAGCAGGGGCAGGCGTTTGCGCGGGTCTTCGCCAGTGAGCCATTGCAGATGCGCGCGGGCGTCGTCGGCAGTTTGTCGGGTGTGGGTTTTGGCGATGGCGGCGAGTTGCGTCTGCTGGATGTCGGGACGCGGGGAGAGCAGCAGGGCGAAGACGACGGCGACGGCGGCATGAGGATGATTGAGGTCAGCGGCGAGGGTGGGCGGCAGCCCGGCGAGGAAGGTTTGGGCATGGGCGAGTTCTGTGCCGCCGACGGCGTTCAGGAAGCTGACGCCGGTTTCTTCGTTCGCGCCATTTGCGCCGCTTGTCAGTCGCGGATTGCTTTTCGGCAAACTCGCCGGGTCGATGTTGTCGATACGGGCAATGCGTTGTTCGATGGGCGGATGGGTGGCGAACAGTTGCAGGAACGAGAAGCCGCCGCTGTTGCTGAAAAAGAGGTGGCTGGCTTCTTCGGCGTTGGGATGTTCGATGCGCGAGCCGATACCGGCGATTTTCCGCAACGCGCCGGAGATGCCCTTCGGGTTGCGGGTGAATTGCACGGCGGAAGCGTCGGCAAGATATTCGCGCTCGCGGGAAACGGCGGCTTTGATGAGGCGTCCGAAAAACACGCCGATGTAGCCGATGATGACCAGAAAAATGCCCAGGAGCACGATGCCGCCGGAATTTTTGCCGCGCGCGCGACTCAGGGCGCGTCCGCCGTTAGTGAGAAACAGGATGCCGTGCAATACGCCGATCAGGCGCAGATTGAGGCGGGCGTCGCCATTGACGATGTGGCTGATTTCATGCCCGATGACGCCTTGCAACTGGTCGCGGTCGAGGCTGCCCATCAAGCCACGGGTGACGGCGACCACGCTGTTGGCGGGCGTGGTGCCAGCGGCGAAGGCGTTGAGGTCGGCTTCGTTGTCGAGCAGAAAAACCTGCGGCGCGGGAATACCGGCGGCGATGGACATTTCATCGACAACGTTGAGTAGCCGCCGCTCATCGGCGTCCCCGGTTTCACGCGACACGTAGCGTCCGCCCAGCTCTGTGGCGACGAGCGCGCCGCCTTTTTTGCTGATTTGGTGGATTTTGTACCACGACGCCAGCCCGATCACGCCGCCGACTAACAGGAATGTCCACAGAAAAGCCTTTGTATCCCAGAGCGCGCGCGCTTGAATCGGCGTGTTAATCTGGTCGACCAGAAGATGCTGGACGCGAAAAAACTGGACGCCAGGGATGAGTGGCAGAGCGAGACCGAAGCAGACGAAATAGACCGCCAGCACGATGCACAGCACCGCGAGCGCGAACCAGAAGATCAGCCAGCGGCTTTTGCGTCTTGCGCGGGTTTGTTCGCCAAAAAAGTCCATAGGTGTGAATTGAAGCGAAAGTTAACGGGATTCAGCGAAATTGCGTCAGGTCGGCGAGGGCGGTATGGATGTTTTCTTCCAGCCCCAGCCGGATTTCCTGGATGATGCCGGGCAGCGCGCTATGCAGGGCGGCTTCGGCAAGGGTGGGGATTTCGACATCCAGCCGCTTGCGGAGCGCGTCAAGGATGCTTTCGCGCAGGTATTCCATGTTCATCGCCAACGCCTCATCGTCGAAGGCGGCGGGCAGGGTGAAGGGCGCATCGGAAACATTCAGGCCTTCCGTCGCCTTCGGTTGGGTAGCGGACACGATGTCGGTGAGCACGGGCAGGTCGTCGAGGTCATCGGCATGAGTTTCCTGGCGGGCGATCTGGAACGGGGGTTTGGGCTGCGGTTCGGGCTGCGGTTCAAACGATGGGTCAAGCGTGGCGTAAGACGGCACCAGCGCCGCGCTCTGGCGTTGCATGAGGGCGTCGGCGCGGGAAACGAGCGCATCGGTGCTGTTGGGCAGGTTGTCCGCCTCCGCTGAATCGTTCAGGAGGTCAGCGAGCGTGGTGTACTGCGCGTCATCCTGCGTTTCGTCCTGCGCCTTATCCAGCGCAATATCCGGCGCGGGTTCTGTTTTCCGCGCGCGCTCCTGCTCATCCTGTTGCCGGTTGAAGCGGTTGAGGGAATCCAGCAGGCGGTCAAGGGTGTGGTCGTCGGAAGGGGCGTTCATGAAAATCAGCGTTCGCGCATGTCAATGAACTGAGCAGGATAACCCATTTCCTTGTATTGATGGGCGCGAAATCTTGCCGCGCTACGCGCGTTTTCGGATGGGTCGACGATTTCAATCAGACTTTGGAAGCGGTCGATCTTGTCCGGCACAATGTTGCCGAGATTGAGCAGGCGTTCGTTTTGCAAAAGCGGCGCGTCCATGCGTTCGGTAAGGATGACGGGCGTCACTGGCGCCAGTTCGGAATCCGCCCGGCAATGCGGCAGAAATCCTTGTGGCGCCTGTGTCCACAACAGGCGGTCGAGAAAAGCCGCCTGTTCAGGGTCGGGGACAAAAACGGTGAAGTTTTTGCCCTGCGCGTAGGTTTTGGCAATCAACGCCGCCGCCGCGCGCAGACGATCCTGAACATTGTGGTAGAAAAAAACCCTGGGCATATTTACGGAATTTCCAGTTGTTTCAAACGCTGCAAGATGAGGTGGCAGAGCAAGGCGACCGGACGCCCGGTGGCGCTTTTGCGCGTGCCGGATTTCCAGGCGGTGCCGGCGATGTCCAGATGCGCCCAGGGGTAATTTCTGCTGAACTGCGAGAGGAAGCAGGCGGCGGTAATCGCTCCGCCTTCGCGCCCGCCCACGTTCGCCATGTCCGCAAAATTGCTTTTCAGCCCTTCGCCGTATTCTTCCCACAGCGGCAGTTGCCAGACTCTATCCTGCGCGCTTTTTCCGGCTTGCAACAATTCTTTCGCCAAGGCGTTATCGTTGGCGAACAGCCCGCTGGCGAGACGCCCCAAGGCAACCACGCAAGCGCCGGTCAGGGTGGCAACGTCGATCACCGCGCCGGGATTCAGACGTTCAGCGTAGGTGAGCGCGTCGCAAAGCAGCAGGCGACCTTCGGCATCGGTGTTCAGGATTTCGATGCTTTGACCGGAGAGCGAGGTCACGATGTCGCCGGGGCGCGTGGCGTTGCCGCCGGGCAGGTTTTCGCTGGCGGGGATGAGCGCCACGAGGTTGATGGGGAGTCGCAAACGCGCGATGGCGCGTAGCGTCCCCAGCACGGCAGCCGCGCCGCACATGTCGTATTTCATTTCGTCCATCTTGGCGGCGGGTTTCAGGGAAATGCCACCGCTGTCGAAAGTGACGCCCTTGCCGATGAGCACCAGCGGCGCTTTGGAAGATTCCGCGCCTTGATAGTCCAGCACGATGAAACGCGGTTCCTGTCGCGAGCCTTTGGCGACAGCGAGCAGGGCGTGCATCCCCAGTTCTTCCATTTCATGACGACCGAGAATTTCGCAATTCAGCTTGAATTCGGTCGCCATGCGCTGCGCGGTGTCGGCGAGGTATTCCGGCGTGCAGACGTTGGCGGGCTGGTTGCCCAGATCGCGGGCGAAGCTGATGCCTTCGGCAATGGCTTTGCCCTGCGCGAGCGCGGCTTCGGCAGCAGCAAGTTCGTTGCGGCGCTCAACGATGAAGGTCAGTTTTTCGAGTTTTCGGGATGCGCGTTTGCGGCTTTTTTCCTTGTTGCTCTTGTAGTGGTCGAAGCGGTAGCTCACTTCCGTCGCAATCAGCGCGCCCTGTCGGATGCGCCAGATGCTGTTGGGGCCGAAGCGTTGCCGGATGCTGCTTTCGGTCAGAAAAAAGACGGCTTCGCTCACGTCGAGCGCGTTCAACGTCTGAATGCTGGCGCGCATGGCGTTGCAGAATTCCGCTTCGCGGTACTCCTTTTCCTTGCCAAGGCCAACCAGCAATACACGGTCGCAGAGTGTGCCGGGGACGTTATAGAGGGTCAGGGTGGAGCCGACCTCGCCTTCCATGTCGCCGCGCCGGAGGATGTCGGAAATATACCCGCCGGATACGTTGTCAATGAGTTCCGCAGGCAGCGAAAGTTTGCGCGGCTCGAAAATGCCGACGACAACACAAGCGTTGCGCTGTTTGTCCGGGCTGCCGCTTTTTATGCTAAATTCCATTGTTTCTCTCCTTCTTTGGTTGGGGGTTGTGGCTTGTTATAAGATTGTTTTGTGGTGTTGCGTCGTCGATTATCACAATTTCTTTTTACATAAGTCAAAAATCCCCGGCTTTTTTTATAAGCTAACCCCATGATTTTCGAGCGCGCGGCGCGACGTGAATTTGCTCATGCGGCGGCGGGCGTCTTCGTCGCGCTGTTTGCCATTCTCATATCGACGCAACTCATCCGGCTATTGAACGAAGCCGCTGGCGGCAGGCTCGCGCCGGAAGCGGTGGCGGCATTACTGGGTTTTGCCGCCCTGAATTACCTGCCGGTGGTGCTCTCGCTCACCCTGTTCATGGCGATTCTGCTCTCCCTCTCCCGCGCCTATCGGGATTCGGAAATGGTGGTGTGGTTTTCTTCCGGCTTGCCGCTGACCGCCTGGCTGCGTCCGGTCAGCCGCTTCGCCCTGCCCGTGGTATTGGTGGTGGCGATGCTGTCGATGTTCCTTTCGCCCTGGGCGCTGTCGCGCAGCGCCGAATACCGCAATCAACTGGACGCGAAAAGCGACGCCTCGCAAATCGCGCCGGGGGCGTTCCGCGAGGCGAGTTCCGGCGAGCGCATCGTGTTCGTGGAAAAACTTTCCGAAGACGCCCGCGAGGTGCAAAACGTCTTTGTCACCAGCGTGCAGGAAGGGCGTCTGGGCGTGGTGATGGCGGATACCGGCACGCAGGAAACAGCGGAAAACGGCGACAGTTTTCTGGTCTTGCAACACGGACAGCGTTACGAAGCCGAACCCGGCACGCCGGAATTTCGCGTCATGAATTTCGAGCGTTACAGCGTGCGGATTCAGGAAGGCGCCGCCAAAGAAACGGAACAAACGCCGAAGACCACGCCCATCTGGGAACTCGATGCGGGCAACGACGCGCGCGCCGCCGGTGAATTGCTCTGGCGCGTGGGCTTGCCCGCCGCCACCCTGTTGCTGGCGTTTCTTGCCGTCCCCTTGTCCTTCGTCAATCCACGCGCCGGGCGTTCGATGAACATGGTTTTTGCCATCGTGGTGTTCTCGCTCTACAACAATCTGCTTTCCGTCACTCAGGCATGGGTGGCGCGCGGTCTGCTCTCCTTCGAGGCGGCGCTGGTCGCGCCGCACCTTTGTATGCTTACGGTGCTGGCGTTGCTCTTTTTCCATCGGCTGTCGGTGTTCACCTTCCGTCGGTTCGCGCGAGGGAAGCCATGAAAATTCACGAAAAATATCTCGCGCGCGAGCTTTATTTTTCCATTTTTCTGGTGTTGCTGGCGTTGCTGGCGTTGTATGCCTTTTTCGACACCATCGAAAGCCTGAAAGACGTGGGGCGCGGGCAGTTCGGCGTGAGCCATGCCTTTGGATATGTCGGGCTGCGCCTGCCGGGACGCATCTACGAGCTGATGCCCATTGCGGTGCTGATTGGCGCGCTCTACGCGCTTTCCAATTTTGCCCGCCATTCGGAAATCACCGTCTTGCGCGCTTCCGGCATGAGCACGGGCGCGTTTTTGCTGATTCTGTTCAAGGTAGCAGGCGTGTTCGCTGTGGCAGCCTTGCTGCTGGGCGAAACCGTAGCGCCGGTTGCCGAGCGTGCGGCGCAGGAATTGCGGGTCAAGGCGATTCACAATGTGGTGGCGCGGGAATTTACCTCCGGCATCTGGGTGCGGGACGGGCAAGCCTTCGTGAATATCCGTTCGGCAACGCCGGACGCGCGTCTGGAAGGCGTGCGGATTTACCAGTTCGACGAAAAAAACCGTCTGCGTTACGTGCTGGACGCCAGGGCAGGCGAATTTGTTGACGACGCGGCGCAAGGCGATGGCGGCACATGGCGGCTGACCGACGTGGTTCGCACAGTCCTGGGCGAGCACGGGGCGGACGCGGTGGAACAATTCCGCGACGCGCCGGGCGCATGGGTGGAGCGGGAAGCGGAAACGCGCTGGACTTCGGCGCTCTCGCCGGAAATCATTTCCGTGCTGATGGTCGCGCCGGAACGCATGTCGCTCATCAGTCTGGTCACGTATCTGCGCCACCTGTCGAGCAACAACCAGAACACCGGACGCTACGAAATCGCCCTGTGGAAAAAGTTTTTTTATCCGGCTGCCGCGCTGGTGATGATGGCGCTGGCGCTGCCCTTCGGCTACGCGCACAGCCGCATGGGGGGCGTCAGCCTGCAAATTTTCGGCGGCGTCATGGTGGGCGTGGTGTTCCACATGCTGAACGCGCTTTTTTCCAGTCTGGGCGTGCTGCAAGCATGGCCGCCCTTCGCCGCCGCCATCGCCCCGCCCGCGCTGTTCCTGCTCGCCGCGACGGGGATGTTGTGGTGGGTGGAACGACGTTGATTGTGACCGTCTGGATTGTCGGAGAAATATCGTGATGGCCGCTTTGACGGCATTGCTCGCGCCTCTGCTGTTGCCGTGGTTGTTGCGCTGAAAAACCTCTGGATTGCGGCTTGTGACAGTTTTGTGCGATTAGGCTTTCTTCCATTACGGTTTGATGGCAAAATTGTGGAGATTCTTATGTCGCTGGAGTGCGGAGACAATGCGTCTTAAATCCAAAATCCTGTTGTTTTTCACCGCGCTTTCCATCGCGCTGGTTTTGGTTGTTGCCACAATCAGTTTCTTCGCCTTTCAAAGTTATTCCGTCGCCATGACGGCGGAGCATGTCCGCACCGCCTCCGAAATCATCCGGGTTCACCTCACCGACGCCATGATTAACGGCTCGATGGAGCTGCGTCAGGGGTTTTTGAAACGCATCACGGAAGTACAGGGTTTGCGTACCGTGTATGTGGTGCGCTCCCCCCTGGTGGATCAGCAGTTTGGCGTCAGCAACGCGGGCGAACTGGTGCCGGACGACATCGAACAGCAGGTGATGCGGGATGGTATGCAGCGGTTCGAGACCGTCCAACAGGGCGATATCACGATTTTCCGCAGCACCATTCCCTATGTCGCGGATTCGAGCGGCACGCCCAACTGCCTGCAATGCCACAATGTGCGTGATGGCGCGGTGTTGGGCGCTGTGACCATGACCATGGATATTTCCAGATTGCGTCAGCAAACGCTCATGACCGTGGGCGGTATTGCCGTGACGGTGGCGCTGTTCCTTTTTTCGCTGTTCCTGTTCCTGAACCGTCTGCTGCGTCCGATATCCAAGACCGCAAAGGAAGTTGAAGAGGTGGTGCTGCAAGCGACCAAGGGCAATTTCAAGAGCGCGATCACCATACAGACCAACGACGAAGTGGGACAGATCGCCAGGGCGTTAAACCAGCTTCTGCGTTTCCTCGACGACGGGCTGAACCATATCGGCAGACAGGTGTCGCATCTGACCGGACGCGAGCCCAGTCAGGGCGAAAATCTGCTCGCCGTGACCATCGACATGGTGGAAGGGCTGACGCGGGCGCAGCACTTCAAACAGGCGATTGAAGAAGACGAAGCCAAGGTGGAAATTTATCAACGCCTCTCGACCACCTTGCAGGATGAATTCAACCTGCGCGAATTTTCCATCTACGAAATCACCCAGAACCGCAGCGAAATGGAAAGCGTCATCGTGGATGGCAATCTTTCCGGCGCTTGTCACTGGTGTAACAGCCAGGTGCTTGAACGCCCCGAAACCTGTCGCGCCCGTCGTACCGGACACATGGTCGATGGCGTCGTCCAGCCCGACATCTGCTACGCTTTCAACCCGCCGATGGAAGGCGGCGAAGACTACGGTTACATGTGCTTCCCCATCCTGCAATCCGGCGTGGTCGGCAGCATCGTGCAACTGGTGGTCAAGGGCGAAGAAAAAGCGCGTCTGCAAGCCGCGCTGCCCTACATCAATGTCTATCTGCGCGAAGCCGCGCCGGTGCTGGAAGCGCGTCGCCTCACCGAAACCCTGAAAGAATCCTCGTTGCGCGACCCGATGACCGGGCTGAACAATCGCCGCTATCTCGAAGAATACGTGGAAACCCTGCTTGCCAACGTGCGCCGCCAGCAGATTCATCTGGCGATCATGATGCTCGACCTCGACTATTTCAAGATGGTCAATGACAGCTACGGGCATGACGCGGGCGATGCCGTATTGAAGGCGCTGTCGCAAATCCTGCGACAATCCGTGCGAACCTCCGATATGGTGATTCGTTACGGCGGCGAAGAATTTTTGATTGTGCTGCAAGACACCACAGAACCCGCCGCCGATCAGGTGGCAGAGAATATCCGGCGCACCGTGGAAAAGCTGCGCGTCAATGTGGGCGGCACCATGTTGCAAAAAACCATCTCCATCGGGCTTTCCGATTACCCGACCGACAGCAGCACCTTCTGGCAGGCAGTCAAATTTGCCGATGTGGCGCTCTATCGCGCCAAGCAAACGGGGCGCAATCGCGTGGTGCGCTTTACCCAGGAAATGTGGGAAAAAGACGACCACGATCAGGACTACTGATTTTCAATCATTCAATCAATTAAGGGGAATCTTATGAACTACTGGAAACAGACAGGTATTGCCTTGGTCACCGCGAGTATGCTGGTTTTTTCGGCGGGTTGTGAAACCACTGGCGGCGCCAAAGACGACAGCGCCTCCACGCAAAAATCCGACAAGGCGAGCAAGAAAGCGGCGGACAAGAAAGCCGCCGAAGCCAGAAATCAGGATGCAGTCGGCATCGAAGTGGGCGAGATGTCTTCCATCCGCACGATGGTTCCTGCCGAAGAACTGAATGCTTCCGCCAACCAGCAATATCAGGCACTTCTCAAGGAAATGAAAGCCAAAGGCGCGCTCGTACCCGCCAGCAACGCCCAGGCCAAGCGTCTGAACACCATCGCCAAACGCATCATTCCCTTTGCCACCCGCTTCAATCCCGAAGCGGCGAAATGGAAATGGGAAATCAACCTGATTCGTTCCAGCGAAGTCAATGCGTTCTGTATGCCCGGCGGCAAAATTGCCTTTTATACGGGTCTGAATGACGCGCTGAAAGCCACCGACGCTGAACTGGCGATGGTGATGGGACACGAAATCGCCCACGCCCTGCGCGAACATTCCCGCGCGCAAATCGCCAAAAGTCAGGCGACTTCCGTTGGCGCGAGCCTGTTGGGGCAGGTCGTCGGCAAGGGTCAATACGCCAAGGTCTTCGATATTGCCAATGACCTTTTGAATCTGAAATTCTCCCGCGACGACGAAAGCGAAGCCGATCTGGTCGGTCTTGATTTGGCTGCCCGCGCCGGTTATGACCCACGCGCCGGTATCAGCCTATGGAACAAGATGGCCGCGCTGGGTTCCGGCTCGCAAGCGCCTTGGTTCTCCACCCACCCGTCCAGCTCCACTCGCGCCGAGGAAATCGAAGCCAACCTGCCCAAAGTGCTGCCGCTGTACGAAGCGACCCAGAAAAAGAGCGCCACGACAAAGAAGAAATAAGAGGACGTGGAATACAAAAAACGGACGCTGCGGCGTCCGTTTTTTGTTACCTGCGCCCCTCGGTCCTTGTAGGGGCGGGTTTCACACCCGCCCTGTGCTCCGACAATGCCACGGCGGGCAG
>JAITSU010000108.1 GCA_031287525.1 Zoogloeaceae bacterium | reverse complement strand
AGCCTTGGGCGGAATGTTTAATGTGGCGCAGGAGTTTTGTAGATTGGGTAAGCCGAAGGCGTAGCCCGACATTTGGCGGTTATGTGTGTTTTACCGTCCAATGTTGGGTTGCGCTGCGCGTACCCAACCTACGCGCTTTTATACAAACGCATTTCTCCCGGAAGAGGCACACCCTCCGCGCCGGGAAATATTTTGACGCTCCAGTCCGCGCAATTGGTATTGTGCACCCACACTCCCATGTGACTTACATAGTAGGTATGAAAATCCTCCACTTCCAGGTTATAGACCGTCACCTCCAGATAGTTGTCTTCCGTCATTTCCTCCCAATCCAATTCGCCATTTGGATAATCAGCGAGATCATAATTTGCATAATCAAAAAGGCGACCCAAAGCAGGATTCGCTAATGGAAGTTCAGATGCCTGTACCCAACCAATTCCTGGCTTTTCCTCGGGGAAGCGGTACACCGGGAACTGCGAGGCGATCTTGCTCAGATTGCCATCCGCAAAACGTACAACATCCCCTTCCTTGAGTCTGTCGGCACGTGTCCAGCCAGTACCTTCCACCCAGAATGGATGATTGCCTGTCGCGACAACACCCTCCCTTTCTCCATCGCGGTTATAACAATTTACTTGTCTGATTGTTTTATTTTTGTGGACAACGGTCTTCACCACCCGTTTATATTCAGGCTTACCTGAACCATCCTCTGGGCTAGAGAGCACCCAGTCGCCTATCCTGATTTCCTCAATCGGCTTCAAACCTTCTTTGGTGTGGACGCGTGTACCTTTGATAAAGCACCCGCCTACCGTATCCGGGTAACGAATATTGTCATCAACCTTGGTAAGCCTCTGATAAACCGCTTCAAGCAAAGAGTCACCAGAGAGTTTCTGTTTACGACTGATTTCACTTTTCAGTCTGTCAAGCGAATCCAAACGGAACAAAGTTGAAAATTCCTCTGCCAATTCAGCGCGTAGCCCGGACATCGCGTCGGGTGGACAAGCGAAGCGCCTTCCACCATTGAGCGGTTCTGCGCGTACATTGGTAAAGGGTGGATAACGCTGCTCATTCACCTTGCAAAATTTCAAGATCAAGATTGTACCTTCCATAAAGAGTTTTGGGGACAGGTCACGATTTCTGAATTTCGCCCGTCTTTTGATAGCTGACCTGCACCCCCGCCTGCCCCGTCTGGCATTGCCACTTCGCCGCAACCGCCACATCAGGAACCGCCACCAGTTCGTCATCCACAAAGATAAGCGGCAGCCGTTCGCGTTGCCACGGCGGGATGCGGTTTTCTTGCAGGAGTTTTTTCAAGGGGCGGTGGGGGCGGTTGGCTTGGGGAACGATTTGTTCGCCGCCTTGACGGGGGCGGAGGGTGAAGGTTTTTCCGGCAACAAGAACGGCGGAAAGTCCTGCGCCCGGACAGGGTTCGAGGGTGAGCCAGCCATCTGCCCACTTGCAGGGGGTTTTGCCGTCCCATGCGCGTTGGGTGAGGGGGGCGATGTGGGGGACGCAGTACAGGCGGTTTTGCCAGAGACGGAGTTCGCCTTCGGGGAGTTTGAGGGTGAAGTGGCGGTCGGGTTTTTCTGTCAGCGTGGCGAGTTGGCGCAGTGCTTCGCGCAGGGCGGCGGTTTCGGGGGTGTGCCAGTTTTGTTGTTTGAGCCAGTAGCGCAGCCAGTTGGCTTGGCGGGCGGGGGAGAGCGCGAGGAGTGGCGGGAGATGCGGGGCGAGTTGTCCGGCGATGGCTTTGTCATCTTGCGCGGCGAGGTCGTCCAGGAGTTCCTGCGCTTCGGCGAAGTGGCTGGCGGCTCTTGCGAGAGTGGTTTCTGCGGCGGGGAAGCGGGTTTTCAGTTCGGGCAGGATTTGGTGGCGCAAAAAATTGCGGCTGTAACGCGGGTCGGCGTTGCTTTCGTCTTCTACCCAGCGGAGTTGTTCCGCCGTCGCGTAGGCGGCGATGGCGTCTGCGCCGACATCCAGCAGGGGGCGCAGCAGGGTTGGATTGCCGATTTGACGCTGCGGCGGCATGGCGGCTGCGCCGACGACGCCTGCGCCCCGGCAGAGGTTGAAGAGCAGGGTTTCCGCCTGGTCGCGGCGGTGGTGGGCGAGGGCGAGATATTCGGCGGCGCTTTCCCGAAAGGCTTGGTAGCGGGCGTGACGGGCGGCGGCTTCTACGCCTTGTCCGTCATGGCGGGGGACTTCGACTTTTTTCAGGGTGCAGGGAATATCCCACTCGCGGCAAAGTTGTTCGCAAAACGCCGCCCATGCGTCGGCGTGGGGCGATAAACCATGATGCACATGCAGGGCGCGCACGCGCTCCGGCAGGAGTTGACGAGCGAGGTGGAGCAGGACAACGGAATCGCGCCCGCCGGAAAGCCCGACCCAAAGGGTGGCATTTTCGGGGAGACGCGCGCGAAGTTGAGCGGCAAATTTGGCAACTGCGGTGGCAACTGCGGCGGCAACCGCAGTAGCAACGGCGGGCGCGCGAATTTCAGCCTTGTTCCTTGAAGCGTCCATACGCCATGAGGCGCTCGAAGCGGGCGTCGAGGAGTTTGTCGGTGGCGAGTTCGTTCACGTTTTTCAGGCTGTCGTGCAGGACCTTTTTGAGGGTGACGGACATGGCAAAGTAATCGCGGTGCGCGCCGCCGTTGGGTTCGTGCACGATTTTGTCAATCAGCCCCAAGGATTTCAGGCGTCCTGCGGTGATGCCCATGATTTCGGCGGCTTCGTTGGCTTTTTCGGCGCTTTTCCAGAGAATCGAGGCGCAGCCTTCGGGGGAGATGACGGAGTAGGTGGCGTTTTGCAGCATCAGCACGGCGTCGCCCACCGCGATGGCGAGCGCGCCGCCGGAACCGCCTTCGCCGATGATGGTGACGATGATGGGGGTTTTCAGAATCGCCATTTCGTAGAGGTTGCGCCCGATGGCTTCCGACTGCCCGCGCTCTTCCGCGCCGATGCCGGGATACGCGCCGGGAGTGTCCACGAAAGTAAACACGGGAACGCGGAATTTTTCCGCCAGCCGCATGAGGCGCAACGCCTTGCGGTAACCTTCGGGCTTGGGCATCCCGAAATTGCGGTAGGTGCGGTCTTTGGTGTCGCGCCCTTTTTGATGCCCGATGACCACACAGGGATTGCCGCCCAAACGCGCCATGCCGCCGACGATGGATTTGTCATCAGCATAGGCGCGGTCGCCGTGCAGTTCGACGAAATCGGTGAAAATATGCTCAATGTAATCAAGGGTATAGGGGCGCTGCGGGTGGCGGGCGACCTGGGCAATCTGCCAGGGCGTGAGCTTGGCGTAGATGGCTTTGGTCAATTCCTGGCTTTTTTCGGAAAGGCGGTCGATTTCCTCGGAAATGTCGACCGCCGAATCTTCCTGTCCGAAACGCAGGGCTTCGATTTTGTTTTCCAGTTCGGCAATCGGTTGCTCAAAGTCGAGGAAAGTCGTTTTCATGCTGGCACTGTCTTTGAGATTCGGGGGACGTATCTTAGCAGGGAATGCAAATTCCCGTTATCGCGCGCTTATCTGCCGTCGCCGACAAAGGGATTCCACCGACGCTCGTCGCCCAGGGTCGACATGGGGCCGTGTCCCGGAATGAACTGGATGTCGTCGCCCAGAGGAAAGAGCTTTTGCCGGATGGCGGCGATGAGGTCGGCGTGGTTGCCCTGCGGAAAATCGGTGCGTCCGATGGAGCCTTGAAAGAGCACGTCGCCCACCAGCAGCAGCGCGTCGGGGCGGCTGTAAAACACCACATGCCCCGGCGTGTGACCGGGACAATGCAGCACTTCCAGCGTGACTTCACCGAATGTCACCGTGTCGCCATCAAAAAGCCAGCGGTCAGGCGTGAAAGGCTGCCCGCTGGCGAGTCCGAACTTGCCCCCCTGGTCGGCAATGCCATCAATCCAGAAACGATCCGCCTCATGCGGGCCTTCGATAGGTACGCCGGGGGAGTGTTTCGCCAGTTCCGCCGCCCCGCCCGCGTGGTCGAAATGCCCATGCGTAATCAGGATGAGCGCGAGCGTAAGCTGTTCAGCTTCCAACGCCGCCAGAATGCGCGCCACGTCGCCGCCGGGGTCGACCACAGCGGCTTGTCGGGTGGCTTCGCACCACAACAGGGTGCAGTTTTGTTCAAGGGGCGTAACGGGAACGATTTTGTAACGCATGGAAAATGTACCGGAGCAACAGGGAATAACGCGGATATTACTGTAAACCGCGCCGGATGGCGGAACAGAAAAACAACCCGCAAAAATCAGGACGAACCGCCGCGTCCAGAATGGACGCGATTTCAGGACGGGATTCCGGCATGAACCCGCGCTTTTCGATTACACTACAATAATCGGGTTAAAACAAAAGGTTACAGCCTCTTCTTGAGGTAAAACAAGCGATCATGATTGAGCAAGCCTTGGCAACCGTAGAAGAATGGGTGAGCTATTTTGGCGCGCAGGAATTGCCGGTGTTGCGCCATACCCGTCGGCAACTGGAAGAAGCGCGTGAGCATATGGACAAGGTTTCGGGCAAGCTGATTGCCCGTATTGTGCTGCAAGACCCGCTGATGGCGGTGCGTGTGCTTTCCTACATTCAGCCGTTGACCGGACGACGACTGCATCACGATGTCGCCACCATTGCCGGCGCCATCATGATGTTGGGCGTGGAACCGTTTTTCCAGCGATTTGAAAACCTGCCGACTATTGAAGATCGGCTGAAAGACGCGCCGCCGCACGCCTTGCTGGGCACGATACAGGTGATTCGCCGCGCCCAGCAAGCGGCGCATTACGCGCACAAATGGGCGGTCTGGCGCGTGGATGTGGATGTGGAAGAAGTCACGCTGGCGGCGTTGCTGCACGATCTGGCGGAAATCCTGCTCTACGCTTTCGCGCCCAAACTGGCGCTTGCCATCCGCGACGCGCAACTGGCTGACCCAAGGTTACGCAGCGTCAATGTGCAGGAAGCGGTTTTGGGATTTCCCCTGCTTTCCATCCAGATTGCCTTGTGTCAGGCGTGGAAGCTCCCCCCGCTGCTGCTGGCGTTGATTGACGACGCGCACGCCGAGCATCCCAGAGTCAGAAATGTCGTCCTGGCGGTCAGTCTGGCGCGTCATCTCGCGCATGGCTGGAAAGACGCCGCCTTGCCGGACGACCTGAAAGGCATCGCGCAACTGCTCAACCTGTCGGAAGCCGCGCTGGGCGAACGTTTGCATCTGGCGCTGCCCGCCAATGAACAACAAGAAACGCAACAATCGCAACAAAATGCACAAACACGTTGAGTATCAGCCGGTTTGAGCTATCATTAAGGCGTCACAAACGTTTTTTTATCGAGTGCAATCATGGATATTACCGTAGGATTACAAGTTCCCCCCGGCGCCACGGCGAATAACGCCAGCGGCGCCGTTACCAGCATCCAGCAAACCAATGGCGCGAACAACGCGGCGCGTAACGCCAATGTTGCGACCGAAAACCAACCCCCCGCCAGCACCCGCGTCACCATCAGCGAAGAAGGTCAGGCGCGTCTGTCGGCGGAACAGGCGGCTGGCGCGCAAGCCGCAACCCCGGCAGCGGCGCAGGAAGCCGCATTGACCCCCGCAGCGCAACCCGTCACCCAAACCGCCGCCGCCGCGTCGGTTGAAACAGGCGCTTCGGCAGCAGTGGGCGCGGTCGGTCAAGGCGCGACACAAGCCGCCGCCAGTACGCCGCCGACAGCGCCACCCGCAGCAGAACCGGCAACGGCAACCAATACCGCCAATGCCAGCGCGCCTGCGGCAGCAGGTACGCCAACGACCAACAACGCGCAACCCGCAACGCCTGAAACCAGCACGGCTGTCCGGCAAGCGGTGGATGACAACGCGCAACAGGCGCAAGTGCGTCAAAGCGACGCCGCCGCCGCCCGTCAGGACGCCAGTCCGGTGGTGGCGCAAGCCGGAGCCAATGCCGCCCGGAGCGCCCTCGCCGCTTGAAGTTGGCAACATTCGTAGTTCCACCATTCGCCGCGACCTTCCTCGCGGCGAATTTTTTTCAGGCAGGGCGGCATCGAAGAACGCGCCGGCTGTTTCTTCGATCCCGCCCTACCTTTTATCCCCCATTTTGCCCTCCGCGCGGCGTATCATTGCGCGCTGATTTTCCTGCCACCTGTCCCCTGACCTCTGATTCCTGAACCCCCGATGCCCGAACCTCTCTCCGCCCTTTTTTCCCCGCAAGGCCCGCTGGCGGCGGCGATTTCGGGATTTCGCGTGCGCTCGCAGCAGGCGGAAATGGCGGATCGCGTGGCGGCGGCGATTGCCGGACAAAAGGTGTTCATCGCCGAAGCGGGGACGGGCACGGGCAAGACTTTCGCCTACCTTGCGCCCGCCCTGCTTTCCGGCGGCAAGGTGATGATTTCCACCGGCACCAAGACCTTGCAAGACCAATTGTTCAACAAGGATTTGCCGCTGGTACGCGCCGCGCTGAATGCGCCGGTGCAGGTCGCCCTGTTGAAAGGGCGCGCCAATTACGTTTGCCACTATTATCTGCGGCGTTCGGCGACGGAAGGGCGTTTTTTCAATCGGGAAGAAGTCGACCATTTCGCCCGCATCCAGCGGTTTTTCAAGCAGACCAGAAGCGGCGACAAAGCCGAATGCGGCGACGTGCCGGAAAGCTCGCCCGTCTGGTCGCAGGTCACGTCCACCCGCGATAATTGTCTGGGGCAGGAATGCCCGGATTACAAGGATTGTCACGTCCAGTCGGCGAGGAAGGCGGCGATGGAAGCCGATCTGGTGGTCGTCAATCACCACCTCTTTTTTGCCGATGTGATGTTGCGCGACGAGGGCGTGGCGGAATTGCTGCCCGCCTGCAACACGGTGATTTTTGACGAGGCGCATCAGTTGCCGGAAGTCGCCTCGCTGTTTTTTGGCGAGAATGTCTCCACTTCGCAGGTCATCGACCTCGCGCGCGACGCCAAGGCGGAAGGACTGGCGGCGGCGCGGGATTGCCCTGATCTGCAAATCAGCCTTGCCGCGCTGGAAAAAAGCGCGCGGGATTTGCGTCTGTCAGTGGGCGTGGAAAGCGGACGTTTTCCCGCCCGCCAGATTGAGGAAAAAGCGGACTTTCTTCCCGCCTTGCGGCAACTCCTTGAGCGGCTGGAAGAAAGCGAAGCCATCCTGAAAACCCAGGCGGAGCGTTCCGAAGGTCTGGAAAAATGCTGGCAGCGAACGCTGGAATTGCGGGCGAATTTCATCGGCTGGCGGGATGGCTCGCAGAGCCAGACGGAGGGTGACAAAGGCAAAAAAGTGCGTTGGTGCGAAGCCTTCAGCCATTCCCTGCAACTGAACGCCACGCCCCTGTCGGTCGCGGAAATTTTCGCCCGTCAAATGGGCGGACACCCCCGCGCCTGGATTTTCACCTCCGCCACGCTCGCCGTGCAGGGTCGATTTGAGCATTACCAATCGGAACTGGGCTTGTGGGACGCCGAAACCGGCTGCTGGGACAGCCCCTTCGACTACACGCATCAGGCGCTCCTCTACGCGCCGCAAGGCTTGCCCGAACCGAATTCATGGGGCTACACGGAAGCGGTGGCGGAAGCGGCGTTTCCGCTGATTGACGCCTGCGGCGGCGGCGTGTTTTTCCTGTGCACCAGTCTACGCGCCATGCGCCGTATCTACGAATTGCTGCAAGAACATCTGGAAAAAACTGATGCGGAAGCCGCCGACAGACCGCCCCTGTTTTTGCAAGGCGAATGCGGCAAAAACGAATTGCTTGACCGCTTCCGGCAGGCGGGCAACGGTATTCTGGTGGGTAGCCAGAGTTTCTGGGAAGGCGTGGATGTGCGCGGCGAGGCGCTCTCTCTGGTGGTCATCGACAAACTCCCCTTCGCCCCGCCCGACGATCCGGTGCTCTCCGCCCGCATCGAAGAAATGAAAAAAGCCGGACGCAACGCCTTTCTGGAATACCAGCTTCCGCGCGCCGTCATCAACGTCAAACAAGGCGCGGGACGCCTGATTCGCACCGAATCCGACAAGGGCGTGCTGATGATTTGCGACCCGCGCATGTTGAATAAACCCTATGGCTACCGTATCTGGCGCAGCCTGCCGCCGATGCGACGCGCGCGGGATTTGCGGACGGCGCTGGAATTTCTTGGAAACGGAGCAAACGCGGGGGCGAGCGCATGACCGCCGAACACCTTAACCAAAACCCCGCCCTGCGTCTGGACAGCGCCGCCCTGAACGCGACATTGACCGCCAGCGGTCTCCCCACCGCCGCTCTGCGACAAACCCATCCCCACCTGTTCGCGGTCGCGCCGGTATTCGTGGATGCCGCGCAAATCGACGCAATGCGCGGGCTGATTGCAGCCATTGAACAGGTCATCGCCACGCCGCTTTTTCAGACCGCCGTGCTTGCCAACGCGCCAGAAATCGCCCGCCACGACCCCGGTTATCCGGGCGTCTGCATGGGCTACGATTTTCACCTGACGCCAGCGGGCGCGCGCCTGATTGAAATCAACACCAATGCGGGCGGGCTGCTGCTCAACGCGGAACTGGCGCGATCGCAAGGCAAGGAAGATGTGCAGGCAGACGCGCTCGCCATGTTCCAGACGACATGGAACGCAAAACATGGCGCGGGCAAAAAACCAAACCGCCTCGCCATCGTCGATACAGAACCCAAACAGCAATACCTCGCGCCGGAATTCGAGCTTTTTCGCCGCCTGTTTGTTGCGGCGGGCGTCGACGCCTTCATTGCCGATCCCCGCGAATTCATTTGGGATGGCGACGTTCTGCGACACGCTGGAGAGCCGGTGGATATGGTCTATAACCGTCTCACCGATTTTTCCCTCGTCGCTCCCGAACACGCCGCCCTTAATGCCGCCTACCGCGCGGGCGCAATCGTCCTGACCCCGCATCCGCGCGCGCACGCCCTGTACGCCGACAAGCGCAATCTTGGTCTGCTTTCTGACCCCGACTGGCTTACGCAAGCGGGCATTCCCGAAGGCTTGCAAAACACCCTGCTCACGGGCATCCCGCACACCTGCGAAGTCACGCCGGAAAATGCTGAACATTTCTGGCAAACCCGCAAAGAGTGGTTTTTCAAACCCGCCGCCGGTTTCGGCAGTCGCGCCGCCTATCGGGGCGACAAACTCACGCACAGGGTTTTCGACTTTATTCGCGCAAGTGGCTACGTCGCCCAACGCTTCGCGCCGCCTTCCACGCGCCGCGTGCGGATAGAAAGCGAAGCGGAAGACCGATTATTGAAACTGGATATTCGCGCCTACGTTTTTGAGGGGCGCGTACAACTTTTCGCCGCCCGCCTGTATCAAGGACAAACCACCAATTTCCGCACCCCCGGCGGCGGCTTTGCGGCGGTGTTGGTGGCGGAGTGAGCGCCCTGTCCAACCTTGCGTTCGTCAAGGACTGGCTACGCCAGCCCCTCAATTCAACATTTGGTGTGAAAAACGTAGGGGCGGTTCGTGAACCGCCCCCACACGTCCTCTTACCGCGCAAAATGACGTTTGAAGGCGCAAAATTTCCATGATCTCTTCGCAAAACCCCCCCCTGCAATCCGGCAAAGTCTGGCTGGTCGGCGCGGGTCCCGGCGCCCCGGAATTGCTGACCCTGAAAGCCGCCCGCCTGATTGCCGCCGCCGATGCCATTGTCTACGACCACCTCATTGGCGACGGCATTCTCGAACTCGCCCGCCCCGACGCCCGTCGCGTCTATGTCGGCAAGGAACGCTCGCGCCACACCCTGCCGCAGCCTGCCATCAGCGCCTTGCTGGTGGATTTGGCGCGGCAGGGGCTTGCCGTCATCCGGTTGAAAGGCGGCGATCCCTTCATCTTCGGGCGTGGCGGCGAGGAACTGGAAACCCTCGCCGCCGCCGGTATTCCCTTCGAGGTCGTGCCCGGCGTTACCGCCGCCGCTGGTTGCGCCGCTTACGCCGGTTTTCCCCTGACGCACCGCGACCACGCGCAAGCCCTGGTCTTCGTCACCGGACACCGCAAGGAAGGCGGCGTGCATCTGGATTGGCAGATGCTTGCCCGCCCCGGTCAAACGCTGGTGTTTTACATGGGCGTCGGCGGCGCGGACGAAATCTGTCGCCAACTGATCCAGCACGGCATGTCCGCCGACACTCCCGCCGCCCTTGTGCGTCGAGGCACGCTGCCCGACCAGCAAACCCTGTTCGCCCGCCTCGCCGACCTGCCCACACGCATCCGGCAGACCAACATCCAGCCGCCCGCATTGATGGTGATTGGCAGCGTGGTGAGTTTGCATGAACAATTGGCGTGGTTCGCGCCCGATTGAATCGCGATTACGCCATGCCCGACCTCGCCCAACAGGAAATTCGTCTGGACAAAGGCGCGTTCCTGTTCAACAGGGGCGACCCCTGCACAAGGTTCACCTGCTGCTTGCCGGGCGCGTCAAGCTGGCGTTTATCTCGCCGCAGGGACAGGAAAAAGTCGTGGAACTCATGTTTGCGGGGTTCGTGGGGATGAAAGATTGCCCCACCGCCTTGAAGCGTTCATGCCGCCCTCAAAATCCATAAAACTCCGCGAAACGCTCAACCGGTTCGCGCTCCGTGACCAGCTGGTTTTCCGGCGCGTTCGGGTCGGCGTAGCCCAGGGCGACGCCGGTTACGACGCGCTCGTTTTCGCCCAGCTTCAGATGGCGGCGAATGGTTGCGGGGTAATCGGCGAACGAATCCTGTACGCAAGTATCCAGTCCGTATGCGCGGGCGGCGATGAGCAGGTTGCCGATGAACACGCCGCAATCCAGAAACATGCCGCGCCCCAAAGCCTCGTCCAGCGTGAGTATCATCCCCACCGGCGCGTCAAAAAAGAGATAGTTGCGCCCACTCTGCGCGCGCATCCGTTCCTTGTCGCCCTTGTCGATATGCAGCAGTCCATACAGCCCCAGCCCCATCTTGCGGCGACGGGAAAGCCAGGGTTCGCGCCATTTGTCGGGATAAAAATCAAAATCACGCTTGTCCTGCCGCCCTTGTTCATATTCTGAAAGAATGGCGGCGGAGAACGCCGCTCGCGCTTCCCCTGCCAGCACATGCGCCCGCCACGGCTGCACATTACCGCCAGAAGGCGCGCGGGCAGCGAGTTCCAGCAACTCGCTGACGATTTTACGCGACACCGGCGTGGGCAAAAAACGACGTATGGAATGACGGGAACGAATCACGTCAGCGACCGTCGCGCGGGCTTGAGGGGCGAAATGGGACATGCTGTGCTCCTGTTGCAAAGACCAAAGGTAAACAGCATTTTCGATTCAGAGTAGTGACGCCGCCATGATGTGCGTCAAAATTTGATTTGACATCGCAAACCTCACACTGCAATGGCTGTTTTGACGGTTCAGCCCGATGGGGGCAGTTTAATCCGTCGCCCGTTTTATTTAACGACGGGCGATGGCGCGTCGACCCGACGCCCGAAATACCACAACATTCCCGCGCCCGCCAAAATCATCGGGATGGACAGCCATTGTCCCATGCTGATCGTGTAGGAAAGCCCGAAAATGCCCGCGTCCGGTTCGCGGAAAAATTCGACCGTGGAACGGAAGACGCCGTAACCCGCCAGAAACGCCCCCGATACCACGCCAGTCGGACGCGGCTTTTTTGAGTACAGCCAGAGAATGACGAACAGCGCCAGCCCTTCCAGCGCGGCGTGGTAAATCTGGACGGGATGGCGGGGCAGGGCGTCGACATGCGGGAAAACCATCGCCCACGGCAGCGACGGGTCGGCGACGCGCCCCACGATTTCGCCATTGATGAAGTTGCCGATACGCCCCAGCATCAAGCCTAACGGCGCCAGCGGCGCGATGAAATCCGTGACCTCAAGCCAGCGTTTGCCGTGCCGGTGCGCCCACAGCAGCGAAGCCAGCAACACGCCCAGAAAACCGCCATGAAAACTCATGCCGCCCTTCCAGATTTGCAGGATTTCCAGCGGATGCGCGAAATAATAGCCGGGCGCGTAAAACAACACCTGCCCCAGGCGTCCGCCCACAACCAGCCCGACAAAGAGCGCGAACAACAAATTTTCCAACGCCTCCTCGCCCCAGGTCAGCCGCCCGCGCAGCCGCGCCAGTTGCCAGGCAAACAGGTAGGAAAGCAGATACATGATGCCGTACCAGCGCACGGAAAGATGGATTGAAAAAATGTCAATGGAAAAAGCAATCGGGTCGATGTGGGGATAAGTCAGCATGATGCAAAGAGAGTGAAAGGGCAGGGCGGCATTGTAGTGCTTTGATGAGGGGGCGGGGTTGAATCTTCCTTTCTTTCACAGGGGGCGAGCGTGACGGGGGCGATGAATCATCGCCCCGCAGCGGTCATTCATGAAATGCGGCAGTACCGTTCCAGACAACCGCCGCTATAATGCGCTGGTTTGTCATCAAGTCCTTACGTCCCGTCATCTTTCAGGAACCCGCATGGAACATAATCTCCCCCTCATCACGACCATCACTGCCGGGTTCGGAATCGCGCTGATGTTGGGGTTCATCGCCGAACGGCTGCGTTTTTCGGCGATTGTCGGCTACCTTGTGGCGGGCATCATCATCGGGCCGTATACGCCGGGGTTTGTGGCGGATGTGAGTATTGCTTCGCAGCTTTCCGAAATCGGGGTCATGTTGCTGATGTTTGGCGTCGGGCTGCATTTTTCGCCCGGCGACCTGATGAGCGTCAGGCGTATCGCCATTCCCGGCGCTTTGGTGCAGATGGGCATGGCGACCTTGTTGGGCGCGATTCTGGCGTGGTTCTGGGGTTGGTCGTGGGGGGCGGCGCTGGTGTTGGGGCTTTCGCTTTCCTGCGCCAGCACCGTGGTGCTTTTGAAGGCGCTGGAAGCGAATCATTCGCTCAAAACCATGAATGGGCGCATCGCCATCGGCTGGCTGGTCATGGAAGATTTGGCGACCGTGCTGGTGCTGGTTTTGCTGCCGCCGCTGGCGGGGGCGTTAGGCGGTACGGCTGCGGTGAGCAGTGACCGGACGATTGGCATGACCGTGGTGTTTGTGCTGCTGCAAGTGACTGCTTTTATCGCCCTGATGATGGTCGCCGGGCGGCGCGTCGTGCCCTGGCTTTTGTGGCAGGTGGCGCGTACCGGATCGCGTGAGCTGTTCACCTTGTCCGTGATTGCCGCCGCGATCGGTATCGCCTACGGCGCGGCGGTGTTGTTCAATGTGTCGTTTGCCCTGGGCGCGTTTTTCGCGGGCATGGTCATGCGCGAATCGGAATTCAGCCATCGCGCCGCGCAGGAATCGCTGCCGTTGCGCGACGCTTTTTCAGTGCTCTTTTTTGTCGCGGTCGGGATGTTGTTCGACCCGCAAATCCTGCTCACTTCGCCCTGGCAGCTTTTGGGCGTGGTCGCGGTCATCGTGTTGGGCAAGTCGCTTGCGGCGATGCTGCTGGTGCTGGCATTCCGCTACCCGCTCAACACGGCGCTGACCGTCGCGGCAAGTCTGGCGCAGATTGGCGAGTTTTCTTTTATTCTGGCGGGGTTGGGGCGGATGTTGGGGTTGCTGCCCGATGCCGGCATGAGCCTGGTGCTCGCCGCCGCCCTGATTTCCATCGCCTTGAATCCCTTTCTGTTTGCCGCGATCGCGCCGTTGCAGCGTTGGTTGTTGAAACGCTCGAAGCTGGCGCGGCGGTTGAATCGGCGCGAAGAACCTTACGCGCAGTTGCCGATGAGCACTGCCCGCAAGTATCTCGAAGGACAGGTGGTGTTGGTTGGATTCGGGCGTGTCGGGACGCGCATTGCCGATGTGCTGGCGAAACAGGATATTCCCTACGTGGTGGTCGACCAGAATCGGGAATTTGTGGAAACCCTGCGAAAGCGCGGGCTGGCGGCGGTTTGCGGCAATGCCGCCGAACCCGCTGTGCTGATTCAGGCGCACATCGCCCGCGCCGCCATGCTGGTGATTGCCTCGCACACGCCGCTGGATGTGCGCTCAATGGCGACCACTGCCCGCACCTTGAATCCCGCCATCGAAATCGTGATACGAACGCATAGCAATGACGAATCCGAATTGCTGCGGAAGGAAAACTTCGGCGCGGTGTTCTTCGGTGAAGAGGAACTCGCCAGGAGCATGATTTCGCATGTGATGAAACGCTTTGCCAGTGTGCCGCCTACGCAAGCTTAGTCTTTATGGCGAATCCGTTTAATTTCACTGCTTTGCTTGCTGTCGCGCTCGGCGGCGCATTTGGCGCTTGCAGCCGTTGGCTGTTGGGGTTGGCGCTGAATCCTTTCCTGCCCGCCCTGCCGTTGGGTACACTGACGGCAAATCTGCTGGGCGGCTATCTGGTCGGCGTGGCAGTCGGGTTTTTCCACTTTCATGCCGCGCTCGACCCGATGCTGAAACTCTTTGTTATCACTGGCGTGCTCGGTGGACTGACGACCTTTTCCAGTTTTTCGGCAGAAAGCGTGGAGCGCCTGCTGGCGGGACAACATGCGCTTGCCTTCGCGTTGATGGCGTTGCATCTGGGTGGTTCGCTGCTGATGACCTGGCTTGGGCTGTTGACTGTGGGCGCAACGCGCATTTTCGGGTGAACTTCGTTTTTGCTGTGCTAGAATTCGCGCCGGCGGGTCTCCCCGCATTGCAGGGTGGTGAACCTGGTCAGGGTCGGAAGGCAGCAGCCACAGCCATTTTCTGCAAGTGCCGGGGGTTAGGCTCGCCACTTCTCTTTCATTCTTCGGAACTGGGCGCATGAGCTATCAGGTGCTGGCCCGCAAGTGGCGACCGCGTAATTTTTCCACCTTGGTGGGGCAGGAGCATGTGGTCAGGGCGCTGACCCACGCGTTGAACGAAAAACGCCTGCATCACGCCTACCTGTTCACCGGCACCCGTGGCGTCGGCAAGACGACCATCGCCCGCATTCTGGCGAAATCCCTGAATTGCGAAGCGGGCGTTTCCGCCGAACCCTGCGGACATTGTTCCGCCTGCGAAGAAATCGACGCCGGGCGTTTCGTGGATTTGCTGGAGGTGGACGCGGCGACCAACACCAAGGTCGACGAAATGCGTCAACTTCTGGAAAACGCGGTCTACGCGCCGACCAAGGGACGTTACAAGGTCTACGTCATCGACGAAGTACACATGCTCTCCAACTCCGCCTTCAACGCGATGTTGAAGACGCTGGAAGAACCGCCCGAACACGTCAAATTCATTCTGGCGACCACCGACCCGCAGAAAATCCCGGTCACGGTCTTGTCGCGCTGTCTGCAATTCAATCTGAAGCAGATGCCCATGCCCACCATTGTCGAGTATCTGGGGCGTACCCTGAATACCGAAGGCGTGGCTTTCGAGACGGACGCGCTGACGCATATCGCCCGCGCCGCCGCTGGCAGTATGCGCGACGCGCTTTCCCTGCTCGACCAGGCGATTGCCCACGGCGCGGGCAAGGTGGAAACCGCGCTGGTGCGGGACATGCTGGGTACGGTGGATACGACTTACCTGCTGGACATTCTCGACGCGCTGACGGCGGCGGACGGGGCGAAAATTTTGCAGGTGGCGGAGAACATGCAAACGCGCAGCCTTTCCGCCAGCAACGCCTTGCAGGAATTGGCGATTCTGCTCACTCACATCCAGCTTCTGCAACTGGTGCCCGACGTGGGCGGCGACTGGCATGAACGCGCGCGACTGCTCACGCTGGCGCGCGGATTCGCGCCGGAGTTTGTGCAGTTGGCATACCAGATTGCCACGCAGGGTCGCGCCGAACTCTCGCTGGCGCCGGACGAATACAGCGGTTTGGTGATGACCCTCATGCGCCTGCTGGCATTCGCGCCCACGGCGGCGGGGGCGACCGTGGCGGTGACGGCGTCGCCGCTTGTGTCTGCCGCGCCGCGCCCGCAAGCGCAACCACAACCCATTTCCACATCCGCCGCGCCGGTAGCGGCGGCACGTCCGGCAACGCCAACCGCGCCAACCGCGCCACCCGCCCCCCCCAAACCCGAATCGCCGCCGGACGCCAATCCTGAATGGCACGCGCTCATGGCGCGGCTCAATATCAGCGGGATGGCGAAGCAGTTGGCGCAACATTGCGACCTTCTGCGGCGGGATGCCAAAAGCTGCGTCTTGCAGCTTGCCGCCGAGCATCAGCAAGTGCTGTCCAAAAGCACGCAGAGCAAGCTGGAAGAGGCGCTTGCCGAACATTTCGGTCATGCCGTGAAACTCACGATTGAAATCGGCAAGGTAGAACGGGCGACTCCGGCGCAGGTGGCGATCCATCAGCGCCAGACCCGTCAGAACGAAGCGATTAGCGCCATTGAAGGCGACCCTTTTGTGCGCGACGCCATCGAAAGCCTCGACGCCGCGCTGGATGAATCTTCCATAAAACCCATTGACCAACAGGAGCAAATGAAATGATGAAAGGCGGATTGGCTGGCTTGATGAAGCAGGCGCAAGCCATGCAAAGCAACATGATGAAAGCGCAGGAAGAACTGGCGCAACTGGAAGTCGAAGGACAATCCGGCGGCGGCATGGTCAAAGTGACGATGACCTGCGGACACGACGTGCGTCGGGTGAGCATCGAGCCTGCGGCGATGGATGACCGGGAAATGCTGGAAGACCTGCTGGCAGCGGCGGTCAACGACGCCGTGCGGCGCGGCGAAGCGTTGAGCAAGGAACGCATGGCGGGCTTTACGGCAGGCTTGAACCTGCCGCCCGGCATGAAATTGCCCTTTTGATTGATTGTGGCGTCAACCCAAAATCCGCACCCGCACGCGCTGTTCGGACTGATTGAGGCCTTGCGCTGTCTGCCCGGCGTCGGGCCCAAATCGGCGCAGCGCATGGCGTATCACCTGCTGCAACACGACCGGCAAGGCGCGACCGCGCTGGCAACCGCGCTGCAACATGCCTTGAAGGGGCTGACCCATTGCCAGCGTTGCAACACCTTTTCCGAAACCGACCTCTGCGACCGCTGCGCCTCATCAAAGCGCGACGCCACGCAACTCTGCGTCGTCGAAACGCCGGTCGACATGAACATGATGGAACAGACCCAGGCGTACCAAGGGCTGTACTACGTGCTGATGGGCAGAATCTCCCCGCTGGATGGCGTCGGCCCCCGCGCCCTGGGGCTGGACAAACTCATTGAGCGTGTGCAAGACGGCGCGGTGCGGGAGGTGATCCTGGCAACCAACTACACCAACGAAGGCGAAGCCACCGCGCACTACATCACCACGCTTCTGGCAGCGGAGGGGATCAAGGTCAGCCGTCTGGCGCGCGGCGTTCCCGTCGGCGGCGAACTGGAATTCGTCGATTCCGGCACCCTGGCGCAAGCATTGCGCGAACGGCGGATATTGGAATAATTTTCCCCGCAAGGTAGGGCGGAATCGAAGAACGCGCCGTTTGTTGACTGCGGCGGTTTCTTCGATCCCGCCCTGCCGTTACGATCTGACCGCTTGGCATGATTTTTTTGGTTTTGGTGTGGCGTATATTAAAGCCCGAACGAGCGATCCAGTTTGATTCGCAGCAGCAGCCCCAGCGCGAGCAGGCTTTGCAGGAGGTAGAGGGTGCTGGAGATGCCGTGCCAGCGGATGAAGCGGTCACGCAGGGCGCTCTGCATGACATCCAGCGACCCGGCGGCGTCTTTCAGGTGTTGCATGAAAGGTTGGATACCGAACAGGCTGACGGCGGTCAGAATCAGGAGGAGCGCGGTGAGCCAGAAGGCGAGGGAGCGCAGGCTTTTGACGCCGCGTTGCAGGAACAGGATGATGAGCAGGTAGCCGCCGAGCGTCAAGCCTGCCCAGCCGGAAACGGTGAACATGTGTCCGGCGATTTTTCCGGCGAGCACGCGGTCATCCAGGGTGTAGAACAGCGTCGGCGCGACCAGATAGCCGACGGTCCATATCATGCCCACCCAGGCGGTGAGGACGAATTGAAACAGGGCGTCGACCAGAATGTGCAGAATGCGGCGCATGGTCAGCCTTTCTGTCGCCGGTGGGCTTCTTCCGCTGTCGCCAACGCGCGGTTGATTTCGTCGTCGCTCATGATGTCTGAATCATCTTCCGTATTGTCGTCTGGTTTGGCGGGGCGGCTGATAAAGCGGGCGACCAGAATCCCCGCTTCGTAGAGCAGGCACATGGGTACGGCGAGCATGAATTGGGAGATGATGTCGGGCGGGGTGAAAATGGCGCCGACAATGAAGGCGGCGAGGATAACGTAGGGGCGGATTTCTTTGAGTTTTGCAATGTCCACAATGCCAATTTTAACCAGCAGAATGACCACGACCGGCACTTCAAAAGCAATACCAAAAGCGATGAATGTGGTGATGACAAAGGAAAAGTATTTGTCGATGTCGGTCATCCAGGCGACGCCTTTCGGGGCGATGCCGGACATGAAGTGGAAGACGGCGGGAAAAACCAGATAGTAGGCAAATGCCATGCCGATAAAAAAGAGCAGGACGCTGGCGATGAGCAGGGGGAATGCCAGCCGTTTTTCGTGCTGGTACAGCCCCGGCGCGACGAAAGCCCAAATCTGATAGAGCACGTAGGGAAGCGCAATTAAAAATGCCGCAGCCATCGTGACTTTCAGAGGCACCATAAACATGCCGACAATATCGGTGTTGATCATGCTGCCGCCTTTGGGCAGTTCGTTGAGTAAGGGTTGTGCCAGAAAGGTATAAATGTTTTCGGTGCCAATAAAGAATGCGAGCAGCCCGAAAATCACGACCAATGCGAATACAGCGCGAATCAGGCGATCCCGAAGTTCGACGAGGTGGGAGATGAAGCTGTCTTCCTGCGCTTCGGAGGGATTCAGGTCGCTCATGCTACGGGTCTGGTCTGGTCGACGGGATAGGACACGTCTGTATCAAAGGGCAGGGCGGCGGGAAGGACGTGCGGCGGGGCGGCGTCGGTGGGATCAGCGGCATCAGCGGCAGGCGCGGACAAGGCGCCGGGTACATCGAAGGCGCTGCGGGCGCTGTCGATTTCCCGCTGCACACTGCTTTCCAGTTCGCGGGCGGAATTCATCACCTGGGATTGGAACTTGCGTAACTCATCCAGTTCCAGTTCCCGATTGAGATCGCTTTTGACCTGACTGACGTAGCGTTGCAGCCGCCCCAACAAATGTCCGGCAGTCCGCGCCACCTTGGGCAGACGTTCGGGGCCGAGCACCACCAGGGCGACGACGCCGATGATGAGCAGTTCAGAAAAATCAATACCGAACATCGGGGATTCAGAGGACAGAGGACAGAGGACAGAGGACTGAAAAAGCCAAGGCAGTCCCTCTGGCGATGCAGGGATGCATTGGTAGGGCGGGATCGAAGAAACTGCCGCCGCCCACATCCGGCGCGTTCGGAGAACGCGCCCTACCTGAAAGCCCCCCTTTTTGAGGGGGGGAGCGGCGAAGCCGACAGGGGGAATCTTGGCACTTGGGCGCAAACATGGTCATCAGACCTTGGTCTTGTTGGCTTCGCTCTCGATGGTTTGCCCCGTTTGCGGTTCGCCGGTATGGGTGGCGTCGAGCTGTTTGGAGGGCGTTTCGGATTCTTTCATGTTTTCCTTGAATCCCTTGACCGCGCTGCCCAAGTCTTCGCCGATGTTCCGCAGTTTCTTGGTGCCGAAGATGAGCAGGACGACGATGAGCACAACGAGCCAGTGCCAAATGCTGAAACTTCCCATAATGTTTCTCCTTGAATTTTGCTGATTTAACTGACCATTGCCCCGACGGGTTCACGACCGCCCAGGATGTGCAGGTGAAGGTGCGGGACTTCCTGCCCGCCGATTCTGCCCGTGTTGATGATGGCGCGGAACCCTTCCGCGCTGCCGTTTTCAGCCGCCAGTTTGTGCGAAACCGCCAGCATACGCCCTAAAATCGCTTCATCCACTGTTCCCGCTTCGGCAAGCGAGGCGATGTGTTTTTTGGGGATGACCAGAATATGCGTGGGACGCAGTGGGCGGATGTCATGAAAGGCATACACCAGCTCATCTTCGTAAGCCTTTTGGGACGGGATTTCGCCCTTGGCGATTTTGCAGAAAATGCAGTCAGTCATGGTGGTTTCCTTTACCGGGGTTCAACAATTTCGCGGCGCGGGATTGTTTTTCTTCGATGCCGGAAACCCCCTCGCGGCGTTCGAGTTCCTTCCGCACATCCGCGACGGACAGCCCGTGGAACGCCAGCAGGGTGAGGACATGAAAGACGACATCCGCCGCCTCAAAGACGATTTCTTCGGCTTTGCCGTCCTTGCTTGCCATGATGAGTTCGGCGGATTCTTCACCGATTTTTTTCAGGATGGCGTCGGGACCTTTGGCAAACAGTTTTGCCGTGTAGGAAGTCGTCGGGTCAGCGCCCTTGCGCGCGGCGAGCGTGGCGGAGAGGCGGGTGAAAATGTCGGTGGAACTCATTTGGCGTAAATTTCTTTCGGGTCTTTGAGGATGGGGCAGACGGCGCGCCAGCGTTCGCCCGCCTGTTCGTAAAAAAAGCAGCTTTCCCGCCCGGTGTGGCAGGCGATGCCGCCCTGTTGCGTGATGGCAAGCAGCAGCACATCGCCATCGCAATCGGTGCGGATGCTGCGGATTTCCTGAAAATGACCGGATGCTTCGCCCTTTTTCCAGAGGCGCTGGCGCGAACGCGACCAATAGATTGCCCTGCCGCTTTGCAGCGTTTGCGCGAGCGATTCCCGGTTCATCCAGGCGAACATCAACACCTTGCCGGTTTCGGCGTCCTGCGCGATGGCGGGAATCAAGCCGTCGGCGTCCCATTGCAGGGCGTCAAGCCAAGGCAGGTCGGGATTCAGGTCGTGACTCACAAGCGCACCTCAATCCCCTGCGCCGCCATGTATGCCTTCGCCTCGCGCACCGTGTATTCGCCGAAGTGAAAAATGGATGCCGCCAGCACCGCGTCGGCGCGACCTTCGGTCACGCCTGCCGCCAGATGTTGCAACGTGCCGACGCCGCCGGAAGCGATGACGGGAATCCGCACGGCGTCCGCCACGGCGCGGGTGAGCGCGAGGTCAAAGCCGTTTTTCGTGCCATCCCTGTCCATGCTGGTGAGCAGGATTTCGCCCGCGCCCAGGCTTTCCACCTGCCGCGCCCAGGCGAGAGCGTCCAAGCCGGTGTCATTGCGTCCGCCGTGAGTGAATACATGCCAGCCGTCGGCAGTCTGCTTGGCGTCGATGGCGACGACGATGCACTGCGAACCCACTTTTGCCGAAGCTTCGGCGACCAGATCGGGATGATTGACGGCGGCGGTGTTGATGGAAACCTTGTCCGCGCCCGCGTTCAGAAGTCGGCGCACGTCTTCGACCTTCCGCACGCCGCCGCCGACGGTGAGCGGAATAAACACTTCGCGGGCGCAGGCTTCGATGACATGCAGGATAATGTCGCGCTGATCGGAAGAAGCGGTAATGTCGAGAAAAGTAACTTCATCCGCGCCCTGCTCGTCGTAGCGACGGGCGATTTCCACCGGATCGCCCGCGTCGCGCAGTTCGACAAAATTGGTACCCTTGACCACGCGACCAGCGGTGACATCAAGGCA
>JAITSU010000085.1 GCA_031287525.1 Zoogloeaceae bacterium | reverse complement strand
ATTATGGAATTCAAAACTTTCGTCTTCTACGCGCTCGCGGCGATCCTGATTTTTGCCGCCTTGCGCGTCATCACGGCTCGTCATCCGGTACATGCGGTGTTGCATCTGGTGCTTGCGTTTTTCACCGCCGCCGGGATCTGGTTGTTGCTGCAAGCCGAATTTCTGGCGATGGTGCTGGTGATGGTGTATATCGGCGCGGTGATGGTGCTGTTCCTGTTCGTGGTGCTGATGCTGGACATCAGCGCCGACGTGGTGAAGCAGGGCTTCTGGCGGTATCTGCCGCTGGGTGTGATCGTTGGTCTGGTGGCGGCGGCGGAAATGGGGCTGGTGTTGGGCGGCTGGACGGATTCCGGTTTGCCGGTGGTTGCCGCTTCAGCTTCCAATACCCGCGAACTGGGCGCGTTGCTGGTGAGCGAATATGTGTATCCCTTTGAACTGACGGCGGCGATTTTGCTGATGGCGATTGTCGCGGCGGTGGCGCTGACTTTCCGGGGGGCGAAGAAGAATAGCCGTTCCACCCATTCCGCCGACCAGATTCGCGTGAAGGCGGCTGACCGGATGCGGATTGTCAAAATGCCGGTGGAGCAGGAATCAGAACCCGCTTCCCCGACCGATGCGGCGCGATAAGGACGAAAACCGATGTCTACTACTTTGAGTTTGAGCCACTTTCTGGTTTTGGGCGCGTTGCTGTTTGTCATCAGCATTGCAGGTATTTTTATCAACCGGAAAAATCTGGTCGTGCTGCTGATGGCCATCGAGTTGATGCTCCTGGCGGTGAATACCAATTTCGTCGCTTTTTCCAGCTATTTGCAAGACCCGCACGGGCAGTTGTTCGTGTTCTTCATTCTCGCTGTGGCGGCGGCGGAGGCGGCGATTGGTCTGGCGATTCTGGTCTTGCTGTTCCGTAATCTGAAAAGCATTCATGTGGATGAACTCGACGAGTTGAAGGGCTAACGACTATGGTCAATCTCTATCTGTTGGCGGCGCTCGCTCCCCTCGTGGGCGCCATTGTCGCCGGGCTGTTCTGTCGGGTGGCGCCCCGCTGGTTGGCTGCGGGCGTGACCATCGCGGGCGTTGCGGTTTCATTCGTCGCTTCCGTGCTGATTTTCAACGACGTGCAGGCGGGACATCCCTTCAATGGCGCGGTCTATACCTGGCTGACGGCGGGCAGTTACCGCTTTGAGGTCGGCTTTCTGATTGATTCGCTCACCACGCTCATGATGCTGGTGGTCACTTTCGTTTCGCTGATGGTGCACATCTACACCCTGGGCTACATGAAGGATGACGCGGGCTACAACCGCTTTTTCAGCTACATCTCGCTGTTCACCTTCTCCATGCTGATGCTGGTGATGGCGAACAATTTTATGCAATTGTTCTTTGGTTGGGAAGCGGTGGGGCTGGTTTCCTATCTGTTGATCGGGTTCTGGTACACCCGCCCGACGGCGATTTTCGCCAACCTGAAAGCTTTTCTGGTGAATCGCGTCGGCGACTTCGGCTTTTTGCTTGGCATCGGTCTCACGCTGGCGCATTTCGGGTCACTGGATTACGCCACGGTCTTTGTCCAAGCGCCGGAGTTTGCCAATACCACGATCAATCTTTGGGGCAGCGCCGAATGGTCGTTGCTGACGGTCATCTGCATCTGCCTGTTCATCGGCGCGATGGGCAAATCGGCGCAAGCGCCGTTGCATGTCTGGCTGCCCGATTCGATGGAAGGTCCCACCCCCATTTCCGCCCTGATTCACGCCGCGACGATGGTGACGGCGGGCATTTTTATGGTCAGCCGCATGTCGCCGCTGTTTGAGCTTTCCACCACGGCGTTGTCCCTTGTGATGTTCATTGGCGCGATGACCGCGTTGTTCATGGGCTTTCTGGGCATGGTTCAGAATGACATCAAGCGGGTGGTGGCATATTCCACGCTTTCGCAACTGGGCTACATGACCGTGGCGTTGGGCGCTTCCGCCTATTCGGTCGCGGTGTTCCATTTGATGACGCACGCCTTTTTCAAGGCGCTGCTGTTCCTTGCCGCCGGTTCAGTCATCATCGGGATGCGCCATGATCAGGACATGCGGAACATGGGTGGCTTGCGGAAATACATGCCGATTACCTGGATCACCTGTCTGGTGGGTTCGCTGGCGTTGATTGGCACGCCGTTCTTTTCCGGCTTCTATTCCAAGGATTCCATCATCGAGGCGGCGCGGCTTTCCCACATTCCCGGCGCGGGCTTCGCTTACTTCGCGGTGCTGGCGGGCGTGTTCGTGACGGCGTTTTATTCCTTCCGCCTGTATTTTCTGGTCTTCCACGGCGAGGAACGCTTTGGCAAGGCACACACCGAACACGGGCATGATGAGGAGCATCACGGTCTCGCGCCCGGTCAAAAGCCGCATGAATCGCCCTGGGTGGTGACGCTGCCGCTGATTCTGCTGGCGATTCCTTCTGTGCTGATTGGGATTTTCACCATCGAACCTTTGCTGGTTGGCGATTACTTCAAGGACGTGATTTTCGTGGACGCCGCCGCGCGCCCCGTGATGGTGGAATTGGCGGAAGAATTCCACGGCGCGTGGGCAATGGCGTTGCACGCTTTTACCTCGCTCAAAATCTGGCTGTCACCATTCTGGCTGGCGCTGGCGGGCGTGGTGTTGTCGTGGTTCTTCTATATGAAACGCCCCGATATTCCCGCCGCGATTGCCCGTCGTTTCTCCGGCATCTACACGCTGCTGGACAACAAGTATTACTTCGACAAATTCAATGAAATCGTTTTCGCGCGCGGCGCGCGTCTGGTAGGCGAAGGCTTCTGGAAATTCGGCGACGTGGCGATGATCGACGGGTTGGTCAACGGCGCTGCCCGACTGGTTGCCCGCGTCGCCGCGCTCCTGCGTCCGGCGCAGACGGGGTACGTCTATCACTACGCCTTCACGATGGTGGTGGGTCTCGCGCTCCTGCTGGCTTTCTGGGTTTTGCCGCTTTCCCTCGTCAAATAACGCAAGGAAAAACATGTCTTATCCCCTGCTTTCTCTCGCCATCTGGATTCCCGTCGCGGCCGGCATTATCGTGCTCTCGACAGGCTCCGACCGCAACGCGGGGCTGGCGCGTATTCTGGCGCTGGCGGGCGCGATGCTTGGTTTTGTTGTGACCCTCCCGTTGTATGTCGGGTTCGATACCACGACTGCCGCCATGCAGTTCGTGGAATCCAGCGTCTGGATTCCGAATTTCAACATCCACTATCGCTTGGGCGTCGATGGCATTTCCGTGCTGTTTGTCCTGCTGAACAGCCTGATAACGGTCTTCGTGGTGCTGGCGGGCTGGCAGGTCATCAAGCGCAAAATCGCGCAATATAACGCCGCCTTCCTCATCATGTCCGGCTTGATGAACGGCATTTTTTGCGCGCTGGACGGAATGCTGTTTTACGTGTTTTTTGAAGCTTCGCTGATTCCCTTGTACCTGATTATCGGCATCTGGGGCGGCCCGAACCGCGTTTACGCCGCCATCAAGTTTTTCCTCTACACCTTGCTGGGTTCGCTGTTGTTCCTGTTGGCGTTGATTTATCTGTTCAATGTTTCGGGGAGCTTCTCCATTCTCGAATGGCACGATTTACGGATTCCGCAGAACGCGCAAATCTGGCTGTTCCTCGCCTTTTTGATGGCCTTTGCGGTCAAAGTGCCGATGTTTCCGGTGCATACCTGGTTGCCGGACGCTCACGTCGAAGCGCCAACCGGCGGCTCCGTGGTGCTGGCGGCGATCGCCCTGAAACTGGGGGCTTACGGCTTTCTGCGTTTTTCCCTGCCCATCGCGCCGGATGCCGCGCATGAACTCACCTGGCTGATGATTGCCCTGTCGCTGATTGCGGTGGTGTATATCGGCTTTGTGGCGCTGGCGCAAAAGGACATGAAAAAATTGGTCGCCTATTCCTCGATTTCGCACATGGGCTTCGTCACCCTGGGCTTTTTCATGCTTTCCGCGTTGAGCGTGGAAGGCGCGTTGGTGCAGATGATTTCGCACGGCTTTGTTTCCGCCGCCATGTTCCTTTGCATCGGCGTGCTCTATGACCGGATGCACTCGCGCCAGATTGCCGATTACGGCGGGGTGGTGAATACCATGCCGAAATTCGCCGCGCTGTTCATGCTGTTTGCGATGGCGAACGCGGGCTTGCCGGCGACTTCCGGCTTTGTCGGTGAATTCATGGTGATTCTCGCCGCCGTCAAGTTCAATTTCTGGATTGGCTTCGCCGCCGCCACGACCCTGATTCTGGGCGCGGCGTATACCCTCTGGATGTACAAGCGGGTGGTGTTCGGCGCGATGACCAACGACCCGGTGCGCGAACTCGTCGACCTCAATCGCCGCGAATTTCTCATCCTCGCCCTGCTGGCGCTCTGTGTGCTCGGCATGGGTCTTTATCCGCAACCCTTCACGGAGGTGATGCATGTTTCGGTCGACAACCTCTTGAAGCACGTTGCTCTCCCCAAGTATTGATTTTCCGGTAGCCGACATGTTCGCCAATTTCGCCGTCCCCGACTTCTTCCCCGCCGCGCCGGAAATTTTCCTGCTGGCGATGACCTGCGTGATTCTGCTGCTTGACCTCACCGTCCAGTCGCCGCGCCGTACCCTGACCTTTGCCCTGACGCAGGCGACCCTGTTGGGCTGCGCGTTGCTGACGTTGTTCCTGTTCGTCACGCGCTTGATCGCCAGTCAGGAATACTCGCATATCGAAATCATCGCCAATTACACCTTCAGCAACATGTTTATAGACGACGGTCTGGCGGATTTCCTGAAACTGCTCACCTATTTCACGGTGATGGCGACCCTGTTCTATTCGCGCCGCTACATCGAAGACCGGCAGGCGATTCCCAGGGGCGAGTATTACGTGTTGGCGCTGTTCGCCACCCTGGGCATGATGGTGATGATTTCCGCCAATCACTTTCTTACCATCTACCTCGGTCTGGAATTGCTCTCGCTCGCGCTTTACGCGACGGTGGCGTTAAATCGCGCTTCCGCCACGGCGACGGAAGCGGCGATGAAATACTTTGTGCTGGGCGCGTTGGCGTCCGGCATGTTGCTTTACGGCATGTCCATGCTCTACGGCGCGACGCACGGCGCGCTGGAAATTGGCGCGGTGGCGGAACAACTGCGCGCTTATCAGGAATTGGGTTCGGTCGACAAAACCGCGCTGGTGTTCGGGTTGGTCTTTATCGTTGCGGGTCTGGCGTTCAAACTGGGCGTCGTGCCTTTTCACATGTGGCTGCCCGATGTGTATCACGGCGCGCCCACCTCGGTCACGCTACTCATCGCCGCCGCGCCCAAACTCGCCGCCTTCGCCATGACGGTGCGCCTGCTGGTCAGCGGGATGCTCGACCTCTCCGCCGACTGGCGCGCCATGTTGATGCTGCTGGCGGTGCTGTCGATGGCGGTCGGGAATATCGTCGCCATCATGCAAACCAACATCAAACGCATGTTGGCGTATTCCGCCATTTCCCACATGGGCTTCATGCTGTTGGGGTTGGCGGCAGGTGTGAGCGTGGCAGGCCAACAACATGGTCTGATGGAAGCGTACAGCGCCTCGATGTTCTACGTGGTGACTTACGTGCTTACCACGCTGGCGGCGTTCGGGCTGATGATGCTGCTCGCAAGGGAAGGCTTTGAGTCTGACCGCCTCGACGATTTCAAGGGCTTGAACAAGCGCAGCCCGTGGTTTGCCGCCATGATGATGATCCTCATGCTCTCGATGGCGGGCATCCCTTTCTTCGTCGGCTTCTTCGCCAAGTTCGCCGTGCTGCGCGCCGTGGTCGATTTCGGGCATTACTGGCTGGCGATTGCCGCCGTGCTGTTCTCGCTCATCGGCGCGTTCTACTACCTGCGGGTCATCAAAATCATGTATTTCGATGAACCCGAAGCGGATAACGCCGCGCCGATTACGGCGGGTTTTTTCACCAAAACACTGGTGTCCGCCAACAGTCTCGCCGTCGCCGCAGTTGGCTTGTTCCCGAATCTCTTGCTCGGCATCTGCAACGCCAGTCTGCGGGGCGTACTGCCGAAAATATGACGCGGCGCGTTTCGCTTAATGAAACCTTTTTGGAATTCCCCGCCGGTAAACTCGACGCGCTCGAAACGCCAGAACAAGCCGCCATCCGCGAACTCCCCGAAGTCTTCCGGCGAAGCTTGCCGTGCGCCGGTTAGCTGGTCAGGCGGTGCTGTGCCTCAACGTAAGACCGAAGAACGGCATTGATGCGCGTCTGGTAACGCTTGCCGGTATTCCGAAAGAACTTGAGCACATCGGTGTCGATGCGGAGCGTGATTTGCTGCTTTGCGTTCGGCAGTCGGTCGGCTGCTCTTGTCCATTCGGCATCCTCTCCCAAATCAGGAGAATCGGAATAGTCGATAAGGCGATCTGGCATCGCGGCCACAGCGTCCAGCCGCGTTTTTTGCGCGTCTGTGAGAGCCGGGCGGCGAGTTAAATCAAGCGTTCGCTTCACGATATTTTTTTCGTTCGGTTGCATTGGCTTTCCTCGCAGAAATAAGGCGGATGGTTTCGGTCGTCTGTTCAATGTTCCGAACCGTATAGACTACGTACAGCACAGCCGAGTAGACCAAGCCGATGGTGATCCAGCGGTCTTCGCCGTAGTCTTCTCGTCCGTCGTAGATTTCAAGGCGGTTCTCATCGTAGAAAACGAGTTCCGCATCCTCGAAACAAACGCCGTGTCTTTTCAGGTTCAGCGCCGCTTTGTCGGCATTCCATTCAAGTTCCATGTTGATATTGTAGCTTCAAAATGTAGTTACGGATAGAGGGTTGGCAAATCCGGCGCCATATCCGGCAGGGCGCAGGCGTGGTTTCTCCATTGACGGGATGTAGCGGGCGCACCTATGATGCAAATTCACTTTGCGACTGGGCATATCTTGAAACCTTCATCACTTCTCCTGCGTCTCAACAAAGCTCACTATCCGGTTACGGTGTTGGGTTACGGGCGGCGTATCGGCATCTGGTTTCAGGGCTGCGCCATCCGGTGCAAAGACTGCGTTTCGCGCGATACCTGGGCACAGGACGAGGGCGCGGCGATTCGCGTCAGGGATTTGCTGGACTGGTGCCAACAAAAGGCGGCGGACGGGGTGGATGGCGTGACTTTTTCCGGCGGCGAACCTTTCGACCAGCCGCAGGCGCTGAACGCTTTGGTCGACGGACTGGGCCGCTTGCGTAAACGCGCGGGGCTGACGCTCGACCTGCTCTGTTACAGCGGCTATCCCCTGAAAACCCTGACGGCGAAACACGCGGCTGTGCTGCAAAAACTGGATGCCGTGATTCCTGAACCTTATGTGGAAAACCAGCCGCAAGGCGGCGTCTGGCGTGGCTCGGCAAACCAGCCTTTGATTGCCCTGTCGCCTTTGGGCAAGGCGCGTTATGAACATTATCCCGATACGACAGCCGACGCAAAAAGTATGCAGATTGCCGTGGAAGACGGGCGCATCTGGATGATCGGGATTCCCGCGCGCGGCGACATGGCGACGCTGGAAAATCTTTGCGCCGCGCGTGGTTTGCGGCTCGAACAGGTATCATGGCGGCGATGATGACAAAATATGTGCGCGTCTGCCCCGTCTGCGATACCGAAAACCCGCCGGAACGGGCGCATTGCAGCCATTGCGCCAGTCTGCTGGCGGATGTGGATTTTTCTTTGCCGCGAGTGGCGGTTGCCGCGACAGAAGCTGAAAAACCCGCCGCGTCTGCGGAAACACCAGCGGAAACACTGGCGGAAATTCCAGCGGCAAAGGCGAGCGCAGTGACCGCCGCCGCCGCGCCCCTGAATCTCAAAACAGCCGCGCCGCCCGCCGACGCCGCGCGTTGCCCCGATCCTGACTGCGGGCAGCTTAATCCCCCCGGCGCGCAGCGTTGCCTGTATTGCAATGCGCCACTGGCGTCTCTGGCCATTTCCGAAGTGATGATCGCCAAACCCTTGCCGTTTGCCCCCTCATCAAACCCTGAATCTGATTTTGAACTTGCACCGCCCGATCTGGATGATGCCAGCATCACGCGCCCCGCGTTTGCGACGGCGGCGGAACGCGCCCATCAGCACGCCCGCACCTTGCCGCCCGCGCTGGCGACGCGCTACCGGGTCAGGACAGAGCTGGTCGCCGCCAGCAACGACGCGGATTTGCTGGTGGTCGAAGCGATTGAGAGCGGCGAAACCCTGGTCGCCAAAATTTACCGGACGGGCATCCCGCCCGACAATCTGCTGCTGGAACGCCTCAAAGTCACCGCGCGGCATGTGGTGCGTATCGTCGAACATGGCAACGAGGCGGGCGTGGATTGGGAAGTCATGGAATACTGCCGCGCCGGTAATCTGCGTACCCTGATGCAAGGTCGCCCGATGTCGCCGGATTTACTGTTTGCCTTGGTGAGAGAACTGGCGGCGGGGTTGAATGAAATTCACGCCTTCAATATCCTGCATCGGGATTTGAAGCCGGAAAATGTGCTGCTGCGCCGCCGCGACCCTTTGACGCTGGCGCTCACCGATTTTGGACTCGCCTCACTTTCCGACAGTGACCGTCACTTTACCGATAGCGCCTGTACCTTGAAATACGCCGCGCCGGAGGCGCTGACCGGCGTACTCGACGCGAAGACGGATTGGTGGTCGCTGGGCATGATTCTGCTTGAGGCCGCTTCCGGTCGGCACCCGTTTGAGGGGTTGTCGGAGCAGGTCATTCATCATTATCTGGCGACCCGCCCCATCGTGATTGAGGGCGTGAAAGACGCGAATTTCGCCCAGCTTTGTCGCGGGCTGCTGCTGCGTGACCCGTCGGAGCGTTATGGCGCGGATGAGGTGGCGCGCTGGCTGGCGGGCGACCCTGACTTGCCGCCGCTTCTGGAATTTGGCGGAAAAATCGTGCGTCCTTACCAGATTGGCAAGCAGAGCGCCCGTAACCGCGAAGAACTGGCGCGGGCGCTGATGGAAAACTGGCAGGCGGGCGCGCGCGATCTGGAACGCGGTCTGATTCGGGATTGGTTGCAAACGGATTTACGCGACTTTGAACTGATTCGCCGTCTGGACGACATCATGAAAACGCGCGGCGAGAGTATCGAATGCCGACTCCTGCGCTTTTTGAATGCGCTTGCGCCGGGTATGCCCCCGGTTTGGCGTGGCGAACTCGCGGATTACAATGCCCTGATTACGCGCTCCCGGCAGGCGATTGCCGATGGCGCGCCCCCTGCCGACATGCAGGTGTGGCAGGACTGGCTGGAAAGCCTGTACGCCTCTGGAGCGATGATTCACCTGGGTGACGAACTGGGGGCGCTCTATCAACGCTGGCATCAATGTTTTGCCCTCGTTGAGCGGGTTTGGGACGCGGCGCGGAAAAAGAACCGCCAGGCGCGTTCGGCGCTGCCTGACGCGCAGGGGAAAAGCGATGGCGAGGGAAAGACGGTGAATTTCGATGCCGCCGTCTACGGCTGGGACGCCGAATTTCGCTTTCCCCAGCGGCGGGAATGGCATGCGCCCATCCTGCTGGCGCTGACCACGCCGGATTTTCTCAAGATGGTGCGTCGGGACGTTTCCAGAGACGCCGGACGTTATGCGGAAGACGCGCCCTGGTTCGCGGCGGTCGCGCGGCAGGGACAAAAAAGCTCGCGCTCGCCGGAAGAAAAGGACGCTTGCCTGCTGGTGGCATGGCGTCTGCGCGCTGTCGCCTGGCAGGAAGTGCAGGCGAAACGCGAGCATCAGAAGGCAGCAGTGAACAAGCGGCAGAGTGTCATCGCAAACTGGCAACAGGCGTTTGAAAACCTGCTGACACGCTTCCAGACCGCCGACACGCTCGTCAATGCCGACACGCAAGCGGAATGGCGCTTGCTGCTGGATGAAGCGCAAACCCTGTCTGGTCAACTGACCAAGGCAAGCTACCCGGACGCCGATTTCGAGCGTTTGCTGCAAGGCGTTTCCACCCTGCGCCGTCAGTCCTTCGGTCTTGCCGCCGCCTTCGATTTGCTGGAAGCGCGCCGCGCCCAACAAGCCATCTTCATGCAACCCCTGCGTCTGGCGCTACTGGGCGGCAGTGTGCTCATCATCGGCGCGCTGCTCGGCATGGGCTGGCTGCTACCCCTCGCGCTGACCGCCGCCGCCGGTATCGCCCTGCTGCGCGGGCGTTGCCATCAGGCAAGCAAAGGCGTCCTCACGCAAATAGAACGCCTGCAACGCCAAAGCCGCGCCCTGAGCCAACAGATGAAAAAACCTGAATCCCTACGGACGACGCAAAATCACAGTGAGAAATTGAACGATAAGGGCACGTAGGGGCGAACTGCGTTCGCCCGTTCCCTGGTCGACCAATGTCTGTGGGCGAACGCAGTTCGCCCCTACCGCAAACGGTATTCCCCATCGCGCCCTACCTTACGTCAATCTTCCAGCGCGCAGCTTTCTCCCGCGCTGCATTCCACCTGAAACAGCGCCCGATCTTCCAGTCGCACGGCGGAAAGTTGTCCGCCCCACAGACAGCCGGAATCCAGCGCCAGCA
>JAITSU010000006.1 GCA_031287525.1 Zoogloeaceae bacterium | reverse complement strand
TCAGGGCTGCTGTTGACAATGTCACCCAGAAGTTTCATCTCTTTGACGCCGCTGGCATTCACATAACTTCTCTTGCGAAAGCCGTTGTAGTTCACCGTTGCGCCGGTCGTGGTGTCTTCATAGATCGAATCGCCGCGCAGGTAATTGATCAGATGGTCGACGTTGTAGGGTACAGACGCAGCCGCGCTCCCCCTCAGCGTACAAACGTCGCCGGTGGGCGGATTCCCCAGAGTCGGGCGCGCCATGACGCAGTTTTCCATGACGGGCAGCCCGGCGGAATGGTTGAGATCAACGTCAATCGCGGTTTTGACGGAACTGGGCAGCCCCGTATCAAAAGTCACCGCTGAACTGCCGTCGCGTGTGAAAATCCTGCGATCGGCGTGACCCTTTATGGCAACTCGCTCGGCAAGCAACGCCTGGGCACCCCACTTCGTTTTCTGGGCGCTCGCCTTCTTGTCGCTCGCGCTGCAATCAGGATCGACAACACCCGGCTGGCAGATTTTTTTAGCCACCAACTCACCCGTCCAGTCGGCGGGGCTGTAGCTGGCCTCAAACGCCAGACTGTCGTTACTCAACCCTCGCGGCACGGCAGGCGATGTATTGCTGCCATCCTGACCGGAGATTTCGGTGAGCAATTGCGTGAGCTTGCCTACGAATTCGCCCGCATCTTCCGCCGCCGATGTGCCAGCGTGTCCGTTCAACCCGGCGTGCATGAGATCGTCGATGTGCTCATAGTCGGTATCCAGCCCGCTCGGAAAAGTCCACAGAATGTTTTTCTTCGTGCCCTTGGACAGGAAATCATTGACTTCCGTATCCGACATCCGCCCCATCACGCCCAGACCAATAGTAAAGGTCTGCATGTGCTGCCAGAAAGCCGGGTCTTTTTTGGTCGGCGTGATCAGGTTGGGAATGCCGGGTTGCAAGTCGCGCTTCCAGAAATACATGGCGACATCCGCCAGATAGTTCGATACCGTATAACCGGCATACTGACCAAAGAAAGGCGGTTCCGGCCTGTACTGATAGCTATTCTTCGGGTCAGTGGTCAGATTTTTGTTGTCTTTATCCGTCTTCCAGATGACGGGACCATTTGTTCCATCCGCGTCGCCAACGCTGTTCGTATCGGTGTAATATCCATCGGTCATCAGAATGGCGAAGGAGCGACGGCAACCGAAAACTTCGCCCTTTGGCGTCCCGTTATAAGTATCCGGCGGATATTCATACCACGGCTTCTTGTTGCCGTTCTCCAGATAATCCCCCGTATAACGCAACGCGCGGGCGAGCTGCGTACCACCACTGGCAGGGAGCGCCTTCACCCAGTTGTAAAAATCCTCGACGAATCTTTTGCCGGGGTAATTCGGATCATTGTCAATGAAGGGCACAACGCCACGCCCCACCGTCGTTACGGCACCGCTCCGTTGACCAGGACCGGTAGAGGTGATCCGGTTGATGGTATCGTAACCCAAGCGGATAACCTTGCCGCGCATCGCGACATTCGGTTGGGTGGTGTCATTGGAATCAACCAGATTGGCGAACGCGAGCGCAGTGCCCGATCTCGCCGCCAGACTGCGGGTACGGTAATAACTGTACCAGTTGGCGAAATTGCGGATTTCTTCTCCGGCGGTTCTCACCCTAGGTACAGGTTCTGTCCGAAGCGAGCCATCATCATTCACAAACTTGCTGACCCGGTGTTCCAGCGAGTGATCCTTGCGCGTCGAACTATTGGGCGCGACGCCAGAGGAATATTTCGTGTAATCCCAGACCGGATTATTGTTCGCGGAGGTCTGCAACGTTCCGGCGCCTGTTGTGTCGCCGATGACATGCTTGCCCATCACACAGGTGCGCGTCTGCGCCAGAGAAGTAAAATTCGTAGATCCGCCGTCTCTGTCACACCATACGCGTCCATATATGTTGCCCGCTACCGTAGCGCCGGAGTAGGGGGCGGTGGAGGTATAGTTCTGATAATTGCTTTGATAGTCGACATCCCCCGTGCGGTAGCTGTACCGGCACTGGGCGTGCGGGTTGCCTTTGAATTCGTCGCTAGCGCCGGGCTGACCGGGAAACTTGGCATAATCATTGTAGTAGGCACGGGATTCCACCACATCCTTGAACAGCACCGGACAGGCGCGGTTGTCGACAATGGTTCCGGTGGCATTGACAAGCGAACTACCCGCCGTCGATGTTCCGCCCACCCTGAACTTTGCCCCGCTCGGTATGGTGGTGAACGCATAACGTTCGTAGTTATTCGCGTTGTTTTCGGGTGCGCCCGCCCAGTTCAAGGTGGTCAAGGCGTTCTCACCTGTGGCAATCGGTCGACCGCCGACATATGGCTTGCCGTCGATCATGACAATCGGCTCCCAGGTGTAATCCACCTGGTTGTCGATTCTGGAATTGAAGCCGGGGATGTAGTCGTAATAAAGGGCAGTGGTGGCAGTAAGCGTGGTGGTGGCGCCACATACGTTGGGGGTACCGGTAAAACCATCATTCATCACCCTTGGCCAGACACAACGCCGATCCATGTTGCCCCAACTCACCAGTCGCCCACTCACGTAAGTGACGGGCGGCTGATAGGTGATATCCGGGTTGTAATACTGCTTGTTGAGAAAGGCAACGCGGCGGTTGTTCCCCCCTGAAGGCGCTTCATCCGGCATGTAGTCCCACGCCATCGACCCCGAATCGTCGTAGATGTAAAGCAGGTTCGGATCCATCGATCGTTCCGCGACCATCGGCCCCTGATAGATGTCCAACGGCATGGCGGCGCTGGAAAAAACACCCGCCAGCATCGTCAGCAGGGCGCGCTTCATAAAACCAGCATGATTCTTCAACATGATAAATCCCTCCCAAAAACTTGTTAACCGCACTTGCTCACTGCGTTGGCGTCAAGACAAATTAATGACCCATTCATATCAGCCAACCGGATTGACCTGATCCATGCAAGTAAAAAAATGATCCCGGTGAATGCTTGGTTTATACCCCCTGATTCGACCGCCATAAGCTTCTTTACGACCAATGGCTGAAACAAGGGGATGAACGGTTGTCAGTGACCACAAAGGCAGGGCAACGCAAAAGTTTGCGGGAAACCCTTGAACGACTGGAGAAGCGCATTGCCGGACGAAATGAGCGGTGTGATTTTGGTGACAAATAGCAGTGTTCAGTCCCGGCACAAGAGAATGAACGGACGGTAAAAGTGGCGGGAGCAGGATGCTCCCGCCACTTTCATCCCCCTTCCACAAGGAGAGCGCGCGTCGCCGCCAGATCTGGCTTGTCTGTCACAATGATTCGCTATCATGTGTCCCGGCAAAGCGGGTATCATCGTTTCCCATGAATAGCCAACTTTCTGTGCCGTCAGCACATGCGGGAACACATGGCGTGGGCATAATCGGGTTTCTGACGGACAAATTACGTCAATTAGCAGCCCCGGATTGGGCGTTTGGCCCGACCCTGATTGCCGTGCGGAACGGGTTTCTGCTCTGTCTGCCGGTTGTCGCCGCCGGGGTGCTGGCGGTGCTGGTCAACAATCTTCCGATCCCCTGGTATCAGGAAGCAATGACGCAGCTTTTCGGCGAAAACTGGAAAAACTTCGGGGGTCTCGTCTGGCAGGGCACGTTGGGCATTATTACGATTCCCACCCTGGCCGGCACCAGTTATCACATGGCGATGCAGCATAATCACGCGCATCCGCTGCAAACGGTCAATCCCACCATCGCAAGCATGGTGGCGATCGCGGCGCTCTTTATCATTATTCCCATGCAGGACAGCTACGGCGGGCTGACGTATTGGCTGACCACGTCGGGGCTGTTTGTCGCCATCATCGTCGCGCTCACCTCAACCCGGCTGTTTCTCTGGCTGGTGGGTTCTGAACGCCTGCGGATCAGGATTTATTCCGAAGGGCTGGACACCGCCATTCCACAAGCTTTTTTCTGCCTGCTGCCCGGCATTCTTACGCTCCTGATTTTCGCCCTCCTGTACGGGATTTTTTTCCGGCTGACCGGAAACTCGCTGCACCAGTTTGTCCATGACTGCATTCTTTACCCTTTTGGCATCATCCAGAACAATATCAATACCGGCGCGGTCTACCTTTTCATCACCCACCTGCTCTGGTTTTTCGGCATTCACGGCCCCAATATCCTTGACCCGCTCACGCATGGCATGTTTGATACGGCGCTGCAAGCCAACCGGGTTGCCGAAGCCGCCGGGCAACCCTTGCCGCACCTGATCACCAAACAGGTTCTCGACGTTTTTGTTTCAATGGGCGGCAGCGGCTCATCACTCTGTCTCATCATCGCCCTGCTGGTGGGCAGCAAGAACAATAACAGCCGCAGACTGGCGAAAATCTCGCTTGTGCCGGGCATGTTCAACATCAACGAAATCCTGCTCTTCGGTCTGCCCATCATCCTCAATCCGATTTTCCTCATTCCTTTTATTTGCGTACCGCTGGCGCTCATGGCAAGCAGCGCCCTGGCCATTCATTTTGGTCTCGTCCCATACCCCATGCAGGTGGTCGAATGGACAACGCCGCCGCTTCTGGGGGGGTTTGCCACCACGCGCGGTTCGCCCGCCGGCATCGTCTTGCAGCTTTTTAATCTCGCCATCGGCACGTTGATTTATCTGCCTTTTGTCCGCATTTCCGATGATGTCAAAACGGAACGTCAGAAAAAAGCCATGAGTAAACTCATGGACATCGCCTGCAATAATCAGGTCGGCCCCGGCGGTAAAAAATGTCTTGACCGTGACGATGAAGTGGGCGTGCTCGCCCGTGTGCTGGCCTACGACCTGCAAACGGCGCTGACCAGACATCACGAAGACGCCGCCGGTCTGTTTCTGGAATACCAGCCGCAGGTGGATTCCAAGTCTGGCAGGGTCATGGGGATGGAAGCTCTGGTGCGCTGGCGACACCCCAGTTACGGCAATATTCCCGCGCCCATTCTGGTTGCCATCGCCGAAGACGGCGATTTCATCGACGATTTGGGCTTGTGGGTGCTGCGTACCGCCTGCAAGGAGCGGGCGCGCTGGCATGAGGCGGGCATTGACGCCGACCTCAAGACTTCGGTCAATGCCTCCGTGCGCCAGTTGATGAACAACCGGCTACCGAAGGTCATTCAAAGCTGTCTGGAAGAATATCGCCTCAAACCCGGCATGATGGGCATCGAAGTCACCGAATCGGTCGCCATCGACCCGGAAGCGCCCCATACCCGAATCTTGCAGCAGATTCATGACATGGGCTTGGTCATCTCCATTGACGATTTCGGCGCGGGGCATAGCTCATTGATTTACCTGAAATATTTTCCCGTCGATATTTTGAAAATCGACCAGGCGCTCTCCAGAGATGTCGTGCACAACAAGGTCTGCTCTGAAGTCATCACCACCATCGTTGAACTCTGCCGCTCGCTGGACATCAAAATCGTGGTCGAATACATCGAAAACCGGGAACAAATCGAAGTCTTGCAAGACCTGGGCTGTTACATCTTTCAGGGCTATTTTTACAACAAACCGCTGGGGGACGAACAGGCGCTCGCCTATATCCAGAGCATGAATGAATAGCGAGGGTCAATCCATGCAACGCCTCATTTCAACTTGCTGTCTCGCCGTTTTTTCCACCTTGCCCGGCTTATTCCCCGCTGCCGTTGATGCCAACGACGCAGAACCGGAATCCGCGCTCTTTCCCGCTGGCTCGCTCTCCGGTTCCGTCATGTATTTCCAGCGTCACCGCGAACGCTATCGGGTCGACGAAAGTCGCTTCGGCAGCAACCTGCACCACAGTACCCTGCAAACCTCCGTCGATTACACCTCCCCCTTCTGGCAGGACAGCATCGGTCTGGATTTGGGCGTTTTCGCCACCACCGACTTGGTGAACACCGCCAGCCCCGACCATGAAATGAGCTTCTTCCCCTGGGATGACCCCTGGCATCCCGACTGGAGCCAAAAAGACGCGCGCGACGGCATTTCCCTCTACCGCGCCCACATCAAGGCGCGCGCAAATTTTGAAGGCGGCGACTTCTGGGGCAAAGCAGGCTACTTCCAGCCCACAGGTCCCGGTGTTTTGGGCGTCAACTGGTCGCTCATGCCCGGCACCTATCAGGGCGTTGAAGCGGGGAGCAACCTGCGCGGCGATTGGGGCGGCGTCGCCATCGCCAGCGCCTACGTCACCCGCTACAAAGCCCCCTGGTACCGCGAGGTCAATGCCTTCCGCGACGATGAAAAAAAACGCGTCGACGCCCTCTGGTCAGTCGGCGCGCGCTACGACGCCCCCGCCGGATATTCTGTGGAACTCGCCTACGGCAAGGCGGCGGATTACCGGCAAAATGCCCACCTCAAACTCAAATACCAGCAACAAAAAGACCCGCAGGATTCGCTTTATCTGACTTACCAGTTCTACGCCGCAGGCGAAGGCAGCGCCGTCCTGCGCGATCGCCCCAACGACCACTACGCCGGAAAATGGAGCCATCAGCACTATCTGGCGCTCTCCCGCGCCATCGACCGCTACACCCTGAAAACCGAATTCACCTACACCCGCGCCCCCAGCGACTCCCCGCAGCATGTCGGCTACTTCGTCTATCGTCTCACCGGCGCTTACGGCGGCAGCAACGGCGCTTACGAACCCTGGTGGGACAATCGCTCGGACTGGAACCACAACAAAGAACGCGCCCTCTTCGTTAGCGTAAACCGCAACCTGAACGACGTACTCCCCTTCGCTGGCGTCAGCGTCGGCGCATCCGCCGCCACTGGTTGGGGCGGTCGCGTCTACGGCGTGGGCGAACCCCTGAAAGAACGCGCCTGGTCGCTCGACCTGGGCTACACCGTCCCCACCGGCACACTGAAAAACACCCGCGTGAGCCTGCACTACACCCACTACGACAACAAAACCCGTTTACCCAGTTGGACGGGCTATAAAAACCTCTTTCAAGACGAACGCGACATCAAATTTTTGCTTATTGTGCCCTGGCAGTTGTGAGCGCAACACTCAGCGTAACCGCCTGACCCTCGCCTGCCGCCGCCAGCAGGCGGGAAGCTGGAGGGTAGCGGGGAGTTCGCGGGGCCGGTAGATTTCCCACGCCTGTCGATACATCTCGCGCTCCAGACGGGCAACGCCCACCACGCGCTCAAACCAGTGTTGTAATTGTTGCATCATGCCGCGAACTCCCTGAATAGCTACTGTATAAAACCACAGTCGCACTATACAGTACTTTTACTGTGCAAGAAATGTTTTTTGCAGACATCCCTTCGACAAAAGTCGCTACCAGGGCAATTGCATGAATGTTTTTGTCATGGAAAGCACGTCTTGCTTAGCCTCTCCCCTTGTGGGCGTACACCGTGGGAAAGGGGATATTTCGTAGGGGCAGGTTTCAAACCTGCCCGCAGTGGCATTGTCGGAGCATAGGGCGGGTTTGACACCCGCCCCTACAAGGGGAGCGAGGGGATAAAAGTAGCGGGAGCATCCTGCTCCCGGTCGTGACTTTATCTGCGGGAGCAGGATGCTCCCGCTACTTTGATTTCAATGGCATTCATGCGATTGCCCTGAAGTCGCCGCGCCTTATTTGACCCGCCCCATGCTTATAGATTAGTCTCTGCGGGCAGCGCCTCTCCAGGCGAGCGTCTGATTGTATAAGTCAGACCGCTTCGGGGTTACCCCGGAGCGTTTTCATTGTCCGCCATGCTTTGCCTGAACCGCGCGCGCCTGCGGCGCGGGATGTTCAGGCGCCACACGACAGGCTGGAGAGCGCGCTGCTTTTCCTTTGCCGCCGCTTTTCTGCCCTTGTCATCGTGGACGATTTTCCCGATTCCCTGCCGCCGACAAAGAACATCCGCAAGGTCGCGGTGGCGCTGGCGCGCGCTTTTCTGGCGGGCGACCGCAGTCCGGCTGCCCTGCGCGAACGCGGGATACGCGCTCTGGGGCGTTCGTGGCGATGGCTGAATCCGCTCATCCTGCGCCTGCGTTCCGAACTGGCGACGGAAAGCGCATGGCAGGTCGGGCAGCCCGAAACGCTTGTCGACTTGATGCTCGCCTTCCCGCCTTTTCTCGCCGCATTTGAGTCGCATGAAGCAGTCCCGCAGATTCGGGGGCATTTCCCCTTCCATGTCCCGATGGGAATGCCCCCTGCGGCGCTCGCCGGACTGACGCTGCCGCCGCTGGCAACGCCGGGGGATTTGGCGGATTGGCTGGAACTCTCGCCTGCCCTGCTGGACTGGTTTGCCAATGTACAGGGACGCGACATGGGCGCGCGGGGGGCAACACCAACGCCGAAGTTGGCGCATTACCACTCGCGCTGGCTCGCCAAACCCGGCGGCGGCGCGCGCCTGATTGAAGCCCCCAAGCGTGAATTACGCGCCATCCAGCGTCGCATCCTGCGCGAAATTCTTGACCGTGTGCCGATGCACGCGGCGGCTTATGGCTGTGCGCGCGGGCGCTCCGTCGTCGATAACGCCGCCCTGCATGTCGGCTCGCCCTTGCTGCTGAAACTGGATTTGCGGGATTTTTTCGCCAGCATCCCCGGCGCGCGGGTACATGCCCTGTTCCGTACCCTGGGCTATCCACGGGATACCGCCCGCTACCTGACTGGCTTGACCACCCACTGCACGCCCGCGCGGATCGTGCGTGCAGCGCCACAGGAGGAATACCCCAGCCCCGAAGAACGACGTCGACACCAGAATTGGGCGCGGCAATTCATGGAACGCCACCTGCCCCAAGGCGCGCCCACTTCGCCCGCCCTCGCCAATTTATGCGCCTGGCGTCTGGATGCACGGCTCTCTGGCGCGGCGCGGAGTTGCCGGGCGCGTTACAGCCGCTACGTGGACGATCTGGTATTTTCCTGCGCCGACGGCGACCCGGCGCGAGGGCGGCGCATGGTGAACATGATGCAGGACATCATTCTGGAAGAAGGCTTTTCCCCCAACTGGCGCAAAACCCGCATCATCCCGTCCAGCGCCTCCCAACGCGTCACCGGCTTGGTAGTCAATCAACGCCCCAACCTGCCCCGGCGGGAATACGACACCCTCAAAGCCATCCTCACCAACTGCCACCGTCACGGCGCGGCAAGCCAGAACCGGGAGAACGCCCCCGATTTTCGGGCGCGTCTGCTGGGACGTATCGGCTGGTTCTCGCAAGTCAATCCCGAACGCGGGGCGCGTCTGATGGCGCTGTTCGCGCGGATTGACTGGAACGACAATTAACAACAGAGGTCTTCATTCGCCATAACCCGCAGACTGAGCAAGAACATTGAGCAAGACAATTTTCCTTACCCTATGCCTTGGCAACAGCCCTCCGCCGCACATTGGAAACCGCATCCCCAAAACCGCGCAGCCACCATTCCAGCATACCGCTATCGACCACCGCTGCCGTAATTTCCAACTGATCGTCTTCGAGTTCGACGACCTTTTGATCCGCTGACAGGGGCGTTTCCAGCAGATGATTGCCTCTATTCCGATTGATGCGAAATGTCAGGCGGATACGTTTGCCGTCGCCGAAACCGAATCGTCCCTCATCGTCGTAAGTTTGCAGGTCGAATTCTTTTGGACGCTCGAATCTGAGCGTCGAAAGTTCGGCTGAAATAATGCGATGCAACGCCAGACTGCGTTCGTTGTCATGTCCCCGGAAACGCGCCACGAGATACAGGTTCGCGCCTTGCTGCGCCAATCCAAGCGGCATCACCTCAATCGCGGATTGTTTTCCGCCCGCATTACGGTAATTCAGGTTCAGCCATTGATTGTTATACAGCGCCTCGCTGACGATTTCGAATACGCCGGAAGCGATTTTCGGTGGCAGCAGCGGTTGGCTGGTCGCCACCACACGCACCTTTTTTGACCATTCGCGTTCCAGTTTGGCGTTACTGTCTGGCGCGAGCTTGCGTTTCGCCTGCTCAAAAAAGCCCTGCATGGATTTCATCAAACTGGCGGGCAGCAGATTGTTCAAATACTCCTCCGCCAGTCGCAACAACAAGGATTCCTGCGGCGTCAGGTTAGGAACAGAAAAACCCTTCGCCTGTTCCAGCCAGCGATAACCGTAGGGCTTGCTGCGGTCATCGCGCTCAATTTCAAAATGCTCGCTCAGGATTTCCAGTTGCCGCTGGATGGTACGCAATTCGCGTTCTATCCCCACCCCCTTGAGTTGCTCCCACAAATCCGAAGCCGTAACTTTTCGGTGACGGGGAATGCGTTGCAGCAACTCCATGCAGAGCAAAACCGATTCAAGATTGTCGGGACGTTTGGACATGCGTTTTCTCCGGGAAATTTGAGCTTGCCGATTATGGCAAAAAACCGATGCTTGCGCCGCTACAACCTTCTTTAAGCGCACATTCCGCTGCAAGCGCGGCAACCAGAAGGCGGGGTGTCGTCACCGGATGAAAACGACTCTGACGTAAAACGGCAGCGAAATCACCCGGCGCGAGTTTGTCCATGCGTCTCACCTTATCCAGTAAATCTGGCGACGGCGCAGGCATTGAAAGTTGCGCGCAGTGGCGACGCAGCAATTCCCAAGCCTGTTCGGGTTTAAGAAAATCGAACTTCACTTTCAGGTCGAAACGGCGCAAAGCCGCCTGGTCTAAACCGTCCATGAGATTGGTGGAAGCGATGAACACACCGGAAAAAGCCTCTATCTGTGTCAGCATTTCGTTGACCGCCGTTACCTCCCAACTGTGTTGAGCGCCGCGACGGTCTTGCAAAAAGCTATCCACCTCGTCGATTAGCAGCAACGCGCCATCCTGTTCTGCTTGCCGGAAGGCGAGCGCTATATTTTCTTCGGTTCCTCCCACCCACATGGAAATCAAATCGGAAGCGCGTTTGACGAGCAGTGGCATGTCGATGCGTTCCGCCAGCCAACGCCCGTAAGCAGTTTTTCCCGTACCCGGTTGACCGTACAAGCACAACCGCCCCGCACGACTTTGCACAAGTCCATCGGCAATTTCGCGCAAATTGACATCAGCATTGATAAAAAGCGGGTCGTAAACTTCCGGCAGCCGGTTCGGGTCATGCCGTCGGACAGGGCGATGCCTTTGGGCTTCCAGCGTATTGTTCACCAAAAACTCGAATGCCTCTTCCACATTCAATACCTTCTGTTCGTGAAGTTCGGCACGAATGGAACGCACCACATCCGCCGCCTTGCTGACCACGGCGGGCGCAAGCGATTCGGAAGTGGCAAAACGCGCCACCGCGCGGCTATCCAACACGTCAGCGCATAATGTTTGTAACAGGCGTTCACGTTGTTTTTGTGAAGGCACGGGCACTTCGCACACCATGTCAAAACGTCGCATGAATGCCGGATCAATACTGCGAATCGAATTGGAAATCCAGATAATGGGCGTCGTATTTTCTTCCAGCATCCGGTTCATCCAGGCTTTGTGGGATTGCGCGGAACTTGGTTCAAAAAATCCCCCATTGCTGAAAATGTCTTCCACTTCTTCAAAAACAAGGATCGCCTTGCTGTTCGCAAAAAAGTATTGCGCTGCCCGCAGGGCGTACAAACGTAGTTCTCCTTTCACCGGGTCACCATCTTCATCCGTGCAGGCGACCTCAAAAAGTTCATACCCCATATCCTGTGCCAGTATTTTCGCCAACTGACTTTTCCCGGTACCCGGCTTGCCATGCAGAAAGATATTGACCCCTTTGCGACGCGATGCCAGCGCATTCTTGAGATAAGGACGCAGAACAGCAAGACAACGCGCAATATGCTCAAAATTATCCAAACCAAGTTCGGCGGGACTTGCGGGCGCAACCCTGTCCCGAATCAGACTGATAGGGTCGGAATCAGCAGAGTAGATGTTGGCAGCAAACCTGGCGGAAAGCAGATCCAATTTATAGGAAAGGTAGTTATTGTCACTATCGACAGTAACAAGATTTGAACGCGCCAACATCCCTGAAGGAGAAAAAGACGCTCGAATCTCATATTCAGGAATATCCAGCACAGTCGCCAAAACATGCAGCACTTTTGCATTAGACAATTCACTCCCCAAACTATCAGTTGCCTCGCGCAGTAGATGCTCATTTTTCAGCGACGCAACAAATTCAAGAATCCGGCAATCCGTTACCGATAAACCGACAAGTGTTGATAAGCGATCAATATTTCGGGTGAGACGGGCAGGCACGGTCGAGTTACGTGCCATGCGCTCACTCTCCAGATGCAGCTTGTGCAGTTCGGCATTGACCTCTTTCTCTACAAAATCCCTTTCCGATTCCAGCCACTTCTCCAGCCCGATGGCGGATGCAAGCGCATCATTACTAAAACTCTTATCGCGCAAAAACTCCTTTCGTCCGTCGAGCAGAACCAGCAAACGCAGAATCCAGAGCCGGAGCAGCGATGAAGCAGGATAAGCCTCGGCAACCCCGGAAGCAGAGCGGTAACGACGACGTGACATGATGATCTCCTTGTAGTGTGATTTCACGATGGAGACCCATTGTTATCTGCTGACACGACAAGATGTGACGCATCGCGTTCTAGCCTTTTTCTGAAAAGCATCCTCAATGTCTGCCTTGTTTGCAAAGCATCCAGCGCTGCCTGTTGCACACTGGCGTCTATATCCAGAGCCAGCAACGCCAAGGCATCGGATGGGGTTTGGGGATTTTCCGCCACGTACCAGCGCACCGCTGCGTCCGCATCACTCGCCAGTTGTTGCAGTCTCTCCGTTGAAGTTCTTGAATATGCCGCTTCATCAATATGGGCGCGGTTTTCCATGCCATTCTCCTTGTGGCGTTGAGTGGTGAAATGCTCATTGTCGGCACTTAAGCGTCAGAATGCGACGCATCGCGCTCAAGCCTTTTCTGAAAAGCATCCAGCGCCATTTGTTGCACGTCAGGGCTGGTATCCATGACCAGCACTGCCAGTACATCGAGCGGCGTACTGGGGTTTGCCGCCACCCTCTGGCGCACCCACCAGGCGTCATCGCTCTATTGACAGAGGAAATGATAGTGACTTACAATTCTGACTCATTAAATTGCAGTACAAACATCTCAAGGAGCAGGTCATGGGACAACAACTGTCAGAACAAAAAATTATTCATGCCACGCTTGAGAGCATACTGGATGCACATACGCATTACCAGGAAATGAATGGAGATAAAAGCTGGTGGCTGCGATATGCTCCAGAATACTTTTTGACTGTTCGCATTGCAGAAAGCATTTTTGATCAAAGGAAACAAGGAAATATCTTTGTTTCCCTTGAGTACAAAATGGATGATATTCTAGATAACCTAGGAAAAGGAAGCGGTAGAGTTCCGAAAAAAATTCGGAAAGATGGGCGCTCCGATATTGTGTTATGGAACAGATTGAACAGTGAGTGGAGCGCGCGTGCAATTATAGAAGTTAAAAATCAAGTTAGCTCATATAATGAAAATATTCGGAAGGATATAGAAAGAATTGGCACAGCGGTGAAAAAATACCCGCTTCAGTTTGGACTATTTGCATTTTATACAAGTGTAGACAAAAATAAAGAACACCTTAGGGGAATAATTAAACACCTGCGCTGCAAAGCTGAAGAAACTATTCGTGGCATCTCTCCAGAATTTCCAGAATTAAGACTTGATGTGATAGATAAATATGTTACAGAATATGTTAAAAAAACAGAGCATTCATATTGTGCAGTTGTGTTCCACATAAAAAAACGATAGACAACAGGGATTTGTTGGTCATAATTTTTTGTTCTTCTTGAAACTGCGGTACGCAACACCCCCTGTCGCATACCGCAGGTAAACCGTGCTTCTGCTCACTCAAGTGAGTACAACCATGAACCATCTTCAACACCATCACGCGCCAGATTGATTGGCGCGTGATGGTCATTTATCCCAAACCCGCCACTACGACAGTAACGCGCAGTTGCTCGCCCATGTTTTCATCGTAGACCGAGCCAAAGACGATGCGGGCGTCTTTGGCGGTACATTCAGCCACGATGTTCATCACTTTCCCGATTTCCTTCATTTTCAGGGTATGGCGGGTGGCGGTGATGTTGGTCAGCACGCCTTTGGCGCTCGCCAGATTGACGCCTGCCAAAAGCGGCGAGGCAATGGCTTGTCTGGCGGCGACCTGGGCGCGATCTTTACCGGAAGCCACGCCGTAACCCAGCATGGCGTAACCGGATTCGCTCATGATGACGTCGCGTACATCTTCAAGGTCGATCCCGACCAGACCATACGTGCTGAGGATTTCGGCAATACCGCCGACCGCATTCCTGAATGCCTTGTCAGCAAGCTCGAAGTATTCGGCGACGCCGTCATCTTCGCCCGCCATCTCCATCAGTTTGTCATTCGGGATAACGATGAGCGAATCGACGTAGTGGACGAACGCGCTGATGTCTGCCTCGGCGTTTTTTCTGCGCCGCCTGCCTTCAAAAGAGAAGGGGCTGGAAACCACACCAATGGTGAAGATACCCAATTCACGCGCTACTTCGGCAATGGCGGGCGCGGCATTGACGCCGCTATCACTGCCCATGCCGACGACAATAAAAACCATATTCGCGCCGGAAAGTTGCGCCACAATGAGCGTGCGCTCAGCTTCTGCTACCGGCTTGCCCAGAAGCAACTTGCTGGCTGCCTGACACAGGTTCAATGCCTGCGCGTCAGTGTCGACGGCGATGAATTCCACGCCCTGCACGCCTTCCCGAATCATGTGATTAAGGGCATTACCGCCCGCGCCACCCACGCCGACCACCTTGATGAGAAGGTCAGTATTCTGTTTTTCGATGATTTCAAGCATAGCGCCTCCGTATGGGTCAAAAGCGCATGATCAACAAACTTGCGTCAAGCTGTGACGCATGGCGACAGGGCAAAATGGCAACGGCTGAGGCGACGCGCTACGCGACGCAGTTTGTCGCACAGGAAAAGCATAATCCCCCATGCCTGCACCAATCGCAGTGTTTAACCTTTACGGAGACCTGAAATGCGTCAAATTATTCTCGACACGGAAACCACCGGACTGATGCCGACGCGCGGACATCGCATCATCGAAATCGCAGGCATGGAAATGGAAAATCGCCGCCCGACGGGGCGGCATCTGCATTTTTACTGCAACCCTGAACGGGAAATCGACGTGGGCGCGATGGTGGTACACGGCATTACCTCCGAGTTTCTTGAAGACAAGCCGAAGTTCGCGCAGATTGCCAGAGAATTCATGGCATTCATCGCCGATGCCGAACTGGTGATTCACAATGCCCCCTTCGATGTCGGCTTTCTCGACATGGAATTTGCCCGCCTCAACCTGCCACCCACGCGGGAAATCTGCGCCAATGTGTTGGACACCCTGAAAATGGCACGCCAACTGCACCCCGACAAACGCAACAATCTGGACGCTCTCTGCGAGCGTTACCAAATCGACAACACCCGCCGCGCCTTGCACGGCGCGCTGCTGGATGTTGAACTGCTGGCAGATGTTTACCTCGCCATGACGGCATAAGGCGTAGAACGGCGGACGGCGAAGGGACGTCCACCAGGAGCGCCACCGCCCGACGTAACGGTTTTGCTCATTGCCTTTTTTGCAGATTCGCCAGTGCGTCTTGTTGTGTGTCTGTGTCCATATCCAGCGCCAGCAATGCCAATACATCGAATGGCGTATTGGGATTATTCGCCAGCGCCCTGGCGATAGTTCTATCCTCCAGATTATTCATCAATTGTCGGAGTGTCGCGGGCAGGGTATTGGGATGTTTCGCTATGCGCCAAAGCACATAGTGATATTCTTCATCTTCCGAAGCGTCCGCCAGTTGTTGTTTGAGCCACTCTGCCGGTGTGTCAGGATTGTTCTGGTTCAACAATGCTTCACAGCGCACCTCTTCGTCCGAATCGTTCGAGAGTTGCTGAAGCAATGCGTATGGGGTATTGGAGTTTCGCGCCACAGCACAGCGTACCCTTTCCGAATCACCTGCCAGTTGTTGGAGCATATCAATCGGGGTATGGGAATTGTATGCCACGCCAGCGCGCACTTCTTCATCTGAATCACACGCCAGTTGTTGGAGCATATCAATCGGGGTATGGGAATTGTATGCCACTCCAAAGCGCACTAGCGATTCTGAATCGCACGCCATTTTACGGAGTACGGTCAACGGGGTATTGCTATTGCGTACCACTCTCCAGCGTACCCATTGCTCTGAATCGCGCGCCAGTTTGCAGAGCACGCTCGGCGGGGTGTTACGATTTCCCGCCACCTGGCGGCGTACCGTTACGGCTGAATCGCTCGCTAATTGTTGCAAGCGATCCGGCGGAGTATCGTTATCCCTTGCTTCGGCAAGTCGGGTAGCAAGGGGAATGCTGTGTTTCATGTGATTTTCCTTTGGTGATGGCGGGCGCCAACTTCATGGCAATTTCATACAACGGAGCGCCGCTGCCCTCGATTGCGGTTTTGGTTAAGGTCGGTTCATTGCCTTTTTTGGAGATTTTCCAAGGCCATCTGTTGCACTTCAGGGGCTACATCCAGCGCCAGCACTGCCAATACATCGGGTGGCGTATTGGGGTTACGCGCCAGCACCATATGGACGTCTACGCAGTGGTCGTCCCGCTTCCACGCCAGTTGCTGGAGTGTCGCGTGCGGGGTATTGGGATGTTTCGCTACTCTACAACGCACATACATGCACGAATCCTCCGCCAGTTGTTGAAGTATCGCTGGCGGGGTATTGGGATGTCCCGCTACGCAATAACGCACATCTTCATCCGGGTCACTTGCCAATTGTTGAAGCATATCAATCGGGGTATGGGAATTGATTGCCACGCCAAGGCGCACTTGTGCATCTGAATCACACGCCAGTTGTTGGAGCATATCAATCGGGAGATTGGAATTGCTCGCCACTCTAAAGCGCACTAGCGTTTCTGAATCGCACGCCATTTTACGGAGTACGGTCAACGGGGTGTTGCTATTGCTCGCCACTCTCCAGCGTACCCGTTGTTCTGAATCGCGCGCCAGTTTGCAGAGCACGCTTGGCGGGGTGTTACGATTTCTCGCCACCCGCATACGCACTTCTTTGTCCATATCAACCGCCAGTTGCAAGAGCGCGACTTCAGGGGCAGATGGATTTCCCGCCACCTGGCGGCGTACCGTTACGACTGAATCGCTCGCTAATTGTTGCAAGCGATCCGGCGGAGTATCGTTATCCCTTGCTTCGGCAAGTCGGGTAGCAAGGGAAATGCTGTGTTTCATGTGATTTTCCTTTGGTGATGGCGGGCGCCAACTTCATGGCAATTTCATACAACGGAGCGCCACTGCCCTCGGTTGCGGTTTTGGTTAAGGTCGGTTCATTGCCTTTTTTGGAGATTTTCCAAGGCTATCTGTTGCGCTTCAGGGGCTACATCCAGCGCCAGCACTGCCAATACATCGAGTGGCGTATTGGGATTATTCGCCAGCGTCATACGCACTTCAGGGGCTACATCCAGCGCCAGCAATGCCAATACATCGGGTGGCGTATTGGGGTTACGCGCCAGCACCATATGGACGTCTACGTCCCACTTCCACGCCAGTTGCTGGAGTGTCGCGTGCGGAGTATTGGGATGTTTCGCTACTCTACAACGCACATACATGCACGAATCCTCCGCCAGTTGTTGAAGTATCGCTGGCGGGGTATTGGGATGCCCCGCTACGCAATAACGCACATCTTCATCCGGGTCACTTGCCAATTCTTGCAGTCTATCCAGAGGAATCCCCAAGCTCGCCGCTTCGGTGCAACGGGTATATTTCATATGTTCATGTCATCCGTACCACACGCCCCCAGGCTGGGTCTGCCACGGCTTTTTCGGTTTCCGTGATGCACCAGATGACGGGGTAATTGCGTTCATTGCCGAAATCCGTTTCGCCGTCAGTCATCACCAACACCACGGCGGGCGGGGTATTGAAGGTTGAGGCGCGTCCTATCCAGTCGAGCGCTACCGTCATATTCGTGCCGCCGCCGCCTTTCAATGCGCCGCTGGTCTGGAGTTGTTGCATCACATCTGCGCCTTGGGGCACACCGTCAAAAACCAGCGGCGGGTAAACTTTGGCGTCGCAGGGAATGACGCTGAGGGTGCGCGGATAACAAACTTCAACGACGCCGAGTATTTCGCCAATGAAGCGGGCGAGTTCTTTTGTACCGATTGAGCTGGAGGTGTCGACCACGATGGCGATATGTTCGAGCGCGCCAAGCTGGCGTATGGCGGGCAGATAGACGTTGAGTACGCTGTTTCTGCGATTGGGACGCATCCAGTCGTAATCGCTTTTTTCCTGCGCGGTGAGGTAGTCGGCAAGGAGCGCGCGCCAATCCTGTTCAGGTTGCAAAAATTCATCCAGATAGCGCCCGATACCAACGGGCAAGTCGCCTTGCGTCATGCGGGCGGCTTGGGCGGCTTGCAGAACGAGGTCGCGCGCTTTGGCACACAAAGCTCTGTTCGCGCACTGACTGATTTCCCACAAATCCCACAAGGAAGTTGCAAATTCGTCTTCAATGCCCGCCGGTAGTTTTTTGTAGACCTCTTCTTCAATCAGTCCTTGGCAGGCTTCGTCGTAAGCGCTACCTGGCAGCAGCGTGCCGCCTTCTTCCTTGATAATCTGGTTGATAACGCAATCGCAGGCGATGTTCCAGCGTTTGGGATGCCTTCCCTTGCGACGAAAGATATGCTCGAAAGCGACGTGCAAGATTTCGTGCTTGAGCAGCGCCACTTGTTCCTGCGGGGTCAGTCCCATGAAAAAGCGCGGGTTGAGCAGAATTCTGAGTCCGTCGGTACAGGCGGTTAACAGCCCCGGCGCCTGGGTAAACTGCGGATTCAGGTAAAAGGCAAGGGTCGAATAGAAGACATTCCCCCGCGTCAGGCGCACCAGTGTGTCGCTTAATGCTTTGCTGGCGTCGGCGTCTATCTCGGCAGTCGGGGTGGCATTCAGCATGTTTCCGCCTCCCGAAAGCGAATCAAATCCTTGTGCTGCATCACCCAGGCGGTGTTTTCCGCGCCTTGCAGACAGAGGTTCTTTTTCCTGAGCACGACGGAAATGAAGAGCGCGGCATATTTAACATCCAGCGCATCCAGCCATTTGATGCTGTACTGGCTCCAGCTTTGGGCAAGCGACAGGTCTTTTTCGCCCGCCTCGATAACCCGAAATGCCAACGCCAGCGTAGCAATGTGCCGCACGTCGGATTTGTTGGCGCATTTGACGTTCTTGCCTTGCAGCACGGCGTCAATATCCGGCAGCTTTTCTTTCAGCTTGCGGTAGGCGGCGAATTCCAGCGCCACTCCCTGACCGACCGCCCCCGCAATCAGTTTTTCGATGGTTTCCGGCTTGGTGGTGGCGGATGCTCGCAGAATGGTGGAAACCATCACCCATGAGCGCGGCGTGGCAAAGGCGGTTTTCTTCGATTTCAGGGCGTCGCTGAAGGTGCTGAGGAGCGACGGGCGCAGCGTGACAAAACCGATAATATCCTGATGAATACCGCTGTCGATTGCCCAATCTGTCCAGTCATCCAGCGAGGGCCGAGCTTCCACATGCAGCATCCGGTTTGCCAGTGGCATGGCGAGCCGGAAAGCCACGCCGCCATCGGTCACGCGGTTGCCCGCCAGCACCAATCGCCAGCCTTTTTTCAGTTTGGCTTCGCCCAGTTGCCGGTCAAGCACCAGTTGATAAGCGGCGGCTTGTACCGAGGGCGAAGCGCTGGAGGCTTCGTCGAGAAAGAGCACACCCGCATCCGCCCAATCGCTACCCTCAAACGGTAGCCATACGGGGGGCAGCCAGTCGGTTTTGCGGGCGTTCATATCCGGCACGGGAAGACCGCGCAAATCGACCGGCTCCATCTGGGAGAGGCGCACGTCGATAAACGCTTTGCGCTCTTCCGTCCAGCCCGCTTTGGCGGCAGCTTGACGCACGAAATCCGATTTGCCGATTCCAGGTTGTCCCCAGATGAAGAGAGGCAAATCCGCGTTAAAGGCGGCGGTGATGAGGTTAATCATAATGGTCTCCTGAGTGATGTACGGAAACCATTATTTGCCTGCGTGCGTCAAAATGCGACGCATCGCGTCGGTATCACAACAAGCGGTTCAACCACCTTCCCAATCTTCTCCCCGCCGCGCTGACGCGCTGTGCGGCGACTGTTTCCGCGTGTTTCTGGAAGGCTGCGCTGATTTTTTTGCGCGGGGGGTAGACCTGTTTTGCCAGCAGTTCACGGCTTTCGGAGTACCAGCGGTTTACGTCTCCGACGGGTTCGGCTTGGGATGGCGGGGGCAGACGGCGCAGTTTGTTTAGCGCATCGCTCAGATATTTTCCGCGTTGCCAGTGCGGGCCTGGCAGGTCGTCCCAGTATTTGTGCAGGGACATTTCGGGGCGTTTGCTTCTGGCGGGGTTGATGATGGTCGTCTGGTTGCCGCCCCGGTCGTTTTTGCCGCCGCAGTGCAGGGGTTGGTGGATGTCGCCGACGAGGTGGATGAGCCAGGGAAGGGCGTAGATTTTTGCGGCGCGATTGCCATGCGCGAGGTCGGACGCCAGTTTTTTCAAGGCGCTGTCGATGTTGCCGCCGCCCGCGTCGCGGTAGTGCCAGTCGCTATGTCGACGCATGTCGGGGAACCCGTTGAGGCGCGGCGTGGGGGCGTCTTTTGCGCCGTAGAAGCGCGTGTCGCCGCGAATTTCGTCTGCCCAGGTCGAGGCTTCGAGAAATACGCCATAGTCGGGGTCGCCTTTGGGGTCGTTTTTTTGCTGGCGTTGCCGCCAGCGCGGATAGTCGGGATGCTGGCGCAGCAGGGCAGCGACCTTCTGGCGGTTCTCCGCGCTCATTTCTTCCCACGCCAATGCCGCAATCTGCCGATGCCCCGCCCCGTTCCAGGCGTGGCTGGCGGATGGCAGGAGCAACAGGCAGAGGAAAAGGCAGAGCCGCTTAAAACCCACGGAAGCTGGTGAAGGCATCTACGGCTTCGCGTTCGGCAATCAGGGTGTTTTCCGGCGCGTTCGGGTCAGCGTAGCCCAAGGCGATGCCGCTCACGATGATTTCGTTGTCGCCGATGTTCAGGTGGCGGCGCACGGTTTCGGGGTAGTCAGCAAAGGCGGCTTGTACGCAGGTGTCCAACCCACGGGCGCGGGCGGCGGTGATGAAGTTGCCGATGAAGATGCCGTAATCCAGAAACATGCCGCGCCCAAGTTGCCGGTCCATCGTCAGGATGAGTCCCACTGGCGCGCCGAAAAACTGGTAATTGCGTCCGGTTTGTTCCTTCATGCGTTCCTTGTCGCCCTTGCCGATGTTCAAAAGGCTGTACAAGCCAAGCCCGACCTTGCGGCGGCGTGACAACCAGGGTTCGCTCCATTCTTTCGGGTAATAGTCGAATTCGCGCCCTTCCTTGATGCCCTGATTGTATTGTTCGAGGATGGCGTCGGAAAGCGCCTTGCGCGCGTCGCCCGCGAGGGCGTAGACCTTCCAGGGTTGCACATTGGTGCCGGAAGGGGCACAGGCGGCGAGGTCTAAAAGCCGCGTCACCACGTCTCTGGAAACCGGCGTGGACAGGTAGCGGCGCATGGAGTGGCGCGAACGAATCGCTTCATCTACGGCTTTGGGGTCGTGACTCATGTTGTCTTCCTTTATTGTGGGTTGAGAATGTGGTTCAGCGCGTCGATGAGCGCGGCGCATTCTTCCGGTGTGCCGATGCTGATTCGCAGGTAGCCGTCGATGCGCGGCAGTTTGAAGTGGCGCACGATGATATGCCGTTCGCGCAGTTGTTGCGCCAGCGTCGCGGCGTCGTGGGCGGGATGGTGGGCGAAAATGAAATTGGCTTGCGAGGGAATGACCTGAAAGCCCAATTCGCCAAGTTCTGCGGTGAGGCTTTCGCGGCTCATGATGATTTTCTGGCGATTCTGTTCAAACCATTCCACATCATCCAGCGCGGCAGCCGCGCCCGCCAGCGCCAGATGGTCGAGCAGGTAGGAGTTGAAACAGTTTTTGACCCGTTCCAGCCCCTCAATGAGGTCAGGATGCCCGACGGCGAAACCCACCCGCAGCCCCGCCAGCGCGCGCGATTTGGAGAGGGTTTGTACCACCAGCAGATTGGAATAACGATTCACCAGCCCGATGGCGGTCTCCGCGCCGAAATCCACGTAGGCTTCGTCAACCACCACGACCGATTGCGGGTTGGCGCTGACGACGCGCTCGATATCGGCAAGCGGCAGCGCCCTGCCCGTCGGGGCGTTGGGATTGGGGAAAATGATGCCGCCATTGGCTTTGCCCTGATAGTCGGCAACGCGAATGGCGAAATTTTCGTCGACCGGAATTTCCTCATAAGCGATGCCATACAGCCCGCAATAGACCGGATAAAAGCTGTACGTCACATCCGGCAGCAGAATCGGGGATTCATGCCGGAACAAGGCTTGAAACAAAGTCGACAGCACTTCATCAGAACTGTTGCCGACGAAAATTTGTTGGGGCGTGAGCCGCGTTTGTGTGAGAACGCGCTCGTAATAACAGGCGATGGCGGTTTTGAGGCGGTCGCCCGCCGGGTCAGGATAGCGGGCAAGAATGCAGCCATCTTCCCCCAGCGTGGCGCGAATGGCGGCGAGCGCCTTGGGCGAAGGCGGATAGGGGTTTTCGTTGGTGTTGAGTTTGATGAGTTGGGCGAGCCTGGGTTGCTCGCCCGGACTATATGGTTTCAAGCCGTGCACGACGGCGCTCCAAAACTGGCTCATGACGTTTTTTGCAACGAATCTGAAAGGTCAAAATGGTATCATGGCTGCCTCTTGAAACTCTGGGTCATTCGCTATGCGTCAAGTTGAAGTTTCCCGCAACACCCTGGAAACCCGGATTGTCGTGCGCCTCAATCTGGATGGTTCCGGTCAGGGCCGGTTTGTTACCGGCGTCCCCTTCCTCGACCACATGCTCGACCAGATCGCGCGGCATGGTCTCATCGACCTCGACATTGAGGCCAAGGGCGATTTGCAGATTGACGACCATCACACCGTCGAAGACATCGGCATTACCCTGGGGCAGGCGCTCGCCCGCGCCTGGGGCGACAAAAAGGGGCTGACCCGTTACGGTCTGGCTTATGTGCCGCTGGATGAAGCCTTGTCGCGCGTGGTGATTGACCTCTCCGGTCGCCCCGGACTGTTCATCAACGTGGATTTCACCCGCGAAACGGTCGGGCTGTTCGACGTGGAACTGGTGCGCGAGTTTTTTCAAGGTCTGGTCAATCACGCCGGTATCACCCTGCACATCGACAATCTGAAGGGCGCGAACGCCCACCATCAGGCGGAAACCATTTTCAAGGCGTTCGGTCGCGCCCTGCGCGTAGCCGTCACGCCGGACGCGCGCATGGCGGGCGTCACGCCTTCGACCAAAGGGGTGCTGTAAATATGAGCATTGCCGTCATTGACTACGGCATGGGCAACCTGCGCTCGGTGTATCAGGCGCTCTCGCATGTTGCCGCTGGCGAAGAAGTGCGGGTCACTTCCGACCCTGCCGTCGTCGCCGCCGCCCATCGCGTGGTTTTTCCCGGACAAGGCGCGATGCCGGATTGCATGGCGGAACTGGACGCGCGGGGCTTACGCCCCGCCGTCTTGCAAGCGGCGGCGGAAAAACCCTTTCTCGGCATCTGCATCGGGTTGCAAATGCTCTTTTGTCATAGCGACGAAGGCAACACCGCCGGTCTGGGCATTTTCGCGGGCGACGTATGCCGCTTCCCGGAAGAAAAAATGCTTGCCCCCGACGGTTCGCGTCTAAAAGTGCCGCACATGGGCTGGAATCAGGTTCAGCAAATTCAGCCGCACCCGCTTTGGGCAGGCATTGCCGACAACGCGCGGTTTTATTTCGTGCATAGCTACTGTGTGCACCCCGCCGACGCCGCGCTGACCACCGGCATCTGCGAATATGGCATCCCCTTTACCTCTTCGATAGGGCGGGCTAATATCTTCGCCGTTCAATTTCACCCGGAAAAAAGCGCCCGCGACGGTTTGCGACTATTGCGAAATTTCGTCTCCTGGCAGCCCTGATTTAATTCCACTTTCATTTTTATATTGCTCAATGCCATGCTGCTCATTCCCGCCATTGATCTCAAAAACGGACAGTGCGTCCGCTTAAAGCAAGGCCTGATGGAACAGGTCACTGTCTTTTCCGAATCGCCCGCCGAACAGGTCAGGCATTGGCTGGATGCGGGCGCGCGCCGCCTGCACTTGGTCGACCTCGATGGCGCGTTTGCGGGCGCGCCCAGAAACAAAAACGCCATTCTCGCCATTCTGAATGAAGTGGGCGACAGCATCCCCGTGCAACTGGGCGGCGGCATCCGCGATCTGGATACCATCGAACGCTGTCTGGACGCGGGGTTGAGCTATGTCATCATCGGCACGGCCGCCGTAAAAAACCCCGGTTTTTTACGCGACGCCTGCACCGCCTTCCCCGGTCATGTCATCGTCGGGCTGGACGCCAAAGACGGCAAAGTGGCGACCGAAGGCTGGTCAAAACTCACCGGGCATGAAGTCGTTGATTTGGCGAAAAAATACGAAGATTACGGCGTCGAAGCCATCGTCTACACCGACATCGGGCGCGACGGAATGCTCACCGGCATCAACATCGACGCCACCGTACATCTGGCGCAATCCCTCACCATCCCCGTCATCGCCTCCGGCGGCTTATCCTCGCTCGACGACGTGCGCGCCCTCTGCGCGGTAGAAAGCGAAGGCATCTTCGCCACCATCGCCGGACGCGCCATTTATGACGGCTCGCTGGATTTCAAGGCAGCGCAGGAGTTGGCAGATCGAGGAACAAAAGACTGGAATTAGGGAGTAGAACATGGAGTCCATCATCGGATTTGTGGGTGTCATTCTCGGTGCAGCATTGACTTTGATTGGAGAATGGTGGTTTCAAAGTCGAAAAGCAAAAAAAGATGCCGAATATGCATCTATTCTGATTTCATACAAACTCGAACGATATATGTTTCAGTGCGAGAAGGTGGTTAAAGACGATGGAATCGGCGACGATGAAGACCCTAACCGAGTTGACGAACTCACACGTCAAGTAAAAGAACCGACATTTGACCCGTTGTCGCTTAATGTTGAGTGGAAGTCGCTACCAGCAAAGCTCGTATACGACATCTTCAACTTTCCGCACAAAGCTGAAATTGCAGAGCAAGCTATTTATCGTGCTTGGGATGTGAGCGACCCTCCTCATGAATTGGAATTTGAAGAACGACAACTTCAGTACGCAACCCTTGGTATTGAAGCATCAGAATTGGTTCACGAACTACGCAAACATGCAAATCTGCCAGAGCGAAGCCCCGATGACTTGAAATCTATAAATCACATGAAAAGACGAAAATCTGATATTGAGTCGGAAAGAATGAAGAAAAACGCACGAAATTCGCCACTTTAACGCACAAACTAGAAATGCGGCACATTCGTACTTCTATAAGAACCCAGGAATCAGCATCAGAATGCTGCCTCTGATAAACCATAAACAATCTCGTGAAAATGTGACGTTTTGCAAGAGGTTCTATTGGATAGCAGTATTAATAGTCACACTGCCTTCTTGCAATTTTCCCATCTTCTAAAGACATCTCAATGACACACTCCACAGCATTGTATTTACCACCACCATAGGCTATAATCCTGCTCCAATCCGCAAAACCATCCACTGGCTCATTATCAAATACCACATCGAAGTCATACCCATGAATTGACGTTTTTAAGTTATTTGCTCCGTTGATCCGCTAAAAACTGCCGCGTCGCACTCGCTGCAAGAACGGCTATCTTGAGGGATTTGTACCCCATATTTTTGGTAGAACATCACGCATCCTTTGTTGTTAGGGCTGCCTAGAATGCCAGCCACAAAATTTCACATATTTTCTCACTGCTGTTTTGAGTGAAGATAATCCTTCCATTTTTCTAGGTAAACGTGTTTGATTGAGAAGATGCGTATTGTCTACATTCAAATCCTCGATTACAGACACGCAACAATCTTTCCCATACTCAATGTCAAGATTATTCCTCATCTCTTGTTCAATACGGCGAACCCTTGCGATGTTATCACGCACCTGAGCAATTGGTCGCCTGTCTACACTTTCAAGCCATTTACGAAATAATTCATCTTTCATTTTCAATCTCCCTATTCTATAACCGTGACATCAATACCTAACTGCTTTGCTCTTGTGATGAAGCGTTTTATATTGAAAATGCCCCACTGCGAACAGACGACGCATACATCTGAAGTTGTACGGATGGTTTCTCCGTCAGCTGCAAAAAAGCGTCGCTCATACTCTGCATATGACATCATCGCATTGTTAAGTGTTCTGATGACACCCAATGAACCTTGAAGACTTTTGTCGAATTTAGACATAAGTTCTTCAGCCGTGATGCCAGGATGCTCTGTCACATATTTTTGAACGACGGCAAGAACAAGCCTACCCTTACCATAATGCTTGCCGTCCAGCATGTACTTTGTGGTGTCCCTACCGTTGGTTATCATTCTTGGCTCATCGGCAAAGCGACTTTCTGGAGAGACGCCTTCCCCATCAAATGACTCGTTACTCAAAGATGCGCTTTCTTTGAGTGTGGCAACCTCGTCCTCAAGCCTCGCCACCCTTTCGAGCAGTTCCAGTATTACTCTTTCATATTGCATGTTTGCTTCTCCTTATGTTCGTTCGATAAGCTCATCATAGATGATCACATCGTGGAGGGCAAGAGAAATTAGAAGAAATTAGAAGAAATCTCAAGATAAGCGTTTGGCGGGCGTGGAACAGGCAGTCTATCGTTGCGGAGCTTGACCTTCGTAAACAAAATATTTACGATATTTCCCATTACAACGAAAATTCGTTCATCATGATTCAGACCTTCGCTGACCCGGAAACGGAAGCTTTTTTTGCAACAGGGAAGTCACGCAAGTTCCAGAAGGAGATTCAAAAACGCGCCGCCATGCGCTTGTCGCAACTTCATGCGGCAACGAGTGTTGAAGACTTGCGTAGCCCGCCTTCCAACCATCTGGAAAGGTTGTCCGGCGACAGGGATGAGCAATGGCGTATCCGCGTCAATGACCGCTGGCGCGTGTGCTTCCGTTTTTTTGAAGGCAATGCTTACGATGTGGAAATTGTTGATGACCACTAAACACGAGGCAACAAGACCATGACTAAAATCACAAACGGACTTCCCGCCATCCATCCGGGTAAGTTCCTGCTGGAAATTCTGACGGAAATCGGATTGTCGCAAGCCCAATTTGCCCGCAACATCGGCGTGTCTGCCATGCGCGTATCGCATGTCATCAACGGGACGCGCCCCGTCACGGCGGAACTGGCGCACCTCATCGGCAAGGCGTTCGGGCAATCGCCGCAATACTGGATGAACCTGCAAGTCGACTACGACCTCAAAACCGTAGCGCGCGCCTTGAAACCACAGATTGAAAACGTGCGACGCCTTGAGGCTTTGGCTGCGTCGTAGGGGCGGGTTTCAAACCCGCCCTGAACCACCACGGTGTCGCAACGACGGGCAGGTTTGAAACCTGCCCCTACAATAAAGGCGGGGCGGCATCTACGATACCGCCAGTACACAAACGGCGCGCTCGGAGAGCACGCCCTACCCTTCAATGTTGCCCCGTCACCACGCCTAAGCTTCGCGTGATAACATCTCCGCCTTGCATCATGTCGCCCCAAAGGGCTGTTCAAAAAGTTTTTCTATGCTTGCCAAACGCATCATCCCCTGCCTTGATGTCACCGCTGGTCGCGTGGTCAAGGGTACCAATTTTGTCGAACTGCGCGACGCGGGCGATCCGGTGGAAATCGCCCGTCGCTACGACGAGCAGGGCGCGGATGAAGTTAC